>DATDNH010000187.1:0-32176 GCA_036518395.1 Candidatus Angelobacter sp. | reverse complement strand
ATCGCCACCGCAATCAACATTGCGAATGTGGAAGACGCCGGAAGCACGTAGGGCTTGAGAACCAGCGCGAACAGCGTCAGGACCGATCCCGAGGCCGCCGTTACAAGAAGCGCGTTGCCCAGATAGGCTGCCAGCACATTGCGATCCCGGGCTACGTACTTGATCATGACGTGCCCGGTTCCACAGGAGGCAAACGGCGACATCGTTCCGATCAAGGCGGTGCAGGCCACAAAACTTCCATACCCGGATGGTCCCAGAACGTGCGCAATGATGATGAAATATCCAATCCTCCCCAGTAATTGAAGGCCATGACCGCTTAGCATCCACGTTGCGTTCCGCATAAGGTGAGAACTGACGCTCTCACGCAACAATTTCCGCAATGATGCCCGCCAGCGCGTGTCAGGGGTGGATGCGACCATTAGTGAAACAATTCTGAGAGGCAGGATCGACGACTGGACGGAATCGAAACACTTTATATCTAATGAACAACAGCGTAAATCGAGGCGCTCCCGATCGAGGTGGCGATGCTCTGAGTGTTGCTCAGCACTCCCTTGAGCTTATTGCCGGGGACAAAAACAACATCGTTCGCGTGTAGCTCCTGGTCGGGTTCCTGCCCACGCTCTATTTTGCCGAGGTCCAGCTTGGTCGTTACATATCCCTGCGCATTCTTGCGCATCAGAACAGACTTACTCAAGGACGCGGTCTTGCTTCCGCCCCCGGCTTGTGCCAGTACTTCCAGCACGGTGATCTTGCCGCTGTCCTGCATTACAAAACCCCCCGGACGATTTACGTCACCCAGGACATACACGATTCCTGCCCGTGGTACCACGATCAAATCTCCGGGGTAGACCTGAACATTACTGGCAAGGGAAGTCTTGGCGTCATCAGTCTTCAAGTTGGCCACGACTTCCTCTTGCGCTCCACCGCGTCGTTTTACGGTGATTCGGGTATCTGCCACATTCGTGAGGCCACCTGCCATAGAGATGAGATCGAGCAGGGTGCGCGAGCCGAGTACCTGGTAAATGCCAGGATGCTGCACCTCTCCCATTACGGAAACACCCTGGCTGGAAAATTCTTTCACCAGGACATTGACCTGTGGGCTGACCAGCAATTTTCGATTGCGAAGTTCGTTTGCAATTGTTTCCTCAGCCTCCTCCCCAGTCAATCCCGCTAAAGCGATCTCCCCGATCAGGGCCAGTTGTGCTTTCCCATTCGCCCCTACGCGAACCTCCTGCGTCATTTCCGGGACGTCGAAAACACTTATGTGTAGCAGATCGCCGGCGGCGATCTTTATGGCGACGGGCATTTCTTTAGTCGGTGATGGTTGGCTTTTTCCTGGATCCTGCTCTGCGCGAGCTATGGGTGAGCTTACTGCGACGTGCATAAGGGCAAGCAGGAGTCCGACCCGGACAGATGTCTTCAAGGAGTATTTCATATGCTTTTTCCTTCCATGTTTCCTAGGTTGGTTGCGAGGGAGCGGGCCCGGGCAACCGCGAATTCGGATTGTCCTGGCCATACACGCCATAAAATCCGTAGTAGTGGTAATACTCGGGAGAACGCAGATCCATTGCATTCACCAGCACTCCGGGTCGCGGCGCTTGCACGTCTTTGAGTAGCCGGATCGTTCGCTGGATGCATGGCTGAGTGGTAACTGCAAAACGAACGACGACAATGACGGAGTCAACTTTGCGGGAAAGAACCACAGCGTCGGTAACCGGCACCGCGGGAGGAGTATCGATCACTATATAGTCGAACTGATCACGCCAACTCTCGATGATTGTGCTCATTTGCTGTGACCCCAGAAACTCACATGCATGAGGAGAGCAGTTGCCCGACGGCATAAACGTGAGACCCGGAACTTCTTCAATTTGCTGGTATGCGGACGAAGGCTCCAAAGCCCCGAAGAGGGTTTGGCTCGGAGAAAGCTGTGAATCAATTTTTGGTATTCCTCGAACCACATCGGTCAAGCCCATTGCTGATTGCTGGTTCAGCACTCGGCTCAGGGTTCCACGTCGCAGGTCCGCATCTACCAACAAAACCTTGGCGCCGTTGTTGCTAAACGCGGCGGCAAGATTCAGCGAAACGAAGCTTTTTCCTTCCTGTGGCATGCCGCTGGTGACCATGAGAACTTTGGAGAACTCGTCGAGCCTCGACAGCAATAAGGACGTTCGCACCGACCGGAACGCTTCTGCTACAACAGGATTACCGAAGCCCAGAAGTAAAACGTCTCGGCTTGCGCCTTTCGGAGCCTCCCGCAGGGTCGCTTTCAAGGTTTTTAACCCAGCCTTAGGGATCAATCTGGCATCCGGAATTACCCCCAACACTGGCCAATGGGTCGTGATCTCAATGGCTCGCACATCGCGCATACTGCGATCCCCGGCTTCGACGACAAAAACGCTGAGCAGCCCAAGAAACAGTCCGGCCAGGCCGCCAAATCCCAGATAGAGCGGCACATTGGGCCTGTCCGCAACAGCGGGAACTTTGGCCGGATCAAGAACGTGAAAGGCGCTCGAATGCAAACCCGCCAATACTCCAGCCTCCTTGAGTTTCTCCAGCAAATGCTCGTAAAGTACCCGGCCCGATTCAGCTTCGTGTTTTGCGATCAGGAAGTCGGTTGCTTTGTCGTTCATCTGCGCCGCCATTGCCTTCTGCTCGGTAAATGCTTTTCGGGCAGCGCCTTCGCGCTCGGCAGCTAATTCGTATTCATTTTTCGCCCGCGCCGCCACCTTGCCAAGCTCCGCTGCAATGGAAGAGCGCACAGAGCCGAGCTTCTCCTTGATCTGGATCAACCGTGGATAGGCGGGACCATACTTAGCTGAGGCATCCGCGTATTCCGCGCTCAACGTGGCCTCCTGCTGGCGAAGGCTATTGAGCAGCGACGCAGGGTTGGCCGCCTCGGACATGTTCCGTTCCGGCTGGCTGCCGAGCATGCCGGCAATGAGTTCAGGGTTCCCGCTGCGAGAAAGCTTGTATACGTTTTCTTTGATGACCCGGTCAGCCTCGGCACTGGTAAGCTGGTTATTTAGTTGCTCCAGGCGGGTCAGGACAATATTGTTGTGCTCATCCTGGCCAAAGATTCCTGACTCCTTCTGTAACTCAGCTGCACGTTGTTGGGATTTCTCCACCTGAGACTTGAGGTCGACCAATTGGCGTCCCAGCCATTCTGTGGCCCTTGTGGTTGCCTTGTACCGGACTTGAAAGTTGTATTCAACAAAATCTGAGACCAGTTGGTTGACGGTCTTAGCCGCCATAGTTGGATCCGGGTCCATGTAGCTTACCGAGATGAGCCGCGTGCCGGAAATGTCTTTGACTTTGAGATTCGATTTGAACCGCTTCAGAGCACGAGCAGCTTCTTTGGTGGGTGGTGGCCCACTGGTTTCGCTGGGTTCCGGCGTGGCGCCAGTGCTAATGAGAGGTAACTCGGGAGTCTCGTCATCTGAACCGACCAGTTTCAGTTCTTTCATGACCTGCCAGGCCAGAACGTCGGAGCTCAATACCGCCAACTGGGTCTGCAGAGTCATATTGAAATCGAGTGGATCTGAGCTGCCATCCGAAGACGCACCGTTCGCGCCCACCGATAAACCGCCGGTGTCCTGCTTGAGAATTTCCAGCTTCGACTCAGCTTTGAATTGCGGTGTCATAAGAAAGCAGACGAGCCCCGCGGCTGCCAGCATGGTAATCATCCAAAAATAAATCCAGGAGCGGCGTCGAATAATGGCTTGCCATAGGTTGACGATGTCTAAGTCTGAATCCGTGGATTGTTCGCCGGCCGTCCTGTCCTCTGCTGTATGTGCACTGAGCGGTAACGAGTGTGCAGACAATCCAGCTTCCCGGTGGGCGTGAATCGCATGATCTGCTTTGCGAATCAATTCGAAGTTTCTGCTCATAAAATTCGGTCCTTTATTTGTCTCTGCCGTATTCTCGCGAAATGCGAGCTTCCGGGCTCCCGCCTATTGAATGTGAAATGGCCTGCAACGATTATTCTGTGTACTCTTGTGGAGAGCCGGCCTCGGCAGCAGTCCTTGGAGCCACCTGCTCCCCGATCAGCCCTCCGCAAGACAGCAATGTTCTCTTTCCGTCGTTCACGGGATATGTCAGCCAGATTTCGGCCGCAGGTATACTCGCCGTCCACACTGCATGGAACTGGGCGCCGCTGCTTTTCAAAGCAGTCGCCAATGAATTGAAGAAGGCCGGGACTTGTTCCGGACCCTCAAAATGTATCTCCATGCGCTTGAGCGGTGTGGAACCGTTCGTCCCTACAACCAGGACGTTCCTGATGGTCACTCCCGAATTGCGTCCTAAAATTCCGCGAGCGATATCATCTGCACAAAAATCTTTCTTAGCTCGCGTAATGGCGTCCGCACCGATTCTTGTTTTCGGCTGCAGGGAAGCGGATGATGCTTCCCCCTGGCCATTCACTGCAACAGGCACATCGAATCGCCGTTCCAAACCGTTACCTTGTTCGCAGTTACATGCCGTGACGCCGTTGCCAGATTCAAAAACCTGATTCGGATTGGGCACGTCATTGTCCGTGCCTATCGGCAAGCGCCAGCCTATCTTTCTGAGACGTTTGTAAATCTGTCGAAGCCCCATTGTTGAGTCTCTAAAGCACGTAACCAGGGTGTTCTTTTTGAGGCTTGTTGTTAGCGGGATACATGATCCTGGGTGGTCGGTGCTACGGCGCTGCGGCCGGAAAATCCGCGGTGTAAAGCCTGAACACTGGCAAGCAGCAGGTCACTCCGGCACAGAACGTTGTCTCTGAACTCGGATAGCATACGGCGCGTCCATGCGCGACTTCGGCTGGCAAATCCTTGTGCCGGCTTTGCCCGCGGCAACAAGTTCCTGTACACGATGTTCACCACGGTGGACGAGAGCGCTGGAATTCGTGTTGCGAATCCGAGCATATCTTCTTCTACTGTGAACTTAACGGTCTGGCCGTTGATTAGAACGTTCTCAATCGGAACGCCGCGAGGCTCAAATTTAGTAACGATGAATGTCCGGTCATTTTCGGCGTGGTTTTCAATGACGTGATGGTTCGTTTGGAGAGTGCAGGCGGTGATCTCGTTGGGTAATTCGCTTTCGAGATAACTCTTGGTCATGATATCGTGCAATCCGCTCCATTCGAGTCTCTCAAACGAGTTCAGCCGGGAGATGAATTCCGCCAAACGCACACCGCCGTCTCTAAAGTAACCGTGGTGTTCAACAACAAACAGCGGCTTCCCAAAGAATAGATCAAACGCAAACTGCTCTAAGCCGCTTGGATACCGGCGCAAGAAAAGCGGGAAGCCTTCATATCTCGTGATCGCCGGCCCTAAGAAATCGGCAACGGTGAGGGATCCATCGGGGCCAGAACCGGCAACGGATGCAGATGAATTCAAAGCCGCGAGATAGTTGTGGGATTTGAGAGCCGTTAATGCCTGGGTAGAGAATCGCCCTTGCGGAAACACCATTGTTTTCGAATACGACAGGCCGTTCTGCCGGTGAAGACTATTCATCCTTGCTGATGCTAACTGCACTTTGGAGTTGAGTACGGCCAGATCCGTGGACGAGAATTCCGCTGTAGTGTGATCGCAGCCATGTACGCAGAGAGACAATCTGTCTTGACGCTCCCGGAAGAGTTGCGTTACCTCCTTGTGGGTTCGTGTGTGGTTCCAGGGAATGAAGGCGATCGTACTCGCAAATCCGTACCTGTCCATTTTGGATACCAGATTCCGGTAGTTCAGATATCCATAGGATCGCTTCAGGGGTGGGTCATCAATAATTAAGTTTCCAAAGCAGTATTTGCTGTGCCAGCACTGTTTTTCAAAAGCCGACCGCAGAAACATAGCTGCCGGAAGCAGGCGAGAAAAATATCTTGCCGGATCAATCTCATTGACCTGTTCCTGGATATCGGCAATAGCGTTGCACGCCAGCAGAAATGTTTTGCAGTGATTCTTCTGTATAACAACCCACAGTGGCATGCCCGCTATCGTTATGAGGGGAACCATGTTGCGGGAATTCGCTGAGCATACGAAACCAAAATCGGTGCTGTTGCGGACGCAACCAAATGAAAGCCCCGAGAATTCTCTTGTGATTTCCGGCTTTGAAGAGCTTACCTCGTAGCCAACGTCGGTACGTGTAAGCTTGCGTATGTCTTCTATCGTGCCGCCGCTCAAGGTAGCCGCCAGGTGTACTCGCGCCATCTCTGGCGCAAAGCCATAGACGAAGAGCAGAGAAGCCTTCTGCTGCAACCTGGAGAGAGCACCGGCCTTGTCGCCGAAATTTTGGCACCACCGCTCCATGGTCGTTGCGCTCGCCAGGATGCACAGATCATGGTCTTCCGCTCCATCCAATTCTGCGTCAAAGCCGGACTTGTCCATCGTCCTGCAATCAAGTCCGAAGAAATCGATCAACCGGCTGAGACACACGTCATCGGGTGTCGGTCGAATGTAGTGCAGGAGTATGGGCTCAGGTTTCATTCGTGCTAACGGGAATCAGCGAGATAGTGGGCGAAGTGTCGACATGAATTCTTCGTAAGTCGTGCTGGCGGTAAACGGTTTCGTGACTCGGGCAAGGGGTTTTGCAGCATCGCGTCCGTATAACGTGTGCGGCGCGATGTTGCCAGTTACCAAAGAGGAAGCCATGAGAACTGCCCCCTCTCCAATGATCAAAGGGCGGTTTCCAGTCGTCACCAGGGTGGAACCGGCGCCGATGAAAGCATCTCTGCCTATGATGATTTTTCCAGCACCGCGCGTGTGAGCGACGATCGTCGATCTCAGGCCTATCATCGCGCCGTCGTGAATCTCCACGCATTCCGGATATTCATTTTCGAGATAAACATCGTCCCCGATCCACACATCCTTACCGATTTTCATTCCTCGGAGGCGATGAAGGAATGGACGCAGGGTTGTGGCGCCCGGGAGAAAGCGACATAAAAGATGGAGAAACCTGTTGGTTGCTCTTCTCAAGAAAGACTTGTGTATGCTGCCGACGCGTGTCGGAGATGTGCTTTCGCTCACCGTGCGCGCGTGGCGCTCGTCAACGGAACGCAAGTCCTGATCTGCCCCTGGTTCGCCGCGGCGTCCTTGCGCGATAGCAAGGGCCTGTTGTTGGATCGTACGCGATGAGAATAGCGACCGGAGCAGAATCCGCGCACCAAACCGCTGTTCAACGCGGCGGAGTAGCTGCGTAGCGCGAAGGGAATCGCCACCTAGTGCGAAGAAATCGTCTGTTGCGCAGATCTCGTTTACACCCAGGACTTCTCTCCAGAGCGTCTTCAATTCCTCCTCAATCTTCTCTGGAAACACAGCCCGACTGCGGTCCCCGCCATTGGAGGTTGATTTCTCAGGCTCTGCTTGCATCCGTCCCAGACTCGAGTGTACTTGCGAAACTCGTTTGTCAGGATCAGCTACCATCGCGGCCAGCACAGTTTCGTAGTCCAGTGTCATGTGAGTGATTGTCTGGGCTCGGAACAGGTCCCGGTTGTATTCGAAGGCAATCTCAACACCCTCCTCCATCCGCACCCAGACTGCCAGGTCGTATTTTGCGGTGCGGGTATCGAACCAAATCCTTTCGGCTGTGATACTGCCATTGTGGGAGTTGGTCTTCGGTGCGTTCTGTAAAATGAAAATCGATTGGAACAAGGGCGTAGCGCTCGGATCTGCGACTGGAACTAATTCTTCGAGAACGGCGCCAAAAGGCAGATCCTGGTAGCCATACCCTTCCAAAGCCGAATCACGGGTACGGGAAAGTATTTCCCGAAAGCTGGGATCGCCGGAAAAGTCCGTACGCACGACGAGGTCATTGGCAAACCTGCCGACGAGTTTTTCGACCTCAGGCAGAGGCCGATTCGCTGCGCACGTTCCCACGCCTATATCTGTATCGGTCGAAAGTAGATGAAGGAGGGATTGGAAGCCAGCCAATAGCACCATGAAGAACGTAACTGAGTTCTGTTGCGCCAGCCGTTTGAGCGCTGCCTCGAGCTGTGCTGGCAGAATGTAGTTTATTCTCGCTCCACGCCTGGTTCGCCTGTGGGGGCGCGCCGAATCTGGATGTATGTGGTAAAAGCCCTTACTCGCTGATAGCCTGGCTTTCCACAGTGCCTGTCGTCGTACATCATCCTGCGCACGCCGCTGTTGCCATCGGATGAAGTCACCATAATGGAATTTGAGTTCAGGCAAACGCTTGCCGGTGCCCGCAGCATAGGAATCGTAAAGAGCAAACAACTCTGTAATCAGAATCCCACTCGACCAGTCATCGCAAACGAGATGATGAGTGGTGATTTGCAACACGTATTCTGCAACTCCGAGCCGCCATAACCTGGCCCGCAGCAAAAGATTGGTGGTCAGTTCGAATGGGCGTTCGGTCTCCTCAGATAGATTGTTCGCGAGCTGCGCGTCACGCGCAGGCTGAGGCAGATTGGTTAGATCAACGATTTCGAGAGTGAGGTCGCGTGGCGGAACAATCACCTGAAAAACGTGGCCGTTCAAGGGACGCAACACGGATCGCAAGACATCATGCCGACGCTGCACTTCGAGCAGACACTGCCGCAGGATCGCAACATCCAACGCTCCCGTTATCCTCACGGCGATGGGAAAGTTATACAGCGCGTTCTCAGAGCCCACGCTGTTTTCAATCCATTCATTTTGCTTGTAGTACCAGGTTGGAAGCTGGAAGGCATCCTGCGCGCCCATTTCAGGGTAAGCGCGCTGGATCTGGCTGAGCGCGTCTTCCGCGGCATGGTAATTGTGAGCGGAAACGCTGTGAGCGATACTCATCGGCCTCTCCCGGTATTGCGGATATTCGCCGCGGTCAGCAAGTCGGACAGACAACGGCTCGGATCGGCGCCAGCCAGCTTCGCCAGTTGGCGAAAGTGGTCGAGCAGAGCAGCTACCGTACTTTGCGAGCAAACATCCGGGTTGTACTGTGCTCGACCCAGCAGATACTCGCGGCGTTCCGACATCTCTATGTACAGGTCCCATCGCCCGGCGCCACTCTCTACGTCCATGGGCGTCATATCCCAGGCCGGCGGCAGAGACGCAACCGCGGGAGCTAACGAGATCGCGATTTGAAAGAGTGGGTGACGCCCAGGCGCGGTCTGGATCCCAAGAGTCCTTATCACCTGCTCGAAAGGCACATCAGCATGAGATATAGCCCCGGAAATAACTTCTTGAGCTTGCAGCATGAGGTCACGGAAGCTGTCCGCACCAGAAACCCGAAAGGGAAGTGGGACCGGATTCATGAAATACCCGAGTAGCTTCTGAAATCCGGTGTGATGGCGCCCGCATGGAGCGAGCGTGCCCAGCACCATGTCATCTTGTTCCGAGTAGGAATGAAGCAGGGCGGTGAACACGGCTACAAGGGCCGCAAAAAGCGATATTCCTGCCTGTTTACGTATTGTTTGGAGTTCATCAAGCGTTTGCCAGGAAACAGCAAACGGCTCAATTTTTGCCCGATGAGTTTCCTGCGGTGGGCGAGTGTGATCATTGGGCCAGCGGAGCGACGAAGTTCGTATTGCCAGGTGGTCCCGCCAATAGTCTATTTGTTTTTGCAGGGCTGGGCCCTGCAGCCATTCGCGTTGCCACGTGGCATAGTCTGCAAACTGCCAGGTTAACTCTGGTAGACACGCGGGATTGCCGGTGAGGAATGAATCATAAAGCGATGCCAGTTCCATCGGCAGTATCTGGAAAACCGAAATCCCATCCGTAATGATCTGGTGCATGTCGATGTAGAGTCGATGATGCTGGTCGTTTAGTGATACAACCGTGGCGCGGACAAGGGGGCCACGACGTAAGTCGAACGGGCGCCGCGCCTGCGCGTTCCCAATTCGGGTTGCCTCCTGTTCTCGTTCGCTTGCTGGAGGGTCACGCAAATCCACCACCGTCAAAGGAAAATCGGTAATCGCTCCAATCACCTGACGCAACTGACCTTCATTCATCTCAAAACTGGAGCGCCAGATCTCATGCCGGCGGAGGATTTCCTTGAGGCTCTGTTTCAGAGCATCAAGGTCCAGTGGTCCGTTGCGATAAATCGTGATTGATTCGGTATAGGTCTGGGGATTGGCCCCATCTTCTTGCGAATGCAGCCAGACTTGCTCCTGAGAAAGCGACGCAGGAGCTTCTCCTTTGCCGTCTCTCCTCAGCTTGGGCGACGGTCCTCGTGCGAATTCACCGCGCAAGTATTTGTCGAGCAGAATGCGTCGGGCTTCAGACTGATTGGCAGTCGTTTTCAACATCCAAGCGAATTTCCAGCTTTAGTAACTGACCGGCAGCGCGACCAGGCCTCTCAAGCCTAAGTTGGTGCGCCAGCGGAGTGGGACCTGCTGTAGCGCGAGGTTAGGCATGCGGCTGAGGATAGTGGCAAACGCGACTTGGCCTTCGACACGCGCGAGTGCGGCACCGAAGCAGAAGTGGGCCGCCCAGCCGAATGCTAGATGCCGGTTGTCCGCGCGCGCGACGTCCAGCCGATCCGGATCCGGAAATCTTTCTGGGTCGCGGTTTCCTGCTCCCATAACGGCGATGACTGCCTGCCGCTTATTGATTTTGCGTCCGCCCAATTCCAGGTCACACGGCGCCATTCGAGCCGTATGCTGACTGGGACTTTCATAGCGCAATAATTCTTCAACGGCTGACGGTAGCAACGCCGGGTCCTCGCGGAGCCTCTGCATCTCCGTGGGATGACGCAATAACGTCATCAGCCCGTTGCCGATCAGATTCGTGGTTGTTTCCTGGCCGCCTACCATGGTCACAATGGAGTTTGCGATCACCTCTTCCTCGCTCAGTCGGTCGCCATTGATTTCAGCCCTTAACAGTGAATTGATCAGCCCTTCACGCGGATGCACTCGCAGTTCTTGAACGCGCTCACGAAAGTACTCAAGCATTTCCTCCAGGGTGCGCAGTACTTTCGGCACGTGGTCCGGATTATGCTGAAAATTTCCCAGCATCTCCGCAAAATCGGCTGTCCAATTTTTCAACCTACGATGGTCGCTGGTCGGGACCCCGAGCATTTCTGCCGTCACAATGGCGGGCAGCGGTTCAGCAAAGTCAGCAATGATGTCCATTTCTCCCGACGATCCATTCATAGCCTCGTCTAACAGCCTGTCGGCAATCTGCTGGATATGCGATCGCAGGGCCCGTACCCGCGCGGGTGTGAAAGCACTCGATGCAAGAGAGCGCAGGCGCGTGTGAGCAGGCGCGTCCAAAAATAGCATCTGCTTTACCATGACGGCGGCAATGGGACTGAGCGCCGAAAGGTTTATTCGTTTAAGTTGTTCCGGAGTGGGAGTACGGTCAGCAGAGAAATCGTGGAGCACGCGCACCACGTCGCAATAACGGGTCACCACCCACGCGTGCAGGAATGGGTCCCAGTGCACTGGAGCTTCCGTGCGCAACCGGCGATACAAGGGATACGGGTTTGCCAGAACCTCGGGGTCGAGCAGGTGAAACAGGCTAAGGGCCAAACGTGCCTCACTGGAAGGACTCGCGATTGCGTTCACTGGAGCCCTCCCCCAGAGGTAGCCTGCTCCAGGACGCGCTGGACCTCATCCTCACTCATGGTCTCGAGCTTAGCGACTATCGACCCTTCGACCTGCTGCGCCAAAAGCGCAGGCGTGGGGGATTCGAAGACGCTGCGCAAGGGAAGCTCGACTCCGAAGCTGTCCCGAATACGTGCGATCAATTGCGTGCCGAAGAGGGAGTGGCCCCCGATAAGAAAGAAATTGTCATTGGCCCCAACCCGCTCTACGCCAAGCAGTTCGGATACAACGGCTGACAGCTTCTCCTCCAGACCTGTATGCGGGGTGACATAGTCATCGTCCGGCAGCGTTTTGGTGTTCTCGGAACTTGGTAAAGCTTCGCGGTCAAGTTTCCCATTGGCATTGATGGGCAGCTCCGGTATTTCGAGAAACACGGCCGGCACCATGTAGTCAGGCAATCGCGTGCGGAGCAGCTTGCGCAGTTCACTTGCGTTGGGGGAAATTTGGGTCTGGCTGATGACCAGATACGCGAGCAGCCTTAAATTGCGTGTGCCATCCTCCCGCGCTACCACGGCACTGGCCTGGACCGCGGGGTGGGTGTTCAAAACACTCACAATTTCATTCGGCTCGATACGATAGCCGCGGATTTTGATCAGGTTGTCCACTCTGCCGATATATTCAATCTGGCCATCGGGAAGCCAGCGGGCAAGGTCGCCGGTCCGATACAATCGCGCGCCTTGTTTTTCAGCGAAGGGATCTGGCACAAATTTCTTCGCCGTCAACTCGGGACTGTTCACGTATCCCCTTGCGACCCCTGCGCCGCCGATACAGAGTTCCCCTACTTCACTGCGACTTACAGGATTCAGCGACTCGTCAACAATATAGATTTCGGTACCATCAATCGGTTGCCCAATAGGAGGGCGCTGGCCAGAATGTGCGTTTTCAGGATCTACACGCCCGGAAGTGGCGACGACCGTGGCCTCGGTAGGGCCATAGTTGTTGATGAGAGCAAAGGGCAGCCCGGGACGTGGATAGTGATGAAGAGTGTCAGCACCGGTTAGCAAAAAGCGCAGCCTTGTATTGGCTGGCCAATCCCGCGTGATGAGCCGTTCGGCGAGAGCGGTCGGAACGAAGCTGATAGTGATCTCCTGGGCAACCAGCCAGTCCTCCAACAACTCAGGTGAAGTCCGAACTTCGTTCGGGATAATGTGGACCGCTGCTCCGGCCGCCAGGTGCGGCCAGATCTCCCAAACAGCGGCGTCGAACCCGAAACTTGCAAATTGCGTTGCTCGATCCTCCGCCGTGACAGCAAATGCCTTTTGGTGCCAGAAGACAAGATTCAACAGATTGGCGTGCGTTATCTCGACCCCTTTTGGTGTGCCGGTTGACCCGGAAGTGTAAATGACATATGCGAGTTGATCGGGGCAAATCTGGCTGGTTTGCCAGGTGATTGGGGCACTCCCTCTCAGATCTTCGCTGTCCAGTAAAACCAACCGCCAGCTCCCCGCAGGTAAACTGTCGGCCACTGTCGAATCCGAGAGCACGATAGGAGCGTTGGCATCCGTCAGGATAAAGGAGAGTCGTTCTTGCGGGTAGGTCGGATCAATAGGCAGATATGCAGCGCCCGATTTCAGGGCCGCAAGTGACGCCAGCACCGTGAGTGATGATCGGCGCATGCACACCGCGACTACTGTGTTGGCGCCGGCACCCAGGCCTTTCAGTTGATCTGCTAACCGGTTTGCGCGATCGTCCAGTTGGCCGTAGGTCATCTGCGTTGAGTCGTCGACTAAAGCAATACGGCCGGGATTCTGCCGCGCCTGATCGCTGACGAGGTGCGGGACGAATCGGTCAGAAGCAAGTGTTTGTCTGGGTTCGGTCGGGAGCGCAATAGTCTCGAACTGCGACCCCGGCAGGTAGCAAAATGAATTTGCGGTGCGTACCAAAGACTTATCCATATCGGGCTCCTAGCAAGAGTTGATCTGAGGTGTTGAAGCGATTTCGTTTACAAGATTCACCAAGTTCAGTTTCACCACCTTGGCTGCCAAGTGCCGATATTCCAACTCTAGTTGTTTCTCGTCCTTCTCTTATGTCCCGATTTTGCTGATGAGATGCTGGATTTCCTGGGCCAATAGCGCAGGCGTCGGGGATTCGAAGACACTGCGAAAGGGAAGGTCTACTCCCAAATCATCCCAAATTCGCTGAATCAGTTGTGTGGCAAACAGAGAATGTCCCCCGATCAGAAAAAAATTATCGTTCACCCCGACCTGAGTTATGCCGAGCAAATTGCTCGCCACTGCAGAAAGCTTTTCCTCAAGCATGGTACGTGGCGAGAGATAGTTTTCATTAGGCAAGGCGGTGCTGGAATCCGGCGCCGGCAGAGCCTTGCGATCAAGCTTTCCATTGGAGGTCAGCGGCAGATCCGGGAGAACAACGAATACGGCCGGGATCATGTAATCGGGTAAAAGCTTGCGCAGCAGACCGCGCAGTTCAGTGGCTGTGGGACAAGCTTCGTCGGAGTTTAATACGACATAGGCGACAAGATGATGACTGTCCGCCCCATTCTGGCGCAGTATCACCGCACTCGCTTGCACCGCCGGATGTGTATTCAGAACGGCAGTGATCTCGCTGGGCTCAACGCGGAAGCCCCGAATTTTGATCAGGTCGTCCAGTCTGCCTATATATTCAATTTCTCCATTGGGCAGCCAGCGGGCCAGGTCACCCGTGCGATACAATCGCGCGCCGGGTCTGTTCACGAATGGATGTGGTACAAATTTCTTTGCCGTCAGCTCCGGGCTTTTTACGTAGCCCCGTCCAACTCCCGCGCCTCCAATACAGAGTTCGCCTGCTTCACCGCGAGGCATAGGATTCAATAACGAGTCAACAATGTAGACTTCAGCACCATCAATCGGCAGCCCAATGGAAGGGCGCTGTTCCGGCTCTCTCCTTTCAGTCGCAACAGCCCCAAAGGTAGCAACGACGGTGGTCTCCGTGGGGCCGTAGTTGTTGATGAGAGCAAATGGCAGTCCGGGGCGCGGATAACGATGAAGAGTGTCGCCCCCGGTGAGCAATAATCGCAGCTTTGTAGCGGTCGGCCAGTTGAGCATGATCAGCCGTTCAGCCATTGGGCTCGGCACGAAAGCGATGGTAATCTCCTGGTCGGTTAACCATTCCTTCAACAACTCAGGCGAACTCCGGACCTCTTCTGGAGTAATCTGCACCGCCGCCCCGGTCGTCAACTGTGGCCACATCTCAGCAACAGCGACGTCGAATCCGAAACTCACAAATTGAGCTCCCCGGTCCTCCGCGCTCACCGCAAATGCTTTTCGGTGCCAGAAAACGAAATTCAACAGATTCTCGTGTGTTATTTCGACGCCTTTTGGTGTGCCGGTCGAACCGGAGGTGTAAATGACATACGCTAGATGATCCGGACAAATCTGGCTGGTTTGCGGGGTGGTTGGAGCTCTGCCGGTCAGGTCTTCGCTGTCCAGCAAAATCAGTTGCCAATCACTCCCAGGTAGCCTGTCGGCCACTGTTGAATCCGAGAGTACGATTGGGACCTTGGCATCGGCCAGAATAAACGCGAGCCGCTCTTGCGGATAGTTTGGATCAAGAGGGAGGTAGGCACCCCCTGCCTTCAGCACTGCGAATGCTGCAACTACGGTCAGTGATGATCGGCGCATGCACACCGCCACCACGGTGTTGGCGATGACACCCAGACTTTTCAGTCGATCCGCCAATCGGTTCGCGCGATCGTCCAGTTCGCCATAGGTCAGCTGCATTGAGTCGTCAATCAAAGCAATGCGGCCAGGATTCTGTCTCGCGTGGTCGGAGACCAGTTGCGGGACGAATCGGTCAGAAGCAAATGCTCGTTTAGAGTGACTAGCGAGCGCTACCGCCTCAGACTGCGACGTTGGCGGGTAGCAAAATGAACTTGCGGTGTTTACCAACGATCTAGACAAACGGGGCTCCTCGCGAGAGTTGATTTGAGATGTTGAAGAGGTTTCGTTTAGCGGACAAGCTTTATCACTTGGTGTCAGCTTACCTGGCATGCGCCGATATTTCTTGTGTCTCGATCTGGTCTGGAAATAGTAACCTCCAGAAACTGCAGCACTGCTTCGCACGTTTGTTCTATCTGGTTGTTAGTGAGTTCGGGATACATTGGCAACGACAATATTTCAGACGCTAGTGCCTCTGAAACAGGCAGGCTGTCTCGCATCGGGTATCCCAATTCCCGATAGGCTGGAGTCAAATGCAGTGGCTGGGGATAATGAATCCCCGTCCCAATGCCGTGCACGTGCAGGTGATGCCGCAACGCATCCCTGTTCTTCACCCGGATAACAAAAAGATGAAAATTGTGCTCTCCGCCAGGCC
Source organism: Candidatus Angelobacter sp. (assembly GCA_036518395.1). Lineage (GTDB taxonomy): Bacteria > Acidobacteriota > Terriglobia > Terriglobales > Acidobacteriaceae > Angelobacter. Next base: position 16,353 of record DATDNH010000187.1, on the reverse strand, counting down.
GGACCTCCGGGAGCTGAATGCATGCGTTTCGGAGTCTCGCCACATAGGCCATCGCATGGTGGACGCGGCGGGCGTTCCATTCCCGAAGGTGACGAAGTTTCACGGAAAGCACTGCCGCCTGGATTGCGTCAAGTCGCGAGTTCGTTCCGACAATGATATGAACGTACTTTTCCGGACTACCATGATCTCTGAGCAATCGCAGCCGCTCGGCATGGACTGAATCATTGCATGTGACTGCGCCACCGTCTCCGTAGGCACCCAGGTTCTTGCCGGGATAAAAACTAAAACAAGTAAGCCGACCGGAACCGCCTATCGAAATACCATCCCGCTCCGTCCCGTGCGCCTGTGCAGCATCTTCAATGATTGTTAGCCGGTGCCGGTCAGCCACTTCCTGAAGCGCTGTCATGTCCATAGCGCGGCCATATAAGTGGACGGCGATAACGGCCCGGGTCCGCGGCGTTATCAGGCGCTCCAACGACGCGGCATCCAGATGGAAAGTCGAAGGATCCACATCGCCGAATACCGGTGTGGCGCAGAGATTGCTGACCGCTTCCGCCGTCGCGAAAAATGAGTTCGCCGGCACTATCACCTCATCCCCGGCGGCGATTCCTGCCGTTTTTAACGCCAGTTCCAGAGCTGCCGTTCCCGAGCCCACGCCAACGGCAAATCTGCTTCCTACGAACCGGGCAAATTGCTCTTCGAACCGTTCGACCCATTCGCCGCCCACGAACTGCCCTGAAACAAGAACTCTGTCTACAGCATCCATGATCTCGTTACGGATTGATTCAAATTGAGACTTCAAGTCAAGAAACGGAATCGTAACCGAATGATTATTCATGGCTAATCAGGCCGCGTTGACTACAGCCAGGCTTTCTGCCTGAACGCCCTCAATTGCAATTTCGATTGCCCGCACAACGTCGGTGCCGAATTCACCATTGGTGATTGGGATTTCCCCGGTTTCGACGCACTTGAAAAAATGGTCGATTTCCACGGCAAGGGGTTCCACATTGGCAAGATTGGGAGAGATAACGTCCCCCATGCGATAAGTCAGCTGAAATTGACCAAAGTCGCTCGGAGCGGCCAATTCCACTCCACGTTCGAATAGTTTGACCTTTTCACCCGGATCAAGGTCGTCATAGACCACCATTTTGTCCGAGCCGATAACGCAGGTCCGGCGCATCTTCTGTGGCGCCAGCCAACTCACCTCGCAGGAAGCAATCACTCCTGAGGGGAACCTGTACCAAAGGAAAGCTACATCCCGTTTCGTATGAATACACGCTCGGCCAAACGACCACGCCTGTAGCGGATTTTCGCCGAGCCAGTAGAGCAGAATTGAGAGATCATGCACTGCCAGGTCCCAGATCACGTCCACGTCCTGCTGGTAGAGGCCCAGATTTACCCGCGACACGCTGACATAACGTAGAGCGCCCAAAGTGCCGCTATCGATCAGTTCCTTTACTTTCACCACCGGAGGGCTATAGATAAAGGTGTGGCCAGTCATCAGAGTTCGCCCGGCAAAATGGCCGATTCTGGTTAGCTCAGCTGCCTTGGCGCTGCTGTCCGCGAGCGGCTTCTCCACGAACACGTGCTTGTTCCGCATGAGAGCACGTTTTGCCAATTCATAGTGAGTACCAATGTTGGTTGCGATGATTACTGCGTCGATGTTGGATTCCAGCAATTCGTCAAAGTTGTGGTACCCCGTCACCGATGGATATTGCCGGGTGATCTTACTCAGCTTCCTGGGATCGAGGTCGCAACAGGCGGAGAATTCACACCTTTCACTATTTGCCAACACGCGCGCGAGGTTTGGGCCCCAGTAACCGAGACCGACCAGTCCGACTCTCACCATCTGCATTTCTCCATTCTGTTGGGTTCAAGTGATCTGTCTGAACGTGCTTTGGTTGAAGCGAATCCGGACTGCGTGGGGTCAGGACTTATTCCGCGCCACGGCATGAAAGGACGGCGGGAATTGTGAGCAGAAGGATTTCCAGATCCAACCAGAAACCGGCGCGCCGGGTATAGTCAATGTCCATTTGGATCATTGCTTCGAATCCGACACGGCTGCGTGCCGTGGCCTGCCACCAGCCCGTAATACCAGGCATTGCTCGAAATCGCTCGAAATGGGCTTCGTCGTAGAGGGCGACCTCGTAAGGAAGAGCAGGGCGTGGCCCCACCAGGCTCATTTCCCCCTTAAGCACGTTCACCAGTTGCGGCAATTCATCCAGGCTGGTGCGGCGAAGGATCGCGCCCACCCGTGTCAGACGTGAATCGCTGGTCAGCTTGAAAGGCGTCCACTGATCACCCTGAGTACATCCGAGCCGAAAATTCTCGAAGTACACTTGATGCGGTGTTGGATCTGCGTCATTCACCATGGAACGGAATTTGTAGAATGGGAACGTGTACAGTTCCCAGGTCATCCGCCCGCCCTTGATCCGCCTCTTCACACCTATGCGTTTTTGCACGAAAAAAACCGGACCCGGAGAGTCGAGCTTGATGAAGAGAGCAACCAGCAGCATCAAGGGAAGAAGCAACGGAAGCAATAATGCGGCCAGTACGAAGTCCATAACCCGTTTGCAGGCGAAGTACATGCACCGGCTCAAACATTCTTCCGTTTCCACAGCATGAATGCTGAGTGGTAAAACCATCGAGCTGTACGGCAATGCAATATTGGCCATTATCTATTTCACCTGTCTTACTGATTCAATTTGAACCTGAATTGCACCCGGGTGACGATTGGACTGCTGGTTTCGTCCCCTGCGGCGGGTGAATACTTCCATTGTCGGGCTGCCTCTTCGGCTGCCTGCAGCAGAATGGAGTTTCCACTCAGGCCGCGTACCTTCGTTATATTCCCGTTTTGGTCAATGGTAAGTTCTACCTGCACTGCTCCTTCGACGTGCGAGAGTAGCGCTGTCTTCGGGTATTCGGGTTTGACTACCTTAATCGGCTGACGAGAGTAAGGCTCGTGCGCATTCGAAAGGCCGACCACCGGCGGCTCCAACCGAGGCGATACTGAAGCACTCGTTGCAGCGAGCAGCGCCAGATTCTCGGAATTGGCCGGTGTAGATGCCAGGTTTATGGGAGCCAGCGGCTCTTCTGGTATTGACCCCTGTGAGCGGATCTCCGAGAGCGGAAGCACATTTGGTTGTCCATCGATCAATGGTGATACTGGTTGCTGATGGCTCCTTCTTTTCGTTGCCGCGGGAGCATTGGACTGGGCATTGAGAGGAATTTCGTTTTTCGTTTCGCGCACGGAGGGCTGTGCTTCAGGTGTTGGTGCTGCTGCGATTGTACTGTGTTCCCAGCGGAATCCCTTCCAGCCTACCCACGAGCCACACGCCAGTAGAACGACAGCCGCCATCAATCCAATGGAACGCCGCGCATTCCAGATTGCCGTGCTCCTCTCGGCCTCGGCGTCCTGATCCGCTTCGGCTGCAAGAGGTCCACTGCCCAAATAGATGTTATGGCTTTCACGGTTTGGCACGCCCGGCGGTGATGGTCCTGCGTTGGTCGTCTCGATGTCGAGTGCTCGCGGTCGTTCCGAACCCGGCGCCATCGGTTTCCACCGTGGTTCGTTGCTGAGTACTGGTAACGCAGAGGCAACAGCGTTCGATATGCGAGCCTCTCTGGTTTCGGAGAGCGGTATAAGCTCAGCCGAATCCCTACCGCTTCTTTCTGAAAGATCGAGATCTTTCGCTGCATGCGTCACCAGCTCTCGACTCACCAGTCGCTGACCGTGTGCATAGGCCAATAGCAGAGCGCGATAACAAAGTGAATTTATGATTCTTGGAACGCCCTCGCTTCGAGAAGCGATCTCAGCCAGGGATTCTGACGAGAAAACCTCATTTGCGCCTTGAGAAGTGACAACCGCAAGCCGAAATCTGACATACTCCTTAACCTCGTCCTCCGCTAACGCCTGGAGACGCGAGATGCTGGAGATTCGTTGCGCGAATTGCGAAAGCTCCGGACGGAGGAGTGTCATTCCCAGCCGCGTCGAGCCCGCGAGCACTACATGCAGCAGTTTGGAGTGGCCGGTTTCGAAATCGGAAAGGAGTCGAATGGCTTCCAGCGAGGAAGCCTGCAGGTTTTGCGCCTCATCGACGACAATGACTACCTTACGTCCGGCGCGCGCCTCGCTAGACAGCATTTCGTTTAGCTTTTGGTGCAGGGACACCTCATCACGCGTGTCCACCGGCAGTTCAAGCTCCGAAGCGATATGGCGAATCAGGTCATGGGCTCTACATTGCGTTTGAAAAACAAACGCTGTACGCGCAGACTCGCGATATTGCGCCAGCAGATGAAAAAGCAGCGTGGTCTTTCCCGTGCCGGGCCCACCGAGCAGAACACTAAATCCAAGATTCGACTCAATCGATGCAGTCAATGCCTGCAACGCCGCATTGTGCATTCGAGACCAGAACAGGAACTCGGGATTCGGTGTAACGCCGAACGGAGACTCTCTGAATCCGAAATGCCGGAGAAAGCCCTCTCGCTGGGCCCTCGCCAGGAAAAAAGCGGACTGCCCCTTCTGTCCTTCCAGCATGCCATTAGCCGCACCAGGCTTCATTGCAATCGTGATCCCGGGGAGACTATCGCAGGACTTCCAGCTCCGCAGCATCGAGTGAAATCAAGACGGAACGATTCATCCAATCAAAGGAGACGATCACCGAGATCTTGTTTTTTATCTCCTGGACAATTCCTTCCAGGCCCAACAGTGGCCCGGCCGTAACCCGGACGCGCTTTCCGGACTGGAGATATGCACAAGGTTCAGCTCGGCCGAGAGTCACAGCTTTCCGGAGCGCTTCGATCTGCGTGTCCGGCACGATCGCCGGATGGCCTTTGAAAGAAACCAAAGATACGATTCCGGGGAGGGCGAGAACTCGAAAGCGTTCCACGAGGGCCATCCGGACGAAGACATAGGAAGGGAAAAGAGGTAAAAGTACTTCTGCGCGGCGTTGTTTCCATTGCCGATGGACGGCATACAAAGGAAGAAAAGCAGAGATGCCCCGTTGTTCGCATTGCTCTGCCAGGTATTTTTCATGACGGCTACAGGTGTATGCAACGTACCAATTTTGTTCAAGTGTCTGTTGCGGGCAGGAATTGGCTTCCACTGCTTAACTCCTTGAGCGATTTACGAACAGTAACCTGAATTGAGGGCTACCTTGGAAGAGAAAGAGAGATCAGCGGCCAACCTCGTAGTCCAAGCATAGCTTCGCCACCTCGACTACATTGGAATAATCTAATGCTTGCACTTCATGAAGAACCTGCGCAGCAATAGCTGATCATAGCGATCAAATCAAAAAGGCTGCAAGGAGTAGTTTGTTGAAAAACAAATGAGACGAAAGTTTAAAATCGAACAACTCCCAAAGGCTCTACGATGAACGGCTTATTTACTTTATGCCCGGCACATCAAGATGAGCAGGCCAGCCGGCTAATCGATTGGGGTCCCGGGACCGCGACCTGAATTATCATGGCACGACACATTTGCCGGCATATCGGCTCAGTCTCTTTCTCCCAACCCCCGCTAAACACCTCACCTCACCTGGCCTTGGCCCTGGGCGTCGAAATGTTTAATTAAGATAAAGAAAAATCGCGACTTAACTTAATTAGATAGGAAGTCAGATTGGCAGAAAACAAAAGAACAGTAGTACCCATTTTCCGGACAAACCAGGAATCCCAGAGTGCATCAGATTCTCGCAACGGTGCGAGAGTGTGGCGCCGCATTAGAGCAACCTGTGCCGTGCCACGAAGCATCGTCGTAATTAGAGCTGCGTGCTGTTTGCGCTCGCACGTTCAGGTGGTCATTGCTGTCATGGTACTGCCGTCGTGACCGAGCGTTGGAGAAGGATTGGCTTAGGATTTTTGGACAGTTTGCCGGATGCGAGGAGGCCATCCGCAATCTCGATCTTAAATTCGGCTATTAAGACGATACGCGTCGCTGCGGCCATCTTCGATGGCGTATTCTCAGGAGATTTATGGGAACTCATGCAGAGACTGGCGCATCGGACCGCCTCGACCCTGGGCAACAAGAAGGCGAATCAAAAGATCATACGGCCCGCGTACCCGATCAGAGAATTTCTGTTGTTGTAAATGATAGAAGCTACATGACCTCCGAGCTGCTGGCCCGGGCTCTGACTCGAATCAAAACCCTCACCATCCTCAAGTGCACGGTAAATTTCGGTGCCACCCTTGAGGCCATCGTTGATCTCCAGCCGGATGTTGCGGTGCTCAGTCTCCATTTTGCCGATGGGCCATACAAAGGGTTGGACATGCTGCGCCGTCTCCGTGACCTGTCTGCCAAGACCCGCTGTGTGCTATTGATCGATGAGGCAGAGCGCGAAGGCGTGATTGATGCTTTCCGGGCCGGCGCGCGCGGTATTTTCAGACGCTCAACGCCCACAAGTCTCCTGGCCAGATGCATTGCCGCTGTACACAAAGGACAGGTCTGGGCGAGCACAGCAGACGTGCTGCACCTGGTTGAGGCTTTACAGACGGCCTTGCCTTTCAAAGGCGTGAATTCGCGGGGCGAGGCATTGCTCACCAAAAGGGAACAGGAATTGGTGCCACTGGTGGCGAATGGTCTTACCAATCGGGAAATGTCAACTGAACTAGGCGTGAGCGAGCATACTATAAAAAACCACCTGTTTCGGATTTATGAAAAGCTCGGGATATCGACCAGGGTAGAGTTGATATTGTATGCTGTCTCAGAGCGCGATAAAACCCTCCAGGGAGATAATCACAAATCGACTCTACACGATCCATGGTACAAGATATCTCCAACTTGATTGGTCTCTGCTCTGTCGCCTGTGCCTGTATGTCTATTATTGTTCCAAAACAGGACTAGACTGAGCGTGGCGTTTCCAACTCCGAAGACAAAATTGAATACGGAGAGCTTCGACAACCTCATCATATTTGAGGATTCCGGACTGTTAAGATGGCGAAAATCGCAACGCCGGTTCTTCAAATGTCGTGCCAGGCAGCAGTCATGACCGATCAGAATCAAGTCGATATTTGGCGAATCAGGCTTGATGTGGAGGGCGAGGGCCGGCATCTTCGCGGCTTGCTCGCGCCTGAAGAAATTCAACGTGCGGACCGGTTTCGCTTCGAAAATGATCGGCGAAGGTTTGTTCGGGCGCGTGCGGCCATGAGACAGATTCTTGGTGCTTATATCGGCATTTCTCCCCAGAAAATCGCTTTTTCTTATGGTGCGGCCGGCAAACCGGAGCTTGCTCAAGAATTAGAAAAATTCCGAATCAGGTTCAATTTGTCACACTCCTATGAAGTCGCGCTGCTGGCGGTAACGCGAGGGTTGGTTGTGGGAGTAGATATCGAGTTGGTTAACCCCGAATTTGCCGCCAGGGAGATTGCTGAGCGTTTCTTTTCTGTCAATGAAGTGCGGTACCTGCTGGCCCTGCCTCTTGGTGATAGAGCAGATGCGTTTTTCTCGTGCTGGACGCGCAAAGAAGCCTATATCAAAGCTTTGGGTGCTGGGCTGTCGGTGCCTTTGGACAGCTTTGAGGTGCCGTTCGGCGCCCGGTCTGCACCAGCGCTGTTGGAAATTAGATCTGATCCCGACCAAATCGCGCATTGGAGCATGTATGACATTGACACGGAGAACGGGTACAAGGCGGCAGTAGTGGTGCAGGGAAGCGCGCACAAACTCGAGTACCGGGAATGGAAATCAGAGAAAACGTTCGTACTCACGCATTAGACTAATTGTGCATGACGCGAGCAGTGACTTACGAGCGCCTTTCAATCGATTCATACAAACGAGGTCACCGCAATGGCGGCGTTTCAGATCCGCCGCCGTTTGGGCCGGGGCGTAATACATGATTGGTGACAGCAAATCGGATCAATTCTGCATTGCTGTGTACACCCAGGGTTTCCATGATGCGGTATTTATGAAAAGCCACAGTCCGGGGCGTAAGGCCCAGAATAGCTGCGACTTCTTTCATCAGCCGGCCTTCTGCCAATAACTGCAAAACTTCCACCTGGCGGGGAGTGAGTTTCCTGGCTGAGCTTTTGGGTATGGGAGAGCGTATGAATGACTCCTCCATCGCCTGCTTGATAAGCGGCGTCACATAGGAACCGCCACGCAAGGCGGTGTGAATTGCCTTAAGCAGTTCCGAGCCGGCAGAGCTCTTGAGCAGATAACCAGATGCCCCGCCACGAAGCGCCTCGGACGCCAGGTCGCCATCTTCATTCATCGTGACGTAGATGATCTTGGCTTTGGGTATGATCTGTTTCAGTCGTTGTCCCGCAGCCAGGCCATTCAGATATGGCATTCCGATGTCGACAATGATCACATCCGGCTTTAACGCAGGTGCTTTCTCCAGCAGCGCCCTCCCATCCGCCACCGTGCCAACAATTTCATAGTGCGGCTCGAGAAGTTTTCGAAAAGCGTCGACGATCATGGTGTGGTCGTCGGCGATGAGAACCGTGGGTTTCTGCATAGGTATTTACCGAAGCTTGGTTTGATGAACTTGCTCTTGCGACCTTAACGTCTGAAATATCCGAGTTTATTTCGACCTGTTAAATCGAACAGAAAATTTTAGGATGGTGGTGGAAGCAGCACCACAACGTTGGCCCCCGCGGGAATTCCCAAGGGGTGTTAAAGCTTAACAGAACCGGCTTATCATTGTAAATAATAGCTCCAGTGTTACCTTACGAATGAACGCAAATCCGATTACTGCCTTAGAAAGCTGAGGTTGAGTTTGGGTTGTTGAACACGCTCTTTTCTTTTGGTTAACTTATGTGGCAAGGTGCAGTCGGGCAGGGTCCGACTTTTCCCCGGCAAAATCTACGAGTACATAATAGCAGCCATGTCGCGAAATTACAGGTCTCAACGTGGCGCGGATTTAACATTCGTATTCAACCGGGCGTTGCCATGCCACTGTCGGTTTTACCAGTGGGTGGGTTGTCAAATCGCTATTGCCCATGTTCCGGCAAATGTGAGCAGCACGACGGAGGTGTCAAGATCAGTCTTGTGACGGGTTATTTGATCATTTGTACGGTTGGTAAGATCACTTGCTCCGTCAGGAATCTTTCTTAGCCAGGCGGTCACCGGTGAATAATCAGGATATTCACCGGCCCGGAAGCCGCATGGCCGGCTAGCTGTCTGAAATAGCAGTAGCTCGTCCTGCAAACTGGAGAGGCCTTGGCTTCCGGACAAACCATACTGTTCGGTTACAACCGTAACTTCAAAACTCAGCAGGGTCGTGGTGTACTCAGGGGAGCCAAGGCACCCCGATGACCATCACTCCCGAGATGACACTGCGAATTGTCATAGCCGATGACAACAGTAAAATGCTTGCGGCTCTGTTGGCGGTTTTGTCACTCGAATTCGAGGTGGTTGCCACGGCCAACAATGGCCGCTGTGCTCTTGAGCAGATTCAGCGTTTACAACCTGTGGTGGCGGTGCTGGATCTGAACATGCCTGAGTTGAATGGCATCGAGATTACCAGGAAGATCAGGCAGAATGGCTTGAGATCCGAAGTAGTGATTTGCTCCGTAGAGAGCGATCCCGAGTTGATTGCAGCAGCGCAAAGGGCTGGCGCGTTAGGCTATGTACTCAAGACCAGGCTCAACCGGGACCTGGTGAGCGCAGTGAAATGCGTCGCCCGCGGCGAGGCTTTTGTCTCCAACTCATGATCCTGCACTTAGCGACTCTCAATCCTAAGGACACCGGGTAGTCCACATTGCAGGAGTCATCTTTTCTGATTTTTGCGTGAAATTGTTCCTGCTTTATAATGCTGATTCCTGAGGGACGACCGGAGGAGAAGGTTGCCCTGTTATGGATGGCGTTTCGGTATTCGAGCGATTTGCTGAGGCGGCGGGCCTGGCGCAACGTGATCGAAAGGGCCTCGCAAGCAAGTTCGTTGTTGTTGCGTGGCTACCTGGCGCCACCAGCCTGTTAGTTGCCGCCGGATATTACGCTGGAACAAAAATCGGCTTTGCTTTCACCACTCATCAGACGCCTATAGCACTTTTTTGGCCGCCCAACGCAATATTGCTCGCTGCGTTCCTACTGAGTCCGACTCGCGTGTGGACGTTATATTTGCTTGCTGTGCTCCCCGCTCACCTGCTGGCTCAGGCCCAGGCTGGAATACCCCTGAGTACCTCTCTTGGCTGGTACACCGGCAACACCAGTGAAGCGTTAATCGGCGCCGTTGCAGTACTTTACCTGAGCAAAGTAAGTAAGACGGATTTCACTTTTGGCACTACACGAGGACTGAAAGTTTTTTTGCTTGGGGCAGTTTTCGTGGCTCCCCTGTTCACGTCTTTTATCGACGCAGCGGGAGTAGTGTGGTCAGGCTACGCGCGAGGATATTGGACTCTATGGGGAACGCGCCTTGTCTCCAACATGATCTCCAACCTCACTCTGGTACCACTTATCGTCACTTTATGCCGTGACGGATTTGCATGGTTCAGTCGGAGCACAATTGCCCGTGTGCTGGAGCTCGTAGTTCTGCTTGTTGGAACTGCCATGGTGAGTGCGTATGTTTTCGCTCCTCCGTCAAAAGCACCCAACGACATAACTGCAGCGATATTTGCTCCTTTGCCGTTCCTGCTCTGGGCGGCTTTGCGCTTTGGCATTGGAGGCGCCAGTTTTTCTTTGCTGACAGTAGCCTGGATTGCTCTTTCCAATGCAGCGCGTGGTCTGCAGACAGCCGGAACCGCTGTTGTTGCCAGGAATGTACTTACCATACAAGTCCTCATTGGAGCGTTCGGCATATTGCTGATGTGGATTGCCGCGCTGGTCAGTGAACAGAAACGGATTAGATTTCCTACGGCCTCTCGGCGCGCGTTCCTCATGAAAGTGGAACATGCCCTGCGTGATGTGGGTCGTAAATTACATGCAGACCTCACCCAGCAGCTTACGTTGCTTGGGTTGGACATCGAGAATCTTGGCAGGGGAGTTGAGTCTTCATCGCCGATGAAACAAAGATTGCTCGCGGTCAACGAACAGATTGCGGAGCTTTCCGCCGAAGTCCGCGACTGGTCGCACGACCTGGATCCCGTCAGCATCGAATATCTTGGCCTGGAAGAGGCTTTAAACAGTTTGTGCCGGCAGGCCAGTGAGAAAAGCGGAGTTAAATTTGATTTCAGCGCAGAGATCGAGGGGGAGCGTGTTGATTATGTTACTTCGCTCAATCTTTATCGCATCCTCCAGGAAGTGGCCAACCATATTGTGAAATTGAGCTCAGCCCATTCAGCAAAGGTGAACCTGAAAGTAAAAGACAAGAGTGCCTGGTTGACGATTGAGGATGATACAACTGATATGAGAAGCGAAACGCAAGAGAGCAATATTATCAATACGCGCGACCGAGTTGCCGTGCTCAACGGCACGTTTTCCATCGCATCCTCGCACTCCGGCACCTGGATTGAAGTATCACTGCCCCTCCCTTGAATTCGCAGGCTCAAGCAAACGGCGTGCAGGCCATAACTTGTAGCCAGCAGACGATTCTCAAAGCTGAGGACGTCTTGAAGCATAATTACAGATCGGTCACATACAGGAACAAATCAGTTCTCGCAAATCACCCGGTCAGTCATCCCGTCCTGCCTGGATTGGATAGTGGCCGTGATCTTTAACGCTGCAACTATTGACAGTATGGCCGCCGATATTGTCGTTCTACGATGCGGTTTTGGGTGCAGCAAGTCTGAATAACAGGCTACAGCCATTCCATTCCCAAGTGGCGCGTGACAAGCAGAACGGACTGCATCGGGGTTACCTCATGAGATTTATCTGCAAAGCAGCGACAATCATGTTGATGATTGTCGTCTGCTCCTCGATCCTGGTACGCGGGCAAGAACAACAAGAACAGGAAGAGGACGAATTTAGTGAAGATAGTAAGGTCAATACTAATATAGCGATCCCGCTGAGTGTGCCGCTGAACCCGATAGCAAGGTTCGTCAATTTCGGTTGGGGCGTAACCATTGGCGCTGGTTACAATCTGAGCCGGCGAAACGCATTGATCGGAGAATTCATGTACAACAGGCTGGCCATTTCCAGTGCCGCGCTGGCGCCTTTGCGGCTCGCTCTCCATTCACGAGACCTGAGCGGGAGCGGCAACCTGTACGCGATTACTGCAAATTATCGCTATGAGTTACGCGGACATAAGATGGGCGTTTACTTCATCGGCGGGGGTGGGTTCTACTATCGCAACGCAAATCTCAGCCGGGAAGTCGTGACTGGAACCGCAACCACCTGTACTCGAGAATGGCTGTTTTGGGGATTCAGCTGCACGAATGGCACGGTGAGCAGTGACCAAACCCTGGCCAACGCGGCCGTGGGATCCTTCGGAGCAAACGGGGGAATCGGCATCACGGCTAAAGTTGCGGAGCCTCGTTATCGTTTTTATATCGAGGCGCGCTATCACTACGCGCCGGCAACCCTGATCAACACCCAACTGATCCCTATCACATTTGGCGTTCGATTCTGAACTGGGCCCGCCCATTGCAAATGCAGTAACCCGAATCAGGAAAGATCACACTGGCTTCCTGGAAACCGGAAAGGTTCTGCTTTTAGTCCGGCCGGAATACCACAGGCCCACGATCCAGTTTGCGAAGCCGCGGATCACCACGTAGGGAAGCAAAGCAAGAATGGAGGCAACAATGAGCGTTTGCAGGGGATAAATCCAATGCAGCACAGCGAGTTGGTAAACCACGTCGATAGAGACCGCGACAACAAATACTTTGGTGATTTCTTTCCAGCCTTCGATCAGCAATGCGCGGCGACTTGCCTTATCTGCTATGAGCGACCAGCAGAATGACGGCCGGCCCTCACGAAAATCTTTTACTGCAGACCGGAGCCCTATGAGTGCTGAGACCAGTGGTTGGATAATGATCCGGATCCACATCGGACCCTCGATGCGGCCAATCAGGTGTTCCCAGCGGTGTTTGAAGAAATCTTCCACGGAATCTAAGCTTGCTCCGTTCAGGACAGCCGTCTAAGCCTTTAATTCAATCTGTCCAGGACTTGGGAGCTTGCAGTCATTGGCGATTCTCTGAATGGTCCACCGTGCTGCCGTGTCAATGATCTACTTCAGGGATGGGACCTCGATGGGGGGCAACTCCAGCGCAGCAGACCATTTTCACGACGGCACGGTGTGCGGGTTCGTAGCGGCACGATGCGAACCGGCAATTAGTCGCCAGACTATCGGGATTGATTGACGGCATCAAACTGGCAAATATGACAGTGTCCTGAGCTTCTGCACGGCGGCAGGCTCACCGCCGGTCTTCATACTGAACTTCGGGTGCAGACACTCGGCGGCTGTGAGATTGAGATAGACTGGGAAGTCGCTTAGCGCAAGGATGTAAGCTGCTCAAACCGACGCTGTGCCAAGGCTCGTAGCTGAAAACGCCTGTCGTCCTGCCAATCTTGCCAGTTACCCGGCTTGAAATTCTTATTTACGGTCTTAATTGGGGGACAAACCGATTGCCTGCATTTCTCCCGAAGTGGCGCTGTTGCAGCATAGGTGTGTCCCTCTCCCTCCCTTTTCCTTACTCTTTTTTATCCACAAGGGCTATTTAGGCCTGCGAATTTTGCCAGTATGCGCCAGAACCCCATATTCCTAAGATCAGATGGACACGCCAAGGTGACCGATCCGACTTTCTCCCGCGCTGACGTGAACGGACGATTCTTAATGGCCAAGGCCGGACGTCAGTGGTCCTTCTAAATCGGATTGGTCTTCTTGGCGGTCAAATTCAAGAATGAACTCTTTCGTCGGCCATTCAACTCATCCAGGTTGAGTCTCATGAGACTTGGTGACGCGCATTTGCCAGTAGAGGAAGGCTCAACGCAGACTGACAGAATCTGCGCGTGTCAGAACGACTTGTAACAGGCAATTCCCCTGGGAAGGCCGTCTGCAACAGGCAGCAGGCGGCCTTTTTTCTGAGCCCTGCTTGTCCGTGAGAGCGGCACGGGAACCACGAATGATTCGAGATCAACAGCCAACTCACGGCGGGTGGATTCGAGCCCTGGTTATTTTGGGTGAATTGATGGCCTGCCTCGGCCTTTCCGCACAGGACGTTTCTCTTGAAAAACAGGTCGCGAACATTCAAAAGGCCATGGCCAGAAGCAACGCAGCAATTACTGAATTTACCTGGCAGCAACAGGTGACGGTTACGGAAAAAAACAACGTCAGAGCCCGGCAGATGTTTCAGGTTGAAGTTGGAGCTGATGGCCGCATTCAGAGAATACCCCTGGATTTATCCGAGGAGAGTTCATCGACCGCCAGAACAAACCAGGGAATGCGCGAGTGGATGTCTGAAAAGAAAGAACGCAAATTGCAACTGTACACTCAGGAACTCAGGGAATTGGCGGAAACCTATAGCCAGGCTGCCACTGATTTGCTGCGCTCCGCATATCAACGTGGCGATATTTCATCTGAACCGGCCAATTCCGGCGCCTTGCGACTGCTGATCCATAATTACGTGAAATCTGGCGATTCCGCGACATTCGTTCTTGATCCGAAGAGCAGTGAGTTGCAAAGCCTTGAGGTTGCGTCCTATCTGGAGAAAACAAGGGAGCCGGTCCTGATCAACGCCAGGTTTTCCAGATCTGCTGATTTGCCCAATCATATCGAGGAAACGACGATCCTCTCCAGCAAGCAGAAACTCACCATTACCGTACGGAATCTTGATTATCAGCGTCGGCCTTCGGAAGGCCCCCAAATGGCGGGAATCCTGTGACAAGTAGAAGGGCCGCTGGAAGTGGCAAAATTTCGTGTGAAGGCCGCTATTTTTCCCGTGGGTGTAATGAGGGGATACCGAGGTCAACTGCTGCCCGTACTGCCAGTATTGCCAGTTTCTGAAGAACAGGAAACTCAGCGACCCTCAGAGGGCAACGGGATTGAGCCTCAATCTTTTTCGTGGCGCCAACCTATGGCTGTATCAAGAAAACGCTTCGCCGTATCGGACGCTCGCAGACTCTGCCGCGCTCTTTTAGATGCGATCAACGATGTGATCCTGATCTTTGATCCGGGAACCGCACAAGTCATCGACGCCAACCCATCTGCGGCCAGGATCTATGGCTATACGAAGAAAGAGCTGATCGGCAAAAAGCTGCAAGAGTTGAGCCAGGATCCAGTTGACTACTCACACGCGCTTCGCCTGGGCCGGACCTTCGAGAGGACAGACATCAACAAACATGGCGAGAAGATCGAATTTCTGGTGAGTCTCTCACTCATTGACTACTGGGGCCGGCGGGCGATCCTCAGCATTAATAGGGATATAGGCGAACGGAAGCGCATTGAGGCTGCCATTGCCGCAAATGAGAAACGAACAAGGCTGCTCATTCACGGTATTTCCGAAATCGTGGCTGTGCTGGACGCTTCAGGCACAATCCGTTTCATCAGTCCACAAGTGCAGCGCGTATTGGGAATTCCTGTCTCTGCGGTCACCGGTCACAGTATCTTTGATTTTATTCATGCCGACGATCGCAAGAGAGCGGCCGCGGAATTTGCAAAAACTGTCACCCAGCCGGGTGAGGGCGTTCCCTCAGTCCTTCGGTTTAAGAGCCAGGAAGGGCGTTGGGTGCCGTTCGAGGTAATCGCCTCCAATCAATTAATGGATCCCGATGTGAACGGCGTGATCTTTACCGGGCGCGACCTGCGCTTTCGCATCGATGCCGAACAGGCAATCAGGCGGGCCAATGCCGGCTTTGATCGTCAGGTCGAGGAGCGCACCACAGAACTTGCCAAAGCCAATGCAGCATTGAGGATCGAAAATCAGGAACGGCGCTATGCCCAAACCCAGTTGGAGCATTCACTCTCACTCCTAAATGCGACGCTGGAATCAACCGTAGATGGGATCCTCGTAATTTCCAATGCCGGACTTGTCACCAGTTGTAACGATAAATTTCTGGACATGTGGCACCTTCCGCGCATTGTGGTTGCGGGGCTGCGCAGCGGAGACCTGCTCTCGTCAGTGGCGCCGAAATTGGAGGTTCCACAGGAATTTCTGTCTGACATCGAGAGCATGCAGGCGAAGCCGGATACAGTTGGATTTAAGGTGCTGAAGTTCAAAGATGGGCGCATTTTTGAATGCTACTCCCAGCCTCAACGCATAGACGACGTGATCGTCGGACGCGTATGGAGCTTTCGTGATGTGACTCAGGCGCATCGACTGGAGGAAGAGTTGCGCCAATCACAGAAAATGGAGGCAGTAGGCCGGCTGGCGGGAGGCGTAGCGCATGATTTTAACAACGTTTTGATGGTCATTTCCGGCTACGCCAACCAGCTTCTGGACGATCCCGATCTTCCCAAGGCCGACCGGGTCTACTGTGAGCATCTGCTGGACGCAACCAAGAGGGCCACCACACTGACACGGCAATTGCTGGCATTCAGTCGCAAGCAT
>DATDNH010000186.1:0-2594 GCA_036518395.1 Candidatus Angelobacter sp. | reverse complement strand
ACCAACAGAATCAACACCGCATTTTATCCTTCCGTGCGCGCTTGAATTGAGAAGGTCGTTTGTTTTCAATCGACTCGCCGAAATTGCGAGTCAGCTGTTGCCTAACTCATAATCCATTGGTCCCAGGTTCAAATCCTGGCGGGCCCACCAATGAATTCAAGAAGTTAGCCATTCTCACCCACGGCAGTAAAACCGGTTTGGAGGGTATTCTTAACCTGGACGAAAACGGCTTTACTGCCGGCAAAATCTCAGCTATTCTCTCGCGCACCTGAGCCGCCGACCCCATACCACTCCCACGGACTTACTGCGGCTGCGGCCAGGAGGAGGTTTGTAATGAGGTTATCAGCAACAGCGGCAACTCTGGCACTAGTGGGTTCTCTCTGTATTGGGATCATGGCATCTGCTGCCAACAGCAACGATGAGAAAACAACAGCCGCTAAGGAATCTCGGTGGCAGGGGCAAATCGTGCGGGTGGATAAGAAAGATTCAAGGTTGGTCGTGCGGGGCGGGCAGGGGAACATGGAAAGTATCGAGCGGCAAATTTACTACGACAGTTCGACGGAGTGGACAAAGCTGGGCAAGCCAGCTGAGCAGAGCGAATTTAAGGAGGGTTCCTTTGTAATCGTGCTCGGCCACGCCGACAAGAAGGGTGTTTTTCACGCCAAGCGCATTGATTTACGTCTGCCGCGATGACGGGATATGCACTGGCTGTTTAGCTTGTTTTCCCAGCCCCAAATAAGCCTGGAGCAGAAGCTGGCCGTGCGGACCAGCTTCTGTTCCGGATTGAACGACCCGGTTTACTCCGTCAGGCGCTTAGATATCATAGTGGCGTGCAAGCGTCCGCCCTTGTCGTAACTGCCCAGGCAGATTATGCGATCGTTATCGCTAACCTGGCTGGCATCAATGTCATTAACCTTCTTGCTGCCGTGTTCCTGGCTGACCCACCGCGTGGAATCGTCGTACATGACCTCCTTTTCAACGTTGGTACCCCTGTGGCGGACGGTCAAAGTCTTTTTGTCCTTATTGCTTCTGACAACTACCCCTTCCCAGCGTTCCTGCTTGTGCTTCTTACCGGATTGCGCAGAGTCCATGGCTCCGCTCTCTGTCCCGCCTTGCTGAGCTACCACTGCTGTGGCCAGCATGGTTCCCGCCAGTATTACCACTGGCAAAACACTGCACATCGCAACTAGCCTCTTCATTGCTGTTCTCCTCCATTCAGATCAAGGGGCCGGTATCTCCGCGCCCCTCGCTAATACAAAACCTCGGCTTCGCCCTTTTCGGCCGTTAGCTTCTGAAAACGTTCCACGATGAGGTCTCGTCGGGCCATCACGCCATTGAGCTCGTCCTTGGTCAAGTAATGTTTTGTGGCCGCTGCCAACTGCGCCCGATCCAGTGCCTTAAGCTTCTGCAGCAGCTGCCGGTCGCAGCGCTGCAGGTCTTCCGGGCGTTGCAGCTTCTTATAAGTTCGGAAAGCACGGGTGAAGTCAACGCGGTAAACCTTCCAGTCTTCCCCGATCAGAACATTGGTGAGATTGGCATCGGTGTCATAGATCAACTGATCAAACACCCGCATGCGATACATTTGCTTGTTCCACGCGTCCTGGTCGGGTGGGGTAATCCCCTGTTTGTGGCGTTCCTCCTCATCCATCTTGACCGGAAGCCACCAGCTAATTGAGCCAGTATTCCCGCTCCATTTGCGCTCAACATAAACGGGAACCATGTCGTCGAGCCCCAACATCTCCGCCAAGGTAAATCCGGCAATGTTGTACTTGTATGAATCAACGAAGTTCATCTCCATGCGGCCGCTCGCCATTTCCATAAGGGACTTGTGTTCATCTATGGCTTGGAAAGAGGCGTCATGCGTGAGCGTCCCGTCGCTGAGGGTAAGCCGCCAGGGGCTGGTGATGCCCTTGCTGGACTGCTTGCTCTTGACTACTTTTGCCGTGAGCAGGAAATGCTTGATCTGATCATTGGTCAACTTGGGCGTTGAATCGTCAGCTGCCGCGGCAACGCCGGCAAACAGCAGACAAACCATACCCGTCGTAATAAGTGTCCGGCGGTACACATCGAACCTGTGCATAGGAACCTCGCAGTAGTGTATTGCTTTACCCTTGGCTGATCCTCGGCCCTCTCTGGCGCGCGGGGAACACGCGTTACCATCCCGATTTGCGACCTTATCCGCTCGCAGATTGCGCCTCTTCCAATCGCTGCTTTGCCGCTCGGGCTGTTTCCCGCAGGAGGGCGTCTTCCTGCTGCAGGCAGCGATCCAACTCACCCTCCAGGGTCCTGAGGCGCAGCATACCAACTGCATAGGCGCCGCACGATTGCAGCCACGAATCCTCGCTGGCGAGAAGGGTCATGACCGCCTCCTCCGGGCTGTCAATGCTCGCACGCACCAGGCGTCGGGCGATGCGTACACGCTCGGCTATGGTCACTCGGCCATCGAGCAGCGGGACCAGCATCTCCCGTATTTGTAGCTTGAGCACGTTATCAATAAATTCCAAGGCATTGTCGTGGACGGAGACGTTCTTAGACTGCAACCCGAGGTAGGCGGCATGGACGTCGAGGTGAGGATAGAGCAGGCCCAGGATGCG
>DATDNH010000185.1:0-3489 GCA_036518395.1 Candidatus Angelobacter sp. | reverse complement strand
GGGCGTACTCATCAGGATTGAACCCTTATACATGGTGGCGGTCCAGTTAAAGACTTTTACCGCCGAAGGGATGGCCACCGCATAGCTCAGCAGGGAGAACACCAGCGCCGAATAAACCGAGATGCCGGCCACAAACATGTGGTGCGCCCACACCACGAATCCAAACACGGCAATGGCGATGCTGGAAAAAGCCACGAACGAATAGCCAAACACGCGCTTGCGAGAGAAGCAAGTGACAATCTCGCTGATCACACCCATGCCCGGGAGAATCATGATGTAGACCGCGGGATGGGAGTAGAACCAGAACATGTGCTGGAAGAGGACAGGATCGCCGCCGTATTTGGGATCGAAAACTCCGATATGGAATCCACGTTCCAGGGCCAGCAGGATCAAGGTGATAGCGATCACGGGCGTGCCGAGAATCATGATGAGGCTGGCTGCATATTGCGCCCACACCATAAGCGGCAGGCGTCCCCAGGTGAGCCCGGGCGCGCGCATGCGGTGCACAGTCACGATGAAATTCAGGCCGGTAAAGATGGACGAAAAGCCGGCAAACAGAATTCCCACGGCCATAGTGATGACGTTGGTTTTGACATAGCCGGAACTGAGCGGCGTATAGAAAGTCCATCCGGTGTCCACGCCGCCGCTGATCATGGCGATAAGCGAGAACAGGGCGCCCACCATGTAGATGTACCAGCTCATCAGGTTGATCTTGGGGAAGGCCAGATCTTTGGCGCCCACCATGATGGGAAGAATGAAGTTGCCGAGCACCGCGGGCACCGACGGAATCAGGAAGAAGAAGATCATGTTCACGCCGTGCATAGTGAACATCTTGTTATAGGTGTCGGCGGTGAACAGCTCGCCATTCGGGGTAAGGAGATGCAGCCGGATCAGAGAAGCATAAATACCGCCAATAAAGAAGAAGAAGGTGATGCTGATGAGATAAAGAACGGCGATGCGTTTGTGGTCTTTGGTCAGGAGCCACGAACGGATGCCGTAGTTGTCGTTCAGGTAATGCCGCGCCGGCATTACTGGCCTGATGGTCTCGATAGCGGTACTCATGGTTGTTTCCCTGATGGTTTCTGTTTGTCCTGCTGCATCTGCTGCTGCACGTTGGGCACTTCGGTATCGCGAATCTGCGTGGGCGTGCTGCGATTGTTCAGCGGGTTCCCCTGCTGCTCTCCAAGAGACTTCAAATAGGCGATAATCTGGAGCATCTGTTCTTCGCTGATCACTCCCTGAAAAGTCGGCATAATGGGCTGGAAGCCGGATACGATCTTGGCATTCGGGTTGAGGATGGACTCGCGGATGTAATTATCATCGGCGACGATCACGCGGTTATCCTGCAAACGCACGGGGCGGCCATACAGCCCTTCCAGGTTGGGGCCGCGCGCGCCTGAATCGGGACGATGGCAGGTGGTGCAGCCGTACTGTTGGAACATCTTCTCGCCTTCCGCGGCCATGGAGCCTTCAGCCTTGCCGCTCTCCAGCCATGCGGCGTAATCCGCCGGCTTCATCACCACCACCTGACCAATCATTCCGGAATGTTTAGTGCCGCAATACTGCGAGCAAAAGAGGTGGTAGGTTCCCGGCTCGGTGGCGGTAAACCAGGTTTGCATGTAGCGGTTGGGAAGCACGTCTGTCTTCACCCGAAACGCGGGAACAAAAAAGCTGTGAATCACGTCCTGGGAGATCAGGTTCACTTTGACCGGAGTACCGATGGGCACGTGCAGAGAATTGATTTCGCGCTGGCCGCCGGGATATTCGAACTTCCACATCCATTGTTTGGCCACGCCATACACTTCGAGCGCATTGGCCGGGGGGCGCTGAAGATGAAAATACAGTGCTGCTCCCCACACAAAGATCACCATAGAGATGCCGAGTGGAATCACTGTCCAAACGATTTCCAGCAGAGTTGATCCGTGAATCTGTTCAGCGGCGCGCTCCGGGGTGCGCTTGTAGCGAATGGCAAAGTAAATAATGAGAATTGCAATGAGTAAAGAGAAAAATGTTGTGATGAGCACGAGGAACAGGTAGAGATAGTCCACCTGCCCGGCCATGGTGGAGGCCTGCTCAGGAAAGAATGGGAGTTTCGATTGCATTCAGTTCAGCTCGCCCTCGACCACCTTGTTAGCCTGGCCACGGAGCGCTCGCGGCGGAACATAATCAGCAAAAATCCGCCAAGCACCAGTATTGTGGCCAGGGCACTCAATCTCAAAATGTTGAATATCGCCAGGCCGTATTTGCCCTGCCTGGGATCGTAGTGATAGCAGTAGTAGAGCAGCAACGTATCTACCAGGCTTCCGATTTTGCCTTTGGAGGCTTCCACCAGTCCCAGGCGCAGCTCATGGGGCGCATATTCGATCCCGAATCGATACTGGGCAATGCGGCCATCCGGCGTGAGCAGCATAATGCCGCTGCCATGGGCATATTGCTTTGACTCGGGATCCCAGACGTAGCGAAACCCAAGCGCCTGCGCCAGGGCGTCAATCTGGTCTTTTTTGCCGACCAGAAAATGCCAGCCCTGATCGGAACCTGCGCGACGATATCGTTTGACATATCGATCTTTGGTTTCCAGCGCAGCCTGGGGCGTGTCCCTGGGATCAAAGCTCACGGTCACGACGTTGAATTCGCGACCAACGTCGAACTCTCTCATACCGTTCAGCGCGGCAGTCAAACCGGCCAGCACCTGCGAGCAAAGCATGGGACAGGTGTAGTACACCATGGTGATGATGACGGGCTTGTCGCCAAAGTACTGGCGCAACTGGACTGGCTGGCCGTGCTCATCGAGAAAATTTAAATCCAGCGGAATCTGAGCGTTCAGGTGCTGATCGATGCTTACGTTCTGCAGGATGGAAGGTCTGGTATTGGGCACCTGGCCGAGATCGCCCTTGGGGGCGGCCTGGGGGAAGGCGTTTAAAGCAGTGATCAGCAGCAGCGCCAGAGCAATCAGGTGAGAATGCCTTGAAACGGCATGGCATGGGACAGATTCTCCGGGTTCTTCCACGGCACGCCGGGACAGGTCGACTTCGCGCTCGCTCTCCCGCTGAGCGGGATCGCTCGCACTACGCTCAGAATGACAGAGGGAGGGGGTAGCGCTGTCATTGACAGCGCTCATCGCACGAAAAACGTTTTGTAAATACGACCTAATCAACTTCTCACATCCTTTACTTCTACTTCTGGCGGACAGGTTGCTTTCCTTGTGCTTCGTTTAATCTTTTCTGGGCTGCTTCGGCGACGGCTTCGAGATTACCGAGTGGCGGCGAAGCAGTAAAAGTCCCGTTCACCGGCGGCAAACCTTCTTTCACCACAAGGTCGAGGGCACGATCGATGGGAATGTAGACATTGCCATCGGCATCTTTGCCGGTATTGTTGAGCCTGTTTTGTTCAGTCTGAAGGAACAGGGCCATGTCTGCAGCGTCGTCGTATTGCAGGCGCGGCGTGGCGAACGTGCGCTCCATGGTTTTGTCGTCCACGGCGCGCGCGTAC
>DATDNH010000184.1:0-11312 GCA_036518395.1 Candidatus Angelobacter sp. | reverse complement strand
CTCTTTCGGTCATGCGGCCTTTTTCGCCACCGCCGCGTATGTGGCCGGCTACCTGATGACGAAGGCGGCCTTGAGTCCCGGTCTGGGGATTGTTGGCGGCACGCTCGCAGCCACGGCGCTTGGCCTCATCGTCGCCGTTCTCGTGATTCGGCGTCAGGGGATTTACTTTGCCATGATCACGCTGGCTTTGGCGCAGTTGATGTATTTCATCTATCTGGAAGCGCCTTTCACGAGCGGAGAAGATGGACTCCAGGGGATTCCGCGCGGCCGCTTGTTGTGGTTTATCAACCTTGAGAACGACCGCGTGCTTTATTACGTCGTGCTGGCCATCGCCATCTTTGGGGTTTGGGTGGTTTGGCGAACAATTCATTCTCCCTTCGGCCAGGTGCTCAAGGCGATTCGCGAAAATGAGGCGCGCGCCATTTCGCTGGGCTACGATGTGAACCGCTACAAAATCGTGGCGTTTGTGATTTCCGCGGCTTTGGCCGGACTCGCCGGCGCCACCAAGGCCCTGGTCCTCAGTTTCGCCACTCTTACTGACGCCGACTGGCACACATCCGGCGACGTGATATTGATGAGCCTGCTGGGCGGGACTGGGACTGTCTGGGGGCCTGCAGTAGGCGCTTTTTCCATCGTGGCTCTTGAAAATGAACTTCCCGACGCGGTCGCGCCATTTGTCACCGTGATCATCGGCGCAATTTTCGTTCTCTGCGTGCTCATCTTCCGGCGCGGTATGGTGGGCGAGGTGGCCGCCCTTTATCGCCGGATTGTGGGAAATCGGGAACAATAACCCTGAAAATCAGCCCTTATCCACTTGGTCCCTCTCGTCCACATCGTCCGTAAACCGAGTCTGACTCTGAAGATACTCTAACCCGGCTTGGCCATTGCTGCGATTTGACGATAGCGGAAGCAACTGACCAAATGATCGTTCACCATGCCGACGGCCTGCATGAAAGCGTAGCAGACCGTTGGGCCAACGAAGCTGAAGCCGCGCTTAAGCAGGTCCTTGCTCATGCGAACAGATTCGGGAGTTTGCGCAGGGAGACGATCCATCGATCGCCAGCGATTCGTCACCGGTTCTCCATCGACAAACTGCCAGATGTAACGATCAAAACTGCCAAACTCCTTCTGCACGTCCAGGAATGCGCGAGCATTGCGCACGGCTGATTCGATTTTCATGCGGTTGCGGACGATTCCGGGATTCGCCAGCAGTTGAGCGATTTTCTCTGGTCCGTACTTCGCAACCTTCGGCGGATTGAAATTGCTGAATGCCTTGCGATAGGCAACGCGCTTGCCGAGAATCGTGGACCAACTCAAGCCCGCCTGCGCGCCTTCGAGAATCAGAAATTCGAATAGCACATTGTCATCGTGCTGCGGCACACCCCACTCCTGGTCGTGGTACGCGATCATTTGCTCGTTCGTGCCCCAGGGGCAGCGGCGGATCGGTTTCATGATCTTCTTTCCCTCTCCAACTTGGCCGGTGGTTCGGGTGACTTACTTGCGGGCCACAGCGATCAGCCGTGTGGCGTCCAGGTTATACGGGGAGCATTGCAGGTCCCCGAACAACTGCACCTGTTGAAACCCGCAGTTCAGCAGGCGATCTTTCAGTTCCCGGCCGGAATAAATGGCGTGTTCAAACGTTGTTCGCGTGCTGCGTCCGTCTTTGATCAGGATCCATTCTGTGCGCACGCGGCTGCAATCCTCGAGAAGCTGAGGCCGCTGCACCAGCAATGAGCCATCCTCAAGCTCGAAGGACATCGAGTTCTGCCATATTCGAGCGAGCCTCTCCTTGCCGGTCACGTCAATGAGCAGTACTCCGCCTTCTTTGAGACTCTCATGGATGTTGCGCAGGACTTGAAGGTCCTCGTGTTCATCCTTGAAATATCCGAAGGAGGTGAAGAGACTGCACGCCAGATCAAACGTTGCCGGACGAACAAAAGTGCGCATGTCCTCCTGCACCCACTCCACGCAGACGCCGTACTTGGCTGCGTGCTCTCGCGCGCGCTCCAGCAAAAATGGAGAACGGTCAACTCCGGTAACCTGAAAACCGCGATGTGCGAACTCCACCGCATGCCGGCCGGGTCCGCAGCAAAGATCGAGGAGGCGGCCTCCACCGCATTGGGTCAGGCTGATGATCCGGCCCGCCTCTTCTGCGGCAGCCGCAAAGCGGGCGGCGGAAAACATGTAGCGATAGAATTCGCGCCAAAAATCTTCGTTTTCAAACCACTCCATATGAAACCCAGTTTACATCTTGCGCATGCCAGGTCATTGATTGCAAGGCTGCATAGCCAGCGTTGACGTTCGAGTCACTTTTGTTGGAATTCCGGAACGGGCTTGCCGGTCAAGAAACACACCATCATTTCATTCACGGCTTCGGTCGCGTCCTGCTGCACCCAGTGCGACACGCCCGGCAGATAGCGTAACGTGAGATCGCTCACATAGTGGTGAGTATCATAAGTTGTGCTCTTGTCCAGTGCGGTATCTTCTTCTCCCCAGATCATCAGCGTGCGCGTATGAATCATGGGGAAGCCCTTGCGTCGCGGGCGAGAGGCCCCGCGACGAAATGCAGCACGATACCAGTTCAGCATGGCCGCAACCGCCCCGGGAGACTGCGCGTTCTGCTGGAAAACGTCGAGAAGATCCCGTGGGAACTTTTCCCGATTCGTCGATGTTCGCAGCACCATGCCGCTAACGGCTCGTGACTTGCGCCGCGTCAGCAGCCATTCCGGGAGCCACGGCAGTTGAAAGAAAAAGATGTACCAGGACTTGAAGAATTGCGCGGAGCGGAACAAGCGGTCGAAATAACACATGGGATGCGGCACATTCATGATGATGAGCGCATCCAGCGGACGCACCTGGCGCGTCGCGAAGGCCCACGCCACCACCGCGCCCCAGTCGTGGCCAATCAGCACAGTGCGTTTTGCGCCCGAAGCATCAATCAGCCCGGCAACGTCGGCCATCAGGTTCTCAATCTCGTAATCCCTTACCTTCGGCGGCCGGCTGGACTGCCCGTAGCCCCGCTGGTTGGGCGCCCAGGCGCGATACCCCAGCCGCGCCAGCACCGGCAATTGTTCGCGCCAGGAAAGCGCATGCTCGGGGAAGCCATGCAGGCAAAGCGCCAGGCTGTCACCTTGACCGCACATCGCCACTTCAAAAGTCTGGCTGTTGGCAGGAACAAACTCAAAGTGGATTGGGTAATCGTCTTTTTCGCTCATGGAAGATCGTGCCTGGACATGATTTTATGCGGTTATTAAACGTTTTCTCTGCTATGCACCGGGGCGATGATTCTTGGAAACAGATAATCTTTTGGCCAATACCCCTATTGACCCAACGTTCACGGGGGAAACACATTAAATAATCCTAATCTTCGGTCAATACGGGTACAATTCCGGCGCGTGCCTGAGCTAATTCCATCCGATGACGTGAGTATTCGCCCCGTACTCCTATTGGGCCTTCTTGTGGCGGTTACTCCAACTGCGCTCCTGCTGGCCTATCGGACGGAAGTTGGGCCCACATGGTACCGCCCGGCAGCTTACACCATTATCTATGCGGCGCTGGCGCTTCTTGCGCTGACGATCGCGAGGTGGCTGGGCCGGGAGGCAGTGCTCGGCGGTCATCCGGCACTTGCAGTATTGAGCGGCGGATTTGCCGGCACGGCCATCATCTCTGCGATTGGAAGTTTTGTTCACCATGATCAGGACATTGTGGCCATCCGGACCGCTTCCATCGCGTGGATGATGATCTACGGAGGCAGTGCTGTCATTCTGCTGAATGCGCAGGGGGTGCGCCGCATTTGCCGCCAGTTCTTCGTTCGGAACAAGACGCTTTTTTATACCTGCTTCATGCTGTTGTTTGCGCTGTTGTTTCTGGCCGCACTGATGCTGGACCGCCGCTCGTTGCACGGGCCCGCATATATCCAGACAATCCAGACCGGCACATTGCTGGTTTCGAGTGCAATCATTTCGCTCGTCCTGATCTCCACCTATCGCCTGTATCTGCGCAAACGCAATACCGTGATTCTGTTTTTCAGTCTCGGGCTGTATCTGTTCACGCTGGGCATCCTGGCGCAGACCGCCGGCCCGCACTGGTCACTCAGGTGGTGGTTTGGACAAGGACTGGGGCTGGTCAGCCTGTTCACCGTTGCCTATGGAATTCTTGAGGCCAACCGGGTCCGCGACCGGTTGGAGCTGATCAGCACGCTGGCAGCCCGGTCTGAAGAAATAGACAAGTCTCATCTCGACCTTGCGCGCTCGGAAGCGCAGTACCGTTCGCTGGTCAACAATGCTCCTTACGGCATCTTTCGCTTTAGCGAATCTGAGCGCTTTGAGGCGGTGAATCCCGCGCTGGTCGAACTTCTGGGCTACGATTCCGCTGAATCGCTGTTGCAGCTCCGCTCCTGCGCTGACTTGTTTAAGGAAGCCGCCGAGTATGTGGCCGTAATGGAGGAACTTCGCAACACCGGCTATGTGATGGACGACGTGTTCTGGCAAAGAAAAGATGGCAAGGCACTCAAAGTGCGGCTTCGCTGCCGGAAAGTTTTCAGCCAGAGTTTCGAACCACCGTCGTACGAAGCAATCGTTGAAGACCTGAGCGAGCAAAGCTCGCTGGAGGAGCAGCTTCGCCAGTCGCAGAAGATGGAAGCGATTGGCCGGCTGGCCGGCGGCATCGCGCATGACTTCAATAACCTGCTCACAGTGATCAGCGGGTACACAGGAATGCTGATTGACACGCTGTCGACCAACGATCCGCGCCGGATGGATGCGGAACGCGTGAAGACCGCTGCCGACCGCGCCGCCGCGCTGACCCGCCAGTTGCTTGCGTTCAGCCGCAAGCAGGTGCTCACGCCCACAACGCTGAATCTCAACGCTGTGGTATCTGATCTATCCAGAATGCTGCAAAGGCTGCTCGGCGAAGATATTGATCTGGCATTCGTCCCCGGCGATTTTCTTGCTTCCATCTATGCCGATCGCGGACAGATTGAACAGGTGCTCATGAATTTGATCGTGAATGCGCGCGACGCCATGCCCAGCGGCGGCAAGATAACACTGGAAACCAGGAACAGGAAACTGGATGAACGCTATACGCGGCATCGTCGTGGAGTGGCGCCAGGTGAATACGTAATGCTGGCGGTGACCGACACCGGAATCGGAATGGATGCTGCTATCCAGGCGCGCATCTTCGAGCCCTTCTTTACTACCAAGGAAGAAGGAAAAGGCACCGGGCTCGGGCTGGCCATGGTGTACGGGATTGTGAAACAAAGCGACGGTCACATTGCTGTCTATAGCGAACCCGGCCAGGGCACAACCTTCAGAATTTACTTTCCTGCAACCTCGGCTTCCAGAAAAATGGAAGCAGAAGCCGCCTCGTCGCCGCATGTTGCCCACGGCGAGACTGTGCTGGTGATCGAAGATGAGGCGGACCTGCGGAGCATGATCGTGCGCGCGTTGCACCGCCGTGAATACCACGTCCTGGAGGCCCGAACGGGCGAGGAAGCGTTGCAGATGATTCGACAGGGAAGCCCGGACATTCAACTCTTGATCACAGACATTGTCATGCCGGGAATGCGCGGAACGGAAGTGGCCCAGCAGATTTCGTCAATCGTTCCCGATTTGAAAGTTCTCTATATGTCCGGCTACACCGACAATGCCATGTTCCACCAGAAACTGCTGGCCTCCGGCGCCATGTTCCTGCAAAAACCATTTACGGTTCCTGTGCTGGAAGAAAGAGTCCGGGAAGCGCTGAAGAAGACCAACGCGGCCGCAGCGCACAACTAAGGCTTTAACGTGGATCCGGAGCGGTGAGGAATTCAGACGTAGAGACGTTGCACCGCAACGTCTCCCGAACGCCACATCCCGAGTACAATATATTTCCCACAAAATGTCCGCATTTCTCCAGCACCGAATCGTCATTCGTTCCATTCTCTTCGTTTTGCTTTTGTGCGAGCTTTCTTTTTCACAAACGAAACCGGCGCCAACGACCAACGCTGCTTCGCAGAAATTTGTATTGCAAAGCGTGACCAGCAGCGGTTCAAATCGATTCTCTCCAGCCGATATTGTGAAAGCTGCGGGGCTGAAACCCGGTGATACGGTCACCGTGGATGACGTGAAGCAGGCTGCGAACCGGCTGGCGCAGTCCGGAGTTTTTGCCCAGGTGGGGTATCGTTTTGACGGCCGCTATGCTGAATACCAGGTGGTAGATGCCACGCAGTTCCTGCCTGTAAGCTTTGAAAACTTTGTCTGGTTCGCTGACTCCGATTTGATCCAGCGCGTACACAGCTCTGTTCCTCTCTTCAATGGCAATGTTCCTGTGAATGGAAATCTGTCCGATCAGATCTGCGCCGCGCTCGATGCGCTGCTGAAAGAAAAGGGAATTCAGGGGCATGCGACTACGCTGTTGCACGGCAAGCTCGCAGGCCCGGTGCAGTCCATGCAATTTGAAATTGATGGTGTTACGGCGAAGATCGCTGAGATTCGCTTCCCCGGCGCGGCGCCTGGTCGCGTTCCGCTGTTGCAGGACTTCATCAAAAAAATTGCCGGCGAAAATTATCTTCAGTCGCTGTTCGCAGACGTCGTGCGGCAGAACGGCCCCCGGATCTATGGCCAGGTGGGGTTCCTCAAGGCACAATTCGGCACTCCCAGGCCGGTAATCCTGAAAGACGATCCCGCTCAGCCCGCGCTCGCCATAGAGGTCCCGGTGCAGGAAGGAGATCAATACATCTTCGCGGCAGCGAACTGGATCGGCGCGCGCTCAATTTCGCCAGTCGATCTGGCAAAAACACTCGAACTAAAGCCGGGCGCTCCGGCTGATACCACCCAGGTCGCCGCCGCCATTGCTAATGCGAAAGAAATCTACGGAACCAAAGGCTATATGTTCGCTCAGATAAAATCGACAGCCACACTTGGCATTCAGGAACATACCGCCGTGTTTAACCTGATCGTGGACGAGGGGCCTATGTATCACATGGGCAAGTTGGAGGTGCAAGCTCCGGATCCACAGCGCGCCGAGCTGGTGAAAAAATTCTGGGAGATGCATGAAGGCGACGTATATGACTCAAGCTACGTGAAGACATTCATGCGCAAGCATCCCAGGGAACTTGCGACGCTGGCGGGCTGGAGGCCGCGCTTTACCCAAACCATCCACGACGATACCCATGTCGTCGACCTGGCCTTGAAGTTTGAGAAATTCCAGCCCGAAGCCCAGTGAATAGTTGTCCCTGTCCTGGCTCGCGAGAATCGCGGCCCGAAGCCAGGATGTTGCGCGGACTGAGTGCTGACTGCTGATTGCTGAATGCTGTTTTTAGCGTAAGATTCTCGTTCAGCATGATCAGAGACTACCGCAGGCCGCGGCCCCGGCCATGGGCTGAACAAAAGAAAGCGCTGAAATACGCATGGATGTTGCCGCTGATGGCCATCGAATGGCCCTTTCAGTGGCTGTCCTTTGTGCTCGGCAATTGGGCATTTCTGGAACTCCTGGAATACCTCGGGACTTTTTCCGTCCTGGTCGCTGTGATTTTTTATTTTGCCGAATCGGGAAACAGAATCAAGCAGAAGCACTACCAGGCGTGGCAGGTGATCAATACCGCCCAGGGCAAGGGCGGCAGTGGAGGAAGAGTGGAAGCGCTTCAGGAGCTCAATGCCGACGGCGTTCCGCTGGTGGGCGTGGATGTTTCCGGCGCATTTCTCCAGGGAATCAATTTGTCCAAAGCGCGTTTGCGGCGTTCGGATTTCAGCTCTGCCGATCTGCGCAACAGCAATTTTCAATCGGCCGAGCTTGCCGACGCTAATCTGAGTTCGGCCAACTTTCGCGGAAGCAGCCTGCGCCAGGCGTCACTTCAGGGCGCGCGCCTGGATGATGCTGATTTCTGGGGGACTGACTTGACCGGTGCGGACTTTTCTGACGCCAGCCTGGCCGATGCCGACTTGCGCAACGCTGATCTTAAGCAGTTTCAGTGGCGACATATCAGCAACATAAAAGGGGCCAATCTCTATGGAGTAAAGAATGCGCCTGAAGGATTTGTGCCGTGGGCAATCGGTCAGGGCGCTGTCCAGATTGAATCGGATGAAAAGTGGGCAGCGTGGCAGAATTCGCATTGAACTGAACCAGGCAACAGGCAACAGCACGACATCACCCATTTTGCCCTGCAGCAGTGTTTCACACATCATGACTATTTTGTTCGTTTTGCCTTTGCTCCCTCTCGCTATTGCTCTTGATTTAGATTTTGGTTTCGGTCTTGTCTTTGCTTTTGTTTTTCTAATCGTCTTCCGCTTTCCTCTCCTGGAATTCCTCTGTTTCCTCTGTTCCTCTGTGTTGAAGATATTGCCTGGGGCTTCTTTATAATGGCGAGACATTCTCAATGCGCGCAACAACCTGGGAATTCAAAAACCGGTCCTTGATCTCCGGGCTGATCTTTGGGGCCGCGTTCCAGTTCTATTTCCTCGATCGCCAGATTGCGCCCACTCCGGTTGCCGTGTGGCTCGGTGCCAAATTGGGAATCAGTGACGAGCTTGTTATCCGATGGCTGTTCGGGTTGGCGGCGCTCCTGATTTTTGCAGCCGCTTTCGTGCGTACATGGGCGTCGGCTTATCTGAAAGCGGCTGTAGTCTATGCATCCGAGGTCAAAACGGCGTCGCTGGTTGCCGATGGCCCATACCGGCACGTCCGCAATCCGCTGTACTTTGCCAATGTGCTCCTTGCTATTGGAATGGGCGCAATGGCCGGCCGTCCCGGATTTGTCTTCGCCGTTGTAGCCATGGTGGTGTTCTGCTATCGGCTGATCTTGCGCGAAGAAGCTAAACAGGGCGAGCAGTATCACCGTTATCGGGATGCGGTGCCGAGGCTTCTGCCGGCGCTGTCTGCGCGCGTTCCATCCGCCGGAGCAACAGCAAACTGGAAGCAGGGATTCATGACCGAGTTGTGGTACTGGGGATTCGGCGTGGCTGTGCTGGTGTTTGCCTTTACCCTGACAGTGAAATGGTTTTTCGTGATCCTCGGCGTGAGCATAGCGCTGTTCTGGATGTCCTCGATAATTCTCCAGAAAAGAAGCAAGTCACAGAAGGCATGAGCTATGCTTCATTTTGCTAACTACTAGGAGCCTGTAACAAAACCCTTCCCAGATTTCGAGCGGCCACTTGCCCGATTAGGGCGTTATACGGCCAGATGAAAGAGAAGCGTTCGTAAACACTGGCCGACTTATCAGTACAAACCTGTGCCGGTGAGCGCATTTGGCGATTTACCACTCGCCACGAAAGTCGCTCGAAAATCAACTGCAAAGATCACTTACCTGACAAGCCGGTGGCGCATCGAGAACAGGCTCCAGAGGCAATCCGCATTCTTCCGGCGCCTGATGCCAGCGCCGCAACCGTGGCGGCTCCGCTCCTGCGCAGGTTGCGGTGCGCACTCTAATCGTCAAGTGAATGAGTCAGGGTTCAGGAATCGCAAAATTCACACTTGACATCGATAGAAAATCCACTACCATATGGTTGTGGATCGTCTGGGCACAACATTTGCGGCTTTGTCTGATCCAACCCGTCGGGCGATGATCGAACGGCTTTCCCGTGGACCTGCCTCTGTGCATGGATTGACGAAACCGTTTGCACTCTCGCAGCAGATGATTTCAAAACATATTGCCTGCCTGGTGCGGGCGCGGATTGTGATCAAGACGAAGCGTGGACGAGAGAGTATTTGCACGCTTAGGCCAGAGGCGATAAAGACAGTCAGCGACTGGGCTATTAGCTATCGCCAATTCTGGGAAGAGAGTTTCGACAAGCTGGATGTGGTTTTGAATCAAATGAAAAAAAGCGGAGGTCAGAGATGACAAGAAACACGGTGAATGAGACGGAGCGGATGGTTGTCACCAGAGTTTTTGATGCCCCACGCGAATTGGTTTGGAAGGCGTGGACAGACCCGAAGTACGTGATGCAGTGGTGGGGGCCGAAGGGCTTTACTGCGCCCGTTTGCCAGATGGATTTTCGCGTTGGGGGGAAATTTCTCTGCTGCATGAAGGCACCGGATGGGCAGGAGTTCTGGAATGCGGTTGAATACCACGAGATTGTTCCGCACGAGAAGATCGTTTCCTTGATGTACTTTTCGGACTCGAAGGGAAACAAGATTGATCCTGCGCAGCTAGGAATAGAACATGAGGCCATAGAGGGTGCGTACGACGTGACCATCTTTGAGGATCTAGGAAACGGCCGGACGAAACTCACCTTCATTGGAAATGAACCCATGGAGAGCGCGAAAAATAGCGGTCAATTAGAGGGCTGGAACCAGATACTCGATAAACTTGCTGCGGTTGTTGCAGGGCTGACGCAGACGAAATAAGAAGTTGAAGCCCGGATGATCGTCATGCGCGAGATAGTGAACGCAAAGCAAACCCGAGGTCCATCCCTGCAACCCCCAGCCAGGGGTGGCTCCGGAGGCTTAGTTCAATCGCGCGCTCGTCACCTGGCCGAATCGTCGCCCTTACCGGATAAATGACCCTTGGCTCAGCTGCCGGGTTGAGGCCAACGCGCTAATCGAGTAAGGATTTGAGCCGGCATCGGACATTCGTCCTGTGAAACGCCCATGTGTGTACGGATCTGGCATTTAAAGTAAGTACTAACGGCTGTCTTTGACTGCGCAATTCCCTTGAAAAAGATCAGCCAGTGTTGTCTCCAGCGTTGCGGAAATCCGCAATAAACTCTCCAGACGAAAATTGTCCTGTAAATGCGAAACACCCGGCTGTGTTTTCTATTTGTTCGCCGTAATAACATGAAAACAAAGCCAATAAACTTCTTGACATCATTTTATATGTTGTGTTTAGATACTGCTTGGCCCTCAGGGGCTCAATTTAGCAGTTCGTTCTTTGACAAAAGAATAAAAGACCACCTGCGCTGAATAGATCGTAGGTGAACGGCTGTCATTCTGACTGAAGCGTGTAGTGTGCGCTGAGGAAGAATCTGAACTCTTCTTGCTCTCGGTCGTGGAGCGCGGCAAGCAGGAGCAGCGGTGTCCCTGCTTTGTTTTTTGATTCCGCGCGGGAACTCGAGCGCAATACGTGTGTTTAGCCTCGCTGCGACAGCCTGGTAAGAGAGGATGATCCTCTCATCTTCCTGTCATCCTCCTTTACCTAACTCCAGTAGATTCAGGCAGACAGGAGGAAGAGTGGATAAAGCATATTTTTGACGGCCGGATTCTTTAAGACAGCGACCAGCAATGGAGATGGTTACGGAATGGGCAGCTTCGGTTTTCGCCAGTATTTACGCGGGTTGTTACGCTGTTACGGATTCTCGCACGCTTTTGGTTTTTGGGTTGCTGCGGCCTGTTGCCTATTG
>DATDNH010000183.1:0-4518 GCA_036518395.1 Candidatus Angelobacter sp. | reverse complement strand
GTTTAAATTCGCATTATATATATCGTTTTTGGAAATATATCTTGCTACAGATCCCTCCAAAAAACCAGGATCCCGCGCCAGAAGTCTTTTTGTTCCAGGGGGCACCCGCTTTTCATGATCTGGTTTTAGCGTTGCACTTGGCCATTCGGCACCGTTTAAATTCCGCTTCTCATCGCTTGTGACCGCTCACCACCGCTAAATTTTTCCCTGGCAGAGA
Organism: Candidatus Angelobacter sp.; assembly: GCA_036518395.1. Lineage (GTDB taxonomy): Bacteria > Acidobacteriota > Terriglobia > Terriglobales > Acidobacteriaceae > Angelobacter. The sequence continues at coordinate 4,301 of DATDNH010000183.1, read as the reverse complement.
GGGTGCTCGGTCGCTTAGGCATTGAGCCCGCAAAACGCAATAAGTACTCAGGAATAAGCGCAGTTCAACGATTCGAACTGGGCACCTATTTTTGGCTTGATTTGGCCTTTCGCATCAAAAAATCCGCATTGTGCGGAAGGGGATACTTGCACGTGTCCCACGTGTTTCGACCGATGCACTCTTCGTTTTGCCCGCTTCCTTCGCTTAGCCATAGAAACCACAGTTGACCCTGCCTGGATCTTCCCACAGCCGGCTGATTGGTCGCAGTTTGCTCTCCGTCCGTGTGTGGCGCGCAGATTGCTTCGGCGCTATGCATCACCCTATCCTCCTTCCTGTAAAAACAATGCCCTTACTTGATCTTGTTTGATAGATCGAGCTTTCGTTAAATACTTTCGATATGGTCTCTTTCTCGACAGTTACTACGGCGGATAAAGCATGGCCAGAACTACTCTGTGCAGAGCAGAAAGCAACAACACCAGCCAAATGTCGAATCGCTTTAAGGTTGCATACGATCTGGCCAACAGCGACGGCCAAGGCTCAGGACCGACCAATACTACGGGTGCCTGCTCAGGAAGCCACGGGGGGCCGAAGGCGGTCTTGCACGCTCGGCACCGCCACTGCTGTGCTCCGCTTGCGGTGATTCTCTTCACAATGGCCCCCTTATGGCATTTAGCCCGGATTTCTCACCAGAATTGAAAAGGAAATTGATTTAGAACTAGAAAAAGGCTGCTTTTTCGGGCATAACTGCGGGTGTCGAATCCCAGCTACAGCTCGAAGGAGGCAGCCTTTCTCATGACACAGTGTAACCAGACTCAGTTTGCTTTTGCAGCACATTTTTCGCGTCATGTGATGGCCGAGTTTAGTGCCGAGCAGCTGAGCAGCGAGGGCGGCGCGCTGCTGCTGCGGGCAGTAGAGCGCAAGATTGGGTTGCTGGAGCGGGTGACAGAGTGCTTCCGCGACGGACGGGATGCAGAGCGTGTGGAACATGAGTTAGGGGTGCTGCTGAAGCAGAGGATTTATGGACTGGCTCTGGGCTATGAAGATCTGAATGATCATGAGCAACTGCGGTACGATCCTCTGCTGGCCGTGGTGGCGGGGCAGCGGGATATAGGAGCGCCGCTGGCGGGCAAGAGTACGCTGAATCGCATGGAGTTGGTACCAGCCAATTCTGCCTCGGAACAGCGCTATCACAAGATTACCTACTGCGAGAGCGGCATCGATGAGTTGTTGGTGAAGATTTTCCTGGAGGCGCACTCGCGCCCACCCTCGCGCATTGTGCTCGACTTGGATGTGACAGACACGCCGCTGCATGGGAACCAAGAAGGTCGCTTTTTTCACGGCTACTACAACCAGTACTGCTATTTACCGCTGTACATTTTTTGCGAGGACCATCTGCTGTGTGCGCGGGTACGGACCTCCAATCAAGACGCCAGTGCCGGTTGTGGGGAAGAAGTGAAGAGGATCGTGCACCAGATTCGGGCGCGTTGGCCCAAGGTAAAGATCGTGCTGCGGGCCGACTCCGGTTTCTGCCGGGAAGAGTTGATGGCCTGGTGTGAGAAACATAAGGTGGATTATGTTTTGGGCTTGGCTCGCAATCAGCGGCTGGGGCGCATCCTCGGACGTCCGATGCACCAAGCCCAGCAGGAGTATGAACGTACCCAGCAACCCGCCCGCGTGTTCGCCGACTTTTCCTATCGCACGCGAAAAAGCTGGAGTTGTAGCCGGCGCGTGGTGGGTAAGGCCGAGTATCTGGCGAAAGGCGAGAATCCCCGCTTTGTCGTGACCTCGTTGCCCCCGAGCGCCTGGCCAGCGCAGAAACTCTATGAACAACTCTACTGTGGTCGGGGAGAGATGGAAAACCGCATCAAGGAGCAACTGAGTCTCTTCAGTGATCGCCTGAGCACGGAAACCATGCGGGCCAACCAGTTGCGGCTGTACTTCTCTTCCTTGGCCTATGTGTTGGTGCACGCTCTGCGTCGGCTGGCTCTGCCAGGCACCGAATGGGCGCAAGCTCAAGTCGGAACCATTCGCCTGCGCCTGCTCAAGATCGCAGCCCAGGTGCGCATCACGGCTCGTCGCATTTGGATTCGCTACAGCCGTGCCTATCCTTGGCAGACGATCTTTGCTGCGGCTTGGGGTGCTTTACACGCTTGACCTTGCGGAATCGGGAAAAGCTCTTACACTTCCATACCGGTGCAAACTAGGGAGAGGTTTGTCTCCAGACGCACCGACTTCTCTTTTTCCAGCAACAGGGAGGAGAAATAAGAGTGCATCAGGCCTGCATTTCGGGTCTTCCAGTCAAACAGCCACCTCAACTTGGCGAAGATACTGCTTCGGCTATCGCTGGTGAGAAATCCGGGTTAGTCAATCTCACGGCGCGTACCGCAGCCTTGTCCCGAATCCGCGCAAGCGGGATGAGGGAACCCTGTGAACTTGCACGCAGCTTTTAGGTTGGTTTTACTTCGAATCCGCCGAAGGCGGGTGAGAAGCCCCTATCCTCTTCAAGGCCATCCCGCGGCGCATGCCGCAAGCCCAATCAGAAATCAAAACTCACCAATCAAAAATCCCTGATCCGTTCTGATCAGTGTCATCAGTGTTAATCAGTGGTAAGTTTTGCTCTTTTTCTTCATTCGCGTTTCTTCGCGTTAACCTGTCCGCCGTGGTGGATTCGCGGCCCAAAGATTTTGCCGTTGCTCTTGTTCTTGCTTTTAGTCACAAGCCTGATCAGTGTCATCAGCGCTAAGGGCTTTTCTGCTGTAACCTGTCCCCTGTCATCTGTCCCCTGTTCCTAATACCTCAGCTTTGGCCGCCAATTCGTTCCGCGTCCTTCCGGCGTGAAGTCAAGCAGGTTCCAGATCGGCCAGACAAGATTACCGCGCCGTGCACCTGAGGTGCAGGGCGCGGAAACAACAAGCTATGCAGTCAGGCGGCAAGACCGGACGTCGAAGGCCTGGAAATCTCCGCCACGGTACGCGAGACCTTTTCCGGCTTTTCCCGCAATGCCAGATCCGCCTGCGCAACAATGCCGATGCAGTGTCCTTCAGAATCCACCACAGGAATCCGCCTGATCTGATGCGATTGCATTAATCGCTCGCATTCATCAAGGTTTTCTCCGTCACGGCAGGTTACCGGACTTAAGCTGATCATCTTCTGAATTTTTGTCGTTTTGGGATCAAGGCCGCCGGCCACGACCGTGCAACAGAGATCGCGGTCCGTAATCATCCCCAGCAACGTTCGGGACTGCTGGTCCAGTACCACGGGCACCGAGCCGATGTTCTGATCGCGCAATATCCCGGCTACCTTTTGCGCCGTATCCTCCGCCGTGCAGCATACCGGTTCCCGAGTCATGATTTCACGCACTTTCATTTGCTTCCTCCTTTCATGTTTGGGTCATGTTTTGGGCAAGTGGCCACCAGAACTAAGTTTTTTGGCGAATCACAATCTTGTCCACGATCCTTCGTTGTCCTGCGTAGGTCTGCGCAAGCTGGAGCGCGGTGTCGTGTTGCTGGTTGTTTTCCACAGTGCCCTCCAGAACGATGTTCTGGTCATCAACGGTTGCTCTCACATTGCCGCCATGAAGCACGGGATCGCGGCTGAAGGCCTTCTCAAGTTGGCTCTGAATGTCAGGACTTGCAAGTTCTCCCGGGGTTGGCGCCCGCATATCTGGCGGCATTTGCCGCCCCGGTGTTGGCACGCCCGGAGAGGTCATCCCCGGTGGTTGCGGTTGCGGTGGGGTTCCTTGCTGCTGGCCCAGACTGTGGGCCGTACACAAGACTACTAAGGTGCAAAACAGGAGCTTCATAAGAACCTCCTTCAGCACAATTCTCGTGTGTGAGGTTCTGGAATTCAACGTCACACCTGAATCCGGGAACTCAGGCCAAAATACCTGCAGCGGTGCTGGCAAACGCGCAGCAGCCTGCCTCCATCCAAACTACAGTGAGGATTAAGGTTGGTTAACATGCTTCGTGATCGCATTCATGGCGGCCAGATTCTAGCCGCTGAGTTGGAACGGGAATTCGCCGGCAACCCGGACGTTATCGTGCTCGCCCTGCCACGCGGTGGCGTCCCCGTTGCCGCCGAAGTTGCCCGCGTTCTGCACCTTCCCATGGACGTCTACGTTGTGCGCAAGATTGGCGTGCCGGGCCACGAAGAACTGGCGATGGGCGCCATTGCCACCGGCGGCGTGCGCGTGATCAATCGCGAGGTAGTCGACTTGCATGGCATTCAACCGGACGAAATGGAAGACGCTACCGCCCGTGAGAGGCAGGAGTTGGCCCGGCGCGAAGAGATGTATCGCGACC
>DATDNH010000182.1:0-10675 GCA_036518395.1 Candidatus Angelobacter sp. | reverse complement strand
CCCAGCGTAACGAACAGCAAGACATGCTGCGCTACGGCGCCTACTGCTTCATGATCTTTCTGCTGGGATTGTTCGTCGGCGGCTGGATGATGTGGTTGTTGCATCACTAAGCATTCAGCATTCAGCAATCAGCATTCAGCTAAGGCAACATTCTTGCTCTATTGAAAGTTGTTAGAGAAAGAGGCTTTCGCGCGTAGAACAAAAAATGTTTTGCTCGCAGCTTTCGAACTATGTCCATTAGCGAGGATGTCTCTTTGGCTGAATGCTGAGTGCTGATTGCTAAGTGCTACTTCATCCTTCCCACACAAACGCATCGAAACGACGTTTCACGTCAAATCCCAGCCGTAAATAGAGTCCTACCGCTTTGGTGTTGGCTTCCGTGACAGTCAGGCTGAGGGCGGAAAAATTGCGGCTGCGGAGTTCCTGCGCGCACATCGCAATCAAGGACTCGCCAATTCGTTTGCCGCGCTGCTCCGGCAAAATGCATACCTGGGTGATGTGCCCAACATCGTCTTTCACGCGCGAGCACAGCAACACGCCCACCACCGACCTTGACATCCGGTTAAAGGCAACAAAGGAGGCGCTGCTGTCGAACACTCCACAGCCCGGAAAACGAACAATATTGTTGAGGAAGCGCAGTGATCCGTTCAGGCTGCGATACTGATCGTTGATTTCAGAGTCAATGTGCCCGCGATAGGCTGCCGTAATCACGCTGGCAGCCGGCTGAAAATCCTGTTCAGTCCAGCGGCGAAATTCAATGTTCGCTTCCGGAAAGACCTGGCTTCTCATGTTTACATTCAGCGGCAGCGCCATGAAAAGACGGGGAAACTGGCGAAAGCCTTGCGCCACAAATGTCTCGCTCAAGCTTCCCGAGTCGTGCGGCAGCAGTTGTGCTTCAATGCGATGAATTCCAGGAGACTGCTGCAGCGTCTCAATCACATGCACTGCCAGCAGGCGCTCCACGCCTCCCCGCCCGCTCCCAAGCTGAATGGTCTGGTCGGCATAGAGATCGCCCACCACGCCTTTGCTGCCTTCATAGACAAAGAATGTGTACCCGCCCACCCGTCCATTTTCAACGGCGGCGTAGCCGGGAAGGATTTTGGAATCCACGTAGCGCAGGATCATCTCTGCCGAAGAGTGGTAGTCCCAAGACATCAACCGGTACCACATGCGAGTCTCATGCTCCAGCAGTGGCCGCAGGTGCTGCGCGCTGAAATGCCGCAGATCCAGCACCTCGACTCCCGAGGGCTGCGGAATGCGCTGGGGATCGATATGAGTGTGCAAGGCCATGGAAAATTGCTTGCATATTCCCGCGGGGCGAAAGGCGGGGACGAGCTAAAAGTCTAGCGCTCCAGGGTCAAATACGCAAAGACCAGTTTTCACTCTGGAACCAAACCAGTAGGAACCAGCCCGGTTAATGTACCTCGTCTCAAGAGCCCTTGACGTCCCGCTTTGCTTTCGCCGCGCCAGCCGATCACGTTGCGCTCACGCGCGATCGGGGTCCCCGGCGTGCGCCGGTTTTGCGCATCGCGGGGTGAGGGTCACGTGCGATCACGGCGATTTCTATTGTTTGGATACTAAATAGAACTCCAGGTGTTGTGGCGGAAAATTGCCCAGAGTCGAAATCTGGCGTTCGCCGGTGAGTGCACGGAGCGCTTCTGAGCTGCCCTCCCTGATTATGACAATGTGTTCCCCTGAGGGGACGCCGTCCCGCTCATATCGGCCAATCGCTTCATTACGATAGAAGGTCAACCCGTATTCCACCTCGCGCTTTACATTGAAGACGGAAATCGGCGCCTGCGGCGCCCCCAGTTCACCTAACCGGGCATTTACCGTTCGGGCAGAGTTCACCTCGTCTATAACCGGAGCAGCCGGCCGAAGCAGAAAAGTCAGAATCAAAATTACGGGAGCCAGAGTAGCAAAGTGGAGCAGGCGCGCGCCCCCTATTCGCAGGATCAACACCACCAGAATGGCTACAAGGCCCGTTCCCACAATGATCCAGGAGACCGCGTTGGATGGAAGATGTACCTTCAGCATGCGCGCCGGGGATATCAGAGCCAATCCAACCAATATTCCACAAACAAGCGAATGCCCGAGGATGCTCCAGCGTGGCAGTGCCCTTGGTCGGCGCTGAAGATAATCAGCCGTCAGGATCGCCGAAGCAGGAATCGAGGGCAGTATGTACCCCGGCAGCTTGGAACGCGAGATGCTGAAAAAAATAATCGGCATAACAATCCAGATCAACAAAAACTGCTGAAAACGCTTGTCGATTCCGCTTCCGCCCGAATCAGAGCGTAAGTTCCTCACCCCAGTCTTGGCAGCATCCACGATCGCCATGATCGTGAATACGATCCAGGGCGCTGTACTCAGCAGAAATACAGGAATGTAGTACCAGAAAGGCTGTGAATGCTGATACAGATTGGTTCCAAAACGGTCCAGATTGTGTTCGATAAAAAATACCCGGAAGAACTCTGGCACCTTCAGTTGCACCGCAATGTACCAGGGCAGGACAAGCGCAAAATACAGGAGAAATCCCGCCCACCACAGACTGCGGACGAAGATTTTGCTGTCGCGGCGCAGCACCGCGTACGCAGCCACGATCAGCACAGCCAGCACAGGCGCCACGGGGCCTTTGGCGAGACTGCCCACCGCCAGCAGCGCATAAAAAACGGCCAGCCAGAGCCTTCTTCTATTTTCATGCCATGCCCACCAGGAAAGCAGGGCCATGGCAAAGGGAGCTGACAACAACATGTCAGTCGACGCGCCGCGGCCAAACGCAATCATCGCCGCACAGGAAGCTGTTATGAGCGCGGCGTTCATTTCCGCCCCTGGCCTGAACCGTCGCATAAAGAAAAAAATGACCAGCGCCAGCGTTGTCGCGTGCGCCGCCGCAGGAATGCGCGCAGCCCAGTCGTGCACGCCAAAAATGGCGTACGAATTCATGATCTTCCAGTACAGAAAAGCCGGTTTTTCCAGCCACGGCCGGCCATTCAGTGTTGGAACAATCCAATCGTGGCGGTTGAGCATCTCGCGCGCGATCTGCGAATAACGCGGCTCATCTGCCCCAACCAGCCCGAAAGCGCCCAGCCCAAAAAAGAAAAGAAACGCGCACACGGCCAGAATGACTGCCAGCTGCAGAATTAATATTCTTGTGCGCTGATTCATTTTTTAATGATTTGATTCTAGATGATGCTGGTCGGTATCGTTTCACTCAGCCATTTTGCTTCGTAGTGCGGCCAAAACGCGTTTGATGGCTGCATCCATAGGACCATCCAGGGCAAAGCCGCTGGCGCACTGGTGCCCGCCGCCGCCAAATTCAGCCGCGATCGCGGCGACGTTTATCGCGCCCTTGCTGCGAATGCTTACGCGGATGCGGCCATCCGCCGTCTCACGAAAGAACATCGCCACCTCCACACCGGCAATTCCCAGGGCATAGTTGACCAGACCTTCGCAGTCTTCTTCCAGAGCGGCGCAGCTGTCCATATCTTCGCGCGTGACCGTCATCCACGCGATCGACTCCTGCCGGTGCAGCTTGGAAAGCGCGGCGCCCAGCAGGCGCATCTTTGCGGTCGGATTGGAAAAATACACGTACTGCGCAATCCGGGCAGGATCGGCGCCGTACTCCACCAGGCATTGCGCCAGCGCAAACGTACGAGCATTGGTCGGCGAATAGCAGAACGAACCTGTATCCGTGAGCACAGCCGTGTAGAGGCAAGTGGCAATTTCGGGCGTGATCTTTGCGCCCGCAGCACTGGCCAGGCGGAAAACCATCTCCGCGCACGCGCAGGCGCATGGATCGATCCAGTTCAGGTTGGCAAAAGGTTTGGCAGTAACGTGGTGATCGATGCTGATCAGAAAGTAGTCATTCAAACCCTCAATGCGCGTGCGCTGGACGCTGTCACATTCCAGCAGGATGACAGAATCGTAATGGCCGTCGACGCCGGAAGCATGCATGATTGTGCTGGAATCGGGCAAAGGCTGATAAATCACCGGCACGGGATCGCTCATCACGATTTCCGTGCTCTTTCCCATTTCCTGCAGAATTCCTGAAAGCGCCAGCAGAGAGCCGATTGCATCGCCATCCGGACGTGCGTGCGAGGTCAGCAGAAAATGATTGCGCTGCTGAATGTGCTCGAGAACCCGCTCCAGATCGTCCATACTCTATTTTTTGCGCTTCTTCGTTCGGCCCAACAGCTCGTCGATCCTGGCCCCAAGTTCCTGGGAGCGATCGAGAATGAAGTTCAGTTCCGGCACGTGGCGCACGCCCAGCCGTTCCAGCAGTTCGTGCCGGATGTACCCTTTCGCTGTTTCAATCGCCTTCAATGTTCTGTCCGCTTCCTCGTCATCGCCGGACACCTGTATAAACACGCGGGCGCTTTTGCCATCCGGCGCCAGCAGCACTTCCGTCACATTGCAGAGCCCGATGCGGGGATCGCCCAGTTCGCCTTCAATCAAGGCCCCAATCTCATCCTTCAGCGCTTCACTCAGCCGCTCCAGATGATGCTGTTTTCCCCGTTGCTCAGGCATTTTTGCCCCTGCAATAAAAAACCTATGAGAATAACAGAAGTATCGGGCAAGTGGGAAATCGCCCACGTAGAGACGGTGCTCAGCACCGTCTACCGCGCGAAGCGCGGAATGGTTTTGGGAGGCCTAACCGTGCGTGCCTTTTGCGCGTAGCGGGGGAGCACTGTCTTCGGCGCAAAGCGCGGAACTTTTTGCTGTTGCCTGTTGCCTATTGCCAGTTGCCTGATTCTAGCTCTCTAGATAGTCTAAGAACGAATCCACAATCTCCGCGCCTGCATTGTTCGCCAGTTTCGCCGCTTCGCGTTCCACATTCTGCATCAGCCCTTGCAGATAATCGCGCGAATCGGAAATGCTCACCACCCCAAGCGTGGCCCGTTGCCATAGGTCAGTGACTTCAACTTCCGCGATTGAGATATTGAAAGAATGGCGCAGCCGGTCTTTCACGCTGCGCAGCACCTGGCGCTTGTCTTTGAGTGAATGCGCTCCCTCAATGCGCAGTTCCAAAGTGAGGTAAGCGATAGGCATGGGAACGGAAGCCGCGGCGACTATAAGTCAACGCGAATTGGTGTTGAATTCCAATTTCCATTCGCGTTCATTCGCGTTAATTCGCGGCTGAGTTTTAAACTACTCCAATTTCAGCCGCAATTTTTTCGGTCACAAAGGCTTCAATCACATCACCACGCTTCACATCGTTGAAATTGCTGATCGCGATGCCGCACTCCATTCCGTTGTGGACTTCGCGAACATCATCTTTGAAGCGCTTCAGTGACCCAATTTTGCCTTTGTACACCTGCACGTTATCGCGGATGAGCCGCACATCGGCGTCGCGCTTGATCGTGCCATCCTGCACGTAGCAACCGGCCACGGTGCCAACTTTCGGCACGCGGAAGGTCTCACGCACCTCGGCTCGGCCCAGGTAAGTCTCCTTGATGATGGGCTCGAGCAACCCGGCCATTGCCTTTTTGATTTCGTCCTGCAGCTCGTAAATGATCGAGTGCAGGCGGATATCCACTTTCTCCATCTCCGCCAGCTCCTGCGCTTTGCGTTCCGGACGAACATTAAAGCCGATAATCACCGCGTTGGAAGCCGATGCCAGCAGCACATCGTTTTCGGTGATTGCGCCCACGCCGCTGTGCAGGATCTTGATCTTCACTTTGTCGGTCGAAAGTTTTGTCAGAGTATCTGCCAGCACCTCTGCCGAGCCCTGCACGTCAGCCTTCAAAATGATGGGCAGCTCTTTGACTCCGGCACTCTTGATCTGCTCGGCCAGGCCTTCGAGTGAAAGCTTGGTAGCTTTGGCCAGAGTTGCTTCGCGTGCCTTCTGCTCGCGGAACTCAGATACCTGGCGCGCCTTCTCACGTTCGGCCACCACGAGCAATTGATCGCCGGCCTGCGGCAGTCCTTCCAGGCCCAAGACCTCGACCGGCGTCGATGGAGGCGCCTCTTCCATCACGTTGCCGCGATCATCGAACATCGCGCGGACCTTGCCAAACGTGTTGCCGAGGATGAAATTGTCGCCAATGCGCAGCGTTCCATTCTGGACCAGCACAGTCGCCACAGCGCCGCGTCCGCGATCCACCTTGGCCTCAACCACTGCGCCTGCCGCCGGACGATCGGGATTCGCCTTGAGCTCCTGCAGATCAGCCACCAGGCAGATCATCTCCATCAACAGATTGAGGTTGGTGCGCTTCTTCGCGGAAACGTCCACAAATACGGTAGTGCCGCCCCAGTCTTCCGGCATGAGTCCGCGATCGGCAAGCTGCTTCTTCACCCGGTCCGGCATGGCTTCCGGCTTATCAATCTTGTTCACTGCCACAATGATCGGCACCTTGGCCGCTTTGGCGTGGTCCATGGCTTCCAGCGTCTGCGGCATTACGCCGTCATCCGCGGCCACCACGAGCACAACAATGTCCGTAACCTTGGCGCCGCGCGCGCGCATGCGCGTAAACGCTTCATGACCCGGAGTATCAAGGAAGACAATCTCGCGGCCAAATGCCGGCGAGTCGGGCTTGGTGATCTTTACTTTGTACGCGCCGATGTGCTGCGTAATTCCACCGGCTTCGCCACCGGCAACGTTGGTTTCACGAATCGCGTCCAGCAGCGAAGTTTTGCCGTGATCCACGTGCCCCATAATGGTAACCACCGGCGGACGCGGCATCGTCGATGCCGCCGCAGATTCCTCGGAAGCTCCGGCCAACTGCGCCATCTCCTTGGCCGCCTGGTCTTCAAAGCTGATAACCTCGACGTCCGCGCCAAAATGGTTCGCCATACCTTTGGCGAGATCGAAATCGAGCGTCTGGTTCACAGTCGCCATCACGCCCTTCATCAGCAGGCGCGCAATCAAATCCTTGGCGCGAATCTCCAGCTTTTCCGCCAGATCTTTTACGCTGATGCCTTCCGTGATGGTGATGCTGCGCGTAATCGGCAGAGGCTCGTTCGAAACTGTCAGTCGTGGCGGCGGGACAAAGCCCTTCATCGGGCCTTCTTTGGGACCCTGGATATAACGCTGTCCCGGACGCCGTGGTGGAGCGCCTGCGCGCCCAGTCGGCTTGCCCGGCGCCGGAGGCGGCAATCCCGGCCCAACACCCATTCCTGGACGTGCTCCTGGGAAACGTCCGGCGCTGGTTGGATGCGGGCCGCGACGTTGCTCGCCCGGACGGCCAAATTGTGGACGCCCTGCCGGTGCCGTTGTGCCACCGCCCATCGGGCGGCGCTGGAAGATTGGCTGCCCTCGCACTAACCCACCCTGCGGACGCCCCGCTGGAGCCGTGCTGCGCTGCGGGCCGCCCGAGCCCGCTGCCGATGGCGGCGCCTGGTATACAGGCCGAGGACCCGTCTGCGGAGTAATCACGCGACGTTGCACAATCGGCTGCTGTGATATGGGCTTGGCTGCGATCGGGGGCGGTGGGGCCTCCGTCGGAGGTGGCGGCGTCGCTGGGGGCGCGGCTGGCGGCTTCGCGGCCGCTGGGGGCTGCTGGGCCGCAGGCGGCTGCGTCGGCGGCGTTACGATCACCGCCGGAGGCGCAGCAGGCTTTTCCGGAATTGGAACTCCCGGGCCCGCCGGTTTCGGCGCTGGAGGAGAAACCACGGCCGTCTTTTCTGCCGGAACTGGAGGAACTACTGGAGCCTTCGGCGCAACGACCGTAGGCTTTTGTGGGACTGGAGGAGCCACAGGCGGCTTAGGCGGAACTTTCGGCGCAACGGCCGGAGGCGCGGCTGCGGTTGTAACCGGCGGCCGTGGAACCGGACGATGAAGCTGTTCTTCGCGCTCCCTGAGCTGGCGGGCGACGTCACCTGGCTTGTGGACCTTGGAGAAATCAATCTTGGGCCTGACTTCAGCAGGAGCATGGCGCTCACGTGCTGGCGCAGAGCTGGATTTGGCCGTAAAATGCCTCCTGACCTTCTCCGCCTCGTGATCTTCAATCGAGGATGAATGGGTTTTCTTGTCTGCTATGCCCAACTCAGGCAAAACATCCAGAATAGCTTTTGCTTTGACTTCAAGCTCTTTAGCCAGTTCGTTGATTCTCATCCGCGCTGTGTTTCCTCCAGGTCCTTCCTCTAAGCGGTCATATAGCCCTCACGCCTACCAAAAATCGCAGCTTTAGCTGCTTCCTTCTTTGTCTCGTTCTTGCGATTCAGCTTCCGGAATTCCAGCCTGCTCTTGCGGCTCAGCCACACCTTGATCCGGGACCGCAGCGCTCGGGGTCCCCGACACGCGATGCTCTTCCGCGTGTTGGGGTAAAGGCTCCCGCGGCTGCGATTCTTCGACTTCAGGCTCGGCAGACACCTCAGGCGCCGCCTGAGAAGCTTCCTCCCCATGAACGTGAACTTCGGCCACATCGGGCTCAGGGGCATTCTCTATTGCAGCAGCCGCTTCGGCCTCAAATGCCTGGCCAGTCTGAATTTCCTCTTCGTGCGAAGAAGCCTCGGTATCAGCTGGAGTACTACTAATTTGATGCTCGTGGAGCTCAGTAGCCTCACCCGAAGTCTCAGCCAGAGCACTCTCTTCAGTCCCCGCCGCCTCAGCCGCAATAGCTGCCGGAGCTTCGCCTCCCTCAACCTCAGACCGGACCTCAGCAGTCGCTGCTTCAGCAGTTGCTGCCTGAGCAGCCTCGCCTTCCGCAGGCGCCAGCGCCTCTGCCTCCAGGCTGGAAAAGTAATTATTGACTGCAATGCTGATCTTTTCCACCGTTTTGGGGCCAACACCCGGCAGCTCTTCAAGCTGTTCCGGTGTCATATCCGCAAGAGCCTCTACGGTAGTGATGCCGGCTTCATTCAGCTTGGCAATAAGTTGCTCTCCCAGATCGGGAACACGATCCAGCGGGGTTGCACTCTGGACGGCCATGGAAGCCATCTGCTGCTCCACTTCCTGGCGCTTCTCTTCCTCGCTCTTGATATCAATCTTCCAGCCCAGCAGCTTGGCCGCAAGACGCACATTCTGCCCTTTTTTACCGATAGCCAGGGAAAGCTGGCTGTCGTCCACCACAACTTCCAGATGCTTCTCCGCCGGATCAATCACGGTCACGCGGCTCACCTTGGCCGGCTGTAAAGCTTTCTCCGCAAAGGTGATCGGGTCCTCGTGGTGTTCAATAATGTCAATTTTTTCTCCGCGCAGCTCGCGGATGATGGACTGCACGCGCATTCCTTTCATGCCCACGCAGGCGCCCACCGCGTCCACGTCCTTGTCCTTCGAAGTGACGGCAATCTTGGTGCGCTCGCCGGCTTCACGGGCAATGGCCCTGATCTGCACCGTGCCGTCATAAATCTCAGGCACTTCCGTCTGGAACAGGTTCTGCACCAGCTCCTGCGCGGCGCGGGAAACGATCACCGCCGGCCCTTTGGAATTCTTGTCTACTCGCACCAGCACCACGCGCACCCGCTCGCCAATGGCAAATGACTCCAGGCGGGAGCTTTCCTTGCGCGGCATCCGGGCTTCGGCCTTGCCAATATCGAAAATCACTTCCGGACCTTCAAGGCGCTTGACCGTGGCATTCATGATCTCGCCCACGCGGCCAATGTATTCGTTGTAGATAGTCTCGCGCTCCGCCTCGCGCACTTTCTGAAAGATGATCTGCTTGGCAATCTGCGCCGAGATGCGCCCCAGGCCTTCCGTCGAGCGCAGGAAGCGGACTTCCCCTCCCACTTCCGCGTTCTCGTCAATCTTTTTGGCTTCTTCCAGCGTGATTTCCAGTTGTGGATCGGCAATGTCATCCTCAGACGGAAGAATGCTCTTGACCGCATACACATTGATCTTGCCGCTCTCTTTGTCCAGCTCAGCCTGCAGGTTTTCCTGGCTCTTATCTTTTTTGCGAGTGGCCGCAACAATGGCATCTTGCACCGCGCTGACCACAATTTGCGGATCGATTCCCTTTTCGCGGCTTAGAGCATCAATGACGTTATAAATGTCGCTCGCCATAATTTTTCCCTGCTTAATACTGTGTTCGGTCTTGCTCTTCCGATCATCGGTTCACCCGATCCCGCTTAGCGGGATCACCCGATCTCTTAATTCGCGTTTATTCGCGTTAATTCGCGGCTAAATCTCTGGAACCAGGTTGGCCCGTTCCACATTCCCGACTTCGATTTCGACCATCGGGCCCGCATGCCCATGTCCCGGCTTCGGCTTCTTCTTACCTGCCAGCAATTCCAGTTGCAGCCGGCCATCGTTAAAGCTCTGCAACCGTCCTTCAAAATGACGGTTGCCATTGACCGGCTCGCGCGTCATCAGCTTGATCCGGCTGCCTACAAACCGCGTGTAATCCTGCGGGCCCAGCAGCTTGCGATCCAGCCCCGGCGAGGAAACCTCCAGCGTGTACGAGCCGCCGGGAACCGCATCTTCCACATCCAGAATCGTCGAAACTTCCCGGCTCACGTTGGCGCAATCCTCATGGGTCACGCCCTCGGGCTTATCTATGGTGATCTTCAGGGTTCGGGCCTTGCCTCCACCCTTCAGGTCAACTTCAATCGGCTCAACACCATAGGTGGCCGCCACCCGGCCAACAATGTCGCGAATTTTGTCTAAATCCGCTGCCACTTCTGGCTCTTAGCTCTTTGGCTTTTAGCCCGACTTAGGTTTCCTCTGGCTTTCCTCTGCGACCTCAGTTTCCTCTGCCTGCCCCGGCGTGCCGTGGGTGTTGAAGGTCTTCGAGTTTTC
>DATDNH010000181.1:0-5428 GCA_036518395.1 Candidatus Angelobacter sp. | reverse complement strand
AGGAAAACGCTGCGGTAGGTGATGGTGATGTAGGAGATTTGAAAACCGGATTTTCGCGTTTGCGCCACTGCTTGTGAAGCGGAGTTGTGATACAGAGTACCACAACTTTTCCCTTTCAAAATTATGCTGACGGCGGTCGCTTGCCCTTTTTCAACCGTTATTACCGGAAAAAACCGCTCTTCACCGGTTAACTTAGAGCAAAACCCGCCCCGTCAGGAATATCATGATTGATTCTGCGGCAATTACGGTAGTTACCGGAGGACTATGGTCGTTCGATAGGAAGGAGTTTATCCCGACCGTAGGGAGGGAACCCTATCGCCAGATCACCCCTCTGAGTCTGTGGGTCGAAACAAGCAGCGATTACACTCGAAGTTGCACCTGGGCTCGGAAGATGAAGCCCGAGGGCCAACGGCCGAAGGCTTACCAACGCCAGCGCCTCACTTGCCAATTCTGGTCCCGCAGGCGGGAGCAATTTTCGCCATCAGTGGGTGCCAGATTTCCTGGAGCTTGGCTCAATTTGTGCCGGCATGGTGGTGACGAAAACGCTTGTAGGTAGCTCAAATTCAACTTTCGGCTCCGGCGAGAATGCCACTCGGTGCCCTTCCAGCTTGAAATGAAATATGACACGCAGCTAACCTCCGCCAGGAATCGCAGAGAACTCCCATAATCGAGAATTATTCTCAGCCTCCCGGCGTAGGATGGCATGCCCACTTACGGCAGACGCACTGACAACCTTTCCAGTTTCATCGATTCGAAGATCAACTTCGACATCCCCTTGAACATCAGCGAGCCTTGCCATTCTTGGGTAAGAAGGTGATACAACTCGTCGTGCGCAAGGAATACGCGGCTCCGAAGAGCCCAGAATCAAACCGAAAATAATCACCGCAATGGAGTGCATTTTCATTAGCCGAATCGACAGTGCGGTTCCTGGATGGTCTAAAGAAGCCAAAAGCTAATGGCCGGTAGCTGCTTTCTTACAACGAACTCATATTCGCCAGGAATTCTGAATTCGACCGTGTCTTGCCCAAACGTTCGATCAGCAATTCCATTGCCTCCACCGGTGACAGCGGGCTGAGCACCTTGCGCAGCACCCAGGTACGTTGCAGGTCTTCCTTGGGAATGATCAGTTCTTCTTTGCGCGTTCCGGAACGCTGGATATCAATGGCCGGGAAGACGCGCTTATCAGAAAGCTTGCGGTCCAGAATCACTTCCATGTTGCCGGTGCCTTTGAATTCTTCAAAGATCACGTCATCCATGCGTGAACCGGTTTCAATCAACGCCGTGGCAGCGATCGTAAGCGAGCCGCCCTCTTCTATATTGCGCGCCGCGCCAAAGAATCGCTTTGGGCGCTGCAATGCGTTCGAGTCCACACCGCCAGACAGCACTTTGCCCGATGGCGGAACAATCGTGTTGTAAGCGCGAGCGAGTCGCGTGATGGAATCCAGCAGAATCACCACATCGCGCTTGTGCTCGACGAGGCGCTTGGCCTTCTCAATCACCATCTCCGCTACTTGCACGTGACGCGCGGCAGGTTCGTCAAAGGTTGAAGAGATGACCTCTCCTTTTACCGAACGTTGCATGTCAGTCACTTCTTCCGGGCGCTCGTCAATCAGCAGAACGATCAACACCACTTCCGGATGATTGGTCGTGATGGAGTTGGCGATATTTTGCAGGATCATGGTCTTGCCGGCGCGCGGCGGAGAAACAATCAATCCGCGCTGGCCTTTGCCGATGGGCGTGAGCAAGTCCATAACGCGCGCGGTAATGTTGTCTTTCACCGTTTCCAGCTTGATGCGCTGTTGCGGATAAAGCGGCGTCAAATTGTCAAACAGAATTTTGTTGCGTGCCTCTTCCGGCGATTCAAAGTTAACCGCCTCGATCTTCACCAGCGCAAAATATTTCTCGCCCTCGTGCGGCGGACGCACCTGGCCGCTGATGGTGTCGCCGGTTTTCAAATCAAACTTGCGAATCTGCGAAGGAGAAACGTAGATGTCGTCAGGACCGGGCAGGTAGTTGTAGTCCGGCGAGCGCAGGAAACCATAGCCATCGGGCAGGATTTCCAGCACGCCTTCAGCAAAGATGTGTCCTTCTTTTTCGCTCTGAGCCTGCAGGATCTTGAAGATGAGGTCCTGCTTGCGTAGGCCGCTGGCGCCGGGGAGGTCCAGGGTGCGCGCGATTTTTGTAAGCTCAGTAATGTTCTTTTCTTTTAGTTCCGCAATTGTCATATTCACCTACGTGGATTTTTTTTGATTGTCAGGAAGGGATTACGCCAGTTTGAGTTCAGGGGCGAGAACGTCTTTAAAAACTTCAGCTCGGGTCACCCGAGCACCCGTCCGCCGCGGCGGACGGGATTTCAGGAAAACTTATTATGCAGCCCGGCGCTGTGGTTCTGCAACCGCCTCCGCGGGCACGCTGATCACAGCATCCGGTTCCTCTGCCTTGCCCACTCGCACCAGGACGTCGTTCATGGTGTCCTGAATCCGAGTGTTCGGTTTGTGAAACTTACGGGTTGCTTTGGATACAAGCTGGCACAACATATAGCGGTTGGTTACCGGCTTGAGTGACTCATAAATCAGATCAGAACGCATGATCGCCTCCTTGTTTTCGCTTGACTATGATTCCAGATAAATTTTGCCAGTTCCGGATAGAAAATCGCCCGAAGCTGCTGAACAGTGCCTGATTTCAGGTACTTACTTTTGTCTATTGGGATTAACCAGAGACCGTTGGCGTCGTATTAGACGCACATAGTAGCTTCTAAGTTGCTCAAATATTTCTACTTCTCGGGACCTGTAACCCTGGTCCCTCAGTTGGATGCTATACGGTAACTGCTGACCGCCAGAACGTCAAGAAAAATCTGTGTAAACCACGTATCTAGTTGATAAATATAAGAGTTAAACTGGTCACTTTACATAACATTGCAGACTATTTGCCAAGTTTTCCGTATGGACAACGGCAAGTAAATGCCCTCTCCCATCCTATTGATTCATCGGCAGTTGAGCAAAATTCATGGCCGAAAAACAACGGCCCACGCAAGGAAAAGTGCGATGGGCCGTTTCTTCGAACATCACTCTCGATCTTAGTGGTTGCGCTGAACGTCACAATGCGGGTCGCCGGTGACTCCGGTAGCGGGATCACCAAAACATAACTTGCCGTGGCCCTCGATGTCGCCGGTCTTCGTGCCGAACTGGGTTCCATCGAACGCAGCAAACAGCCCGAGCCCACCCACCTGCCGCGCGATTGTAGCCAAAGCATCCTGTGCGCTCGCCGGCCCAGTGGTGGCGTTCTGCGTAGAATCGGTGACACAGCTGGCAGTGCAGCCATCGGCATATCCCACTAGCACGCGTCCAAACTTGTCCACAGTAATGTCATTGAAATCCAGAAGGTTGCGGCAAGGATTGCTGCCACCCTGGTTCCAGATGCAGCCGCGCTGAACCGGATCGGAAGGCGTGGCATCAACTGTTGTCCATGTTCGGCCCGTGTTGTAGGTGAAAGCAACATAAAGATGCCAAACGCCCTGGAAATCACCCGACTGCGTGTCGCCGACCAGCGGAGTACCGAGGAAGCCGAAAGCTGCGCGATTGTCGTCGCCGGCAATCACTTCAGCGAATTCAGCGTTCTGGATTCCGAACGGCGTACCAGCATCCTGAGATTTAGACCAGTGAATGCCGCGATCCTGCGAAGTTGCGATCTTGGCGTGCCCATCAGAGTTCACATATCCGAAGTAAATCGTGTTGTTCCGGCCGGCCGCTACCGAGGGATCGCTGCCCGGGCTAACGCTCTTGCCGTCCGGCACAGTGCGAACTGCCCAGCTCAGGCCGTTATCCTGCGATACGGCCACGCCGGGCCGGCTCACGTTCTGAGAATCAGAACACTTCTCGTTGGGAACATAAGCGGTGCCGTCAGGAGACACTCTCACATGGCCATGCAGGCCGCCACAAGTTCCCGGAGCTAAAGGCAAATCCACACCGTTGACGGTCGTGAAGGTGTAAATCGGAACTCCCGGCCCGAAGGTAAGGCCGCCATCATCGCTGCGCGAGCAGAATGCCGTCGCAATATCCTGCGAGCAGTAATAGATGGCGTGTGGATATGAGGTAGCCGTAACCGGCACAGGCGCAGCATAGGGGCCTCCGCCGACTGTCTGGTGGTCAACACCTGCAGGCTGACCTGAGCCTTGTGTGGGTAGCCACGTGTCGCCATCGTCGTCACTGAACGATAGCTCGCTGGTGACGCCATTGAGCTGTGAGGTGAAAAGCCGGTTTGGTCCACCAAAGTGGCCATCATCCACAAACCCGATTGGATCCAGGCTGACGCGGGCAAAGGGTGAACGCTTGTCCTCCCAGAAGGCGGTCGCGGGATTTACCGAGTCATCGAAGGTGACGCGCAATGTGTGATTGCCGGCCTGAATAAACGCGCGCCGCGTGGCCCAGTCAACGCCAATGGAGGGTTCACCAGCGCCATGTTCACCCGCAGTAGTCGATCCAGTGGAAGGCTGGACGCAACTCGGGGGTTGCTGTGTTCCACTGCAATCATTGGGAGCAGCATAGTTGATGAAAGTGGGCGCGCCTGGGGCAGGAGGTGGCGGCGGAGGCGTTGTTGGCCTGGGCGCCACGGTCAAAGTAACTACGGCGTGAGCTGAAATTGGTAACGGCGAAAGTGAGGCAACGGAACGAATGTGCCATACCCCATCAAGCGGATCGGTCACGGTCAAATCCTCCTCTCCGGGGCCGGTGGAGGAGTCATCCGGAGAGCCCGGTCCGTGGTCGGAGCTGCTGGGGCTGATGGCAAAAACATCCAGATCGGTAGGCACGGTGCTGGTCCACGTGTACTTGATTGTCAGCTTTGCCGTCATGGTCTGGTAAAAGGTAGAGGCTGGCGACGGCAGCATGACGGTCAAATCATGGTTGTCGCACATTCCGGGTGGGCAGATATCCTGGATTCCCTCGTTAACCACTGTCCCGGCAACGACTGGGCCAAAATCCCAGGAAACTGGGCCTGAGGTGCTGCTGATACTGCTACTGGTCTGCGCACAGGCAGTTGCCATTAAGGCTGACATCATAATGATGAGGCTGATAATGAATTGGCATCGTTTGGAACAGGGCTTGGAATCCGGAGGGAAGGCTGTCATTGGTTGCTCCTTAAAAATGAGGCTCTAAACAGAAGTGGCTGGCGTCGATCTTGCTAATCGAGTAGTAGCATTACTTCTGAACGGAGTTGCCTTCTCGCTTGGAAAATCGGGGTGCTCTGCCCTTGCCAAAAACTTACTTGCAGAGCTGCACGTTTATTGGCCTTGAACGTCTTTAAGATTTGGCTTGGTCAAATCGACTGAAGTGCTGACTGTCCTCGGCCTGGTCGGCTATATTTGGATTGGAGCCAACCAACACTTGAACGTTGAAAGGGGTGCTGTATGGCTGACCTTCGTTATCCCATA
>DATDNH010000180.1:0-3055 GCA_036518395.1 Candidatus Angelobacter sp. | reverse complement strand
ACTGAAACAAAAATGCGGCCATCGCTGCTGAAACGAGTGCTGCGACATCGGCGGCTCGTGCTGGCCATTGCCCTGATGGCGCTTATCGCGACGGTGACAGCGGCTTGGTTCTATTTTGGGTCGTACGAGACCACTGACGATGCTCAGGTAGACGGTCCTCTGCATCCTATAAGCGCCCGCATCAATGGCACCGTTCTTCGGGTGAATCCGGACGTGAAGAACGGCCATTATGTGACTGCTGGTACGGTGCTCGCGGAAATCGATCCTGCTGACTTTCAGGCAGAGCGCGATCGTGCCCAGGCTGACTATGACCGATTGAGAGCGGGCTCTGTTGCGGCGGAGAAGGATGTGACTGTGATTTCTTCGGGCAGCAATGGCCGTCTCGAGGTCGCGGGAGCAGCGGTGACGGAGGCAGAAGATTCGCTGGCTGCGGAGAAGACTTCGCTGGAAGCGGCACGCGCGCGCCTTGCCCAGGCTGAAGCCACTTGGCAGCGAGCTGAGGCGGACCGTCAGCGTTATGAACGACTGCTGGGCAAACACGAAATCTCACAATCTGAGTACGACCGGCTGGCGACCGAAGCGACAACCACGCGTGAAGCCGCCACAGCAGCGCGCGCCGATATCGCGGGAGCGCAAAAGCGCATCGCGCAGGCGCAGAGCAGGCTCGCGGAGCGCAAAGCGGATCTGCTGGCAGCCGGTTCAGCCCCGCAGCAGATTGAGTCCTCGCGCGCCCGCGCCGCAGCCGCCGTTTCCGAAGCGGACCGCGCGAAAGCGCAGCTTACCACCGCTCAACTCAATCTTGCTTACACGCAGATCATCGCTCCTGTGAGTGGCATTGTGGGACGCAAAACGGTGGAGGCCGGCCAGCGTGTCCAGCCCGGACAGCAATTACTCACCATCATTCCCCTGGACGATATCTGGATCACTGCAAACTTCAAGGAAACCCAGTTGCGCTCCATGAAGTCAGGGCAGCCGGTGTCGATTTATGCCGATTCGACTGGAAAGACCTACCGTGGCCACGTGGATGCATTGGGGGGAGCCACCGGATCGAAATTCAGTCTTTTACCCGCGGAGAATGCCACCGGTAATTATGTAAAGGTAGTGCAGCGTATACCAGTGCGCATCGTACTGGAACCAGGTGAGGACGCGGACCATCGCCTGCGACCGGGCATGTCAGTGGAACCCAAAGTAATGCTTCGGTAAAAATCGTTTCCTCGACCGAGGGTGAGTCAGAGCCGTCCGCTTTTGGCGTCCAATTGGGTTCCCATTCGAAGTTTCTCTTCAGGTACTGCTCCCGAATGTCGTTTTTACCGTGCAACGGTTATAACGCGACACATATTAACATGCCGCAATATATAGAGTTGAGTTATATACGGCACAATATGAGAATGAAGCGCCATGGACCCTGTGTTGAAGGCGTTGGGCGTTCGCATTCGCGAACTGCGTTCAAAGAGGGGCTGGTCTCAGGAAGCATTCGCCGATGCCTGCGGGATCAATCGCAGCCACATGGGCCAGGTGGAACGCGGAGAAACTAATCTAACTTTTGCCACCTTGTACTTCATCGCAAAAAAACTTGACACCACGATTGCAGCTCTATTCCAGGGCATAGGCTGAAGAACAGCACCAATTGCCCGTGGCTGTGCAAATTCGCGCTCGTTCGCGTTAATTCGCGGCTGATTTAGATGCTTTGAGGCGAGGTCGCTCAGCCCTCAAATGCGCCCGCATCCAGCGTGTTATCCTGCTAAGAATGCCCAAGTATCTGATCACCGGGGTCGCCGGTTTTATTGGGTCAAATCTGGCTCACACGTTGATTAACCGGGGCGAAGAAGTTCGCGGGATTGACAACTTTTCTCACGGCCGCCATGAAAACATAGCCGCGATTCTGGACAAATTTGATTTCCGCGAGGCGGACATTTGCGACTTGGACGCCGTCCGCTCCTCATGTAAAGGCATTGATTTTGTCCTGCACCAGGGCGCAATCGGCTCGGTGCCGCGTTCCGTTGAGGACCCATTGAGCACGAATCGATCGAATGTAGAAGGAACGCTCAACCTCCTCAGCGCCGCTCGTGAGGCCGGAGTAAAGCGCGTTGTGTATGCCAGCTCCTCGTCCATTTACGGGGACTCGCCGGTTTTACCAAAACGGGAAACCATGTCGCCGGCGCCGATCTCTCCCTATGCTGTTTCCAAATATGCGGGTGAGCTTTACGCCCGGAGTTTTTATGAGGTGTTCGGCCTGGAGACGGTAAGCCTGCGCTATTTCAACGTGTTTGGACCGCGTCAGCATCCCAGCTCGCTTTATGCCGCGGTGATTCCAAAATTTATTTCTCAGATGCTGAATGGAGAGCAGCCCACCATTTTTGGCGACGGCACGCAAACGCGTGACTTTACTTACATCGAGAATGTGGTCTCAGCCAATCTGCTGGCCTGTCACGCGCCGGCGGCAAAGGTTTGCGCCGGGGCATTCAATATTGCCGTCGGAGCATTCCTTTCCTTGAATCAGCTTTATTCCCTGTTACAGGAACTCATTGGGTTCGACCAACTGCCGCGCTACGAATCGAAGCGCGCAGGAGACGTACATGCTTCGCTGGCGGATATCACCGCCGCACAGGAAGCGTTGGGCTACAGGCCCTTAATACAGTTCAAAGAAGGCCTGCAGAAGACGGTGGAGTGGTATCGTGCCGAATTGAGCAGCGGAGCAGCTCAATTCCGGCGTGTCAGCGTGTAGCCATTTACTTGAGGCTCGCGGCATCACGAAACCGCTCTGCCTTACTGACTTTTAAATTTGAGGAAACCGCAGCTCCGGATCAATTTCATAGTTCCTACACCTCTGACTGGCGCGCCTTTCAAACAGCTCGGTGCCTGCATTCCACCGTGAGGTTGAAGTGTCCGTTTGTTATAATCAGAACGTTCCGCACGCATAAGTCTTCATTGAATCCCACCGAAGTCTCGCGTGTGCACGCAATCCAAGTCTGGCCAGGTAGCTCAGTTGGTAGAGCGCAGCCCTGAAAAGGCTGGCGTCGGCGGTTCGATTCCGTCCCTGGCCACCATGTTTTCA
>DATDNH010000179.1:0-3042 GCA_036518395.1 Candidatus Angelobacter sp. | reverse complement strand
ACATCAAGATAAGTGACATGGTTGGAGATCACCAGGGCCGGCCCGCGGAAATCCTTCAATCGTTCGCGGCCAATGATTTTAGGGCGATTCATAATCATGGTCGCCGGCCAGACCAGCAGGTAGTAGACCAGAAAACGAATCCACCTAACCGGCCAGCGCTGCGCCCAGGGCGAATAGGGATAGTTTGCTGCCTGGGGTTTGCCTGAAGATTTCTTGATCAGCTCTTCCAGATCGGCAACGGTATTCACGCGGGAGAACTCGCGGTCACGCAGATCAACCTGGTAGCGGTCTTCAATGGCGCTCATCAGCTCTACGCGGTCGAGCGAGTTCAAATTCAGGTCTTCTTCCAGATGCGCGCCGGGACGCAGTTCAACCTGTCTTCCGGAAATTCCCTGAACTAACTGCTCCAGCGTTCCTGCCGCCGCAGGCACGGCCGCTATGGCTTTTCCGTCCAGCCGGCTTTCTGTTACCTGGCGGATGACATCGAGTTTGGGTTTTTGCGTGGAGGTGCGCGGGAAATCTTCATCCGGCCATGCCAGCCAGCAGCGAATTTTCTGGAAGTCGGCCAGCGACTGGTTGGCGCGGGCCACAACCGCCTCGACCGATGCACTGTCCTCGAGCAGAAGCACGGCGCAGGCCTCGGCGTTGCCGCCGCGCGCCACGCCGAAGACCACGCAGTCGCGCACTTCAGGCTGGCGGCGCAGCGCCTGCTCCAGGTCTTCAGGATAGATTTTCAGCCCGGCAGGGGTGACGATCACGTTCTTGTTGCGGCCTTTGAAGTAGAGATTGCCTTCTTCATCCACTGCGCCGAGGTCGCCGGTGTGGAACCAGCCTTCTTCGCCGGCAACGGGCTTCATCCCCTTGCCCTGCCAGTATTGCTGGGCGACGTTTTCGCCGCGCACGAGGATCTCTCCCGTTGTGGGATCGAGCTTCATCTCGCGGCCGGGCAGAACTTTGCCGATCGAGCGGCGTCCTACTTTGAAGGGATGGTTCAGGCTGATGAGCGAGCTGGTTTCGGTGAGCCCATAGCCCTGGATGACGACATAGCCCAGCCGGCGCCAGAATTCTTCCGTTCCGGAATCGAGCGCGGCACCGCCCGAGATGAGCGCCCAGAATTTCCAGCCGAACCGGCGATGAATTTTGCGGAAGCGCCACCAGCGCCGGAGAAATTTTTCATTTTCAGCGGCGGTGAAGCGCGTGCCCATCTGATCAGGAAACTCGCGTTCGATACGCCCGCGCAGCGATTCGATCACGCGCGGCACCGCCACCAGCACAGAGACGCGCTCGCGCTTGATGGAGGTAATTACTTCGCGCGGGTTGAGGCTGTCCTGAAAGATCACGGTGCCGCCAATCAGCGGCGGAATGAACATGGCCATGTACTGGCCAAAGACGTGGCTCAGCGGCAGCAGATTGAGGAAGCGGATGGGATGAAAAATGCGCTCATATTTCAGGTACTTGGGAATTTCGCGTTCGATCGGGTCCAGGCTGGCCAGCAGGTTGCGATGCGTGAGCACCACGCCGCGAGGTTCGGTCGTGGTGCCGGAGGTGAAGACGATCTGCGCGGTATCGTCGCGGGTAATGGGAACGGTGGCATGAAGCGCCGGATTCCCGGCGGAGAGCGCAACCAGCACCTCAGTGAGATTTTCGAGGACAAGGTGGTCCCAGTGCTGCGTGTGCTGGGCGAGGGAAGCGGAGCAGACAATCAGTTTGGCCTGAACATCGGCGGCGACGCGCTGCATAAAATCAGGCGCGGCAATATTGTCCATGGGAACGACAACGACGCCGCGCAGAATACATCCAAAAAATGCCGCAACCCACTCGGGAGAGCTGTCGCCCCAGAGCACGACGCGATCGCCTTTATGGATATTGCGCCGGGCCAGTTCCCATGCGAAGCGATAGGCCAGCTCAGCAGTCTGGCCGTAGGTCCAGCGCGGTGTGCGATAGCCGCGATGGTAGACAAACGCGGTTTCGCCCAAGTGTTTCTGGTAGAGAGCGACGATGTCCGCGAGGGTGTTCACAACATAAACCTACCACGGAGACGCTGAGACACGGAGAAAAGCAAGATCTTCAACACAGAGGAAAGGAGGAAGCAGAGGAAGAGAACGAGGAAAGCCAAAGAAAACGTTAAAAGTTAAATCAAAATCAAAACCAAAAATCAAACCAAGAGAACAGCAACACCAACACCAACCACGAGGAAGATCGGGAGAAAGAGTTAGAGGAACCCCATAGCAAAAATCATTTGACCGCAAAGAACGCAAAGTACGCAATGGCCAGGGGTGAAGAGCTAATAGCCAAAAGCTAAAAGCCAATAGCCAAAAGCTCACGTGCTGTAATCCGCGTTTATGTGTACATACTCAGTTGTCAGATCGCAGGTTAGGAAGTCCAGAGTGGATTTGCCGGAACCAAGCGTGATGCGGATGTCATAGGCGGCGCGCGACATGTATTGGTGGGCCCGGTCGCGGTCGAAGGAGACGGCGGCGCCGTTGCGGCAGATTAGCTGCTCGCCCAGATAGATATTGATTTTTGCCGGGTTGATCTTTACTCCGGAGTAGCCGATGGCGGCGAGGATGCGTCCCCAGTTGGGGTCGGCGCCGGCCCAGGCGGTTTTGTTCAAAGGTGAGTTGGCAATCGCCCGGGCAATCTGCCGCGCGTCATTGAAGTTGCGCGCCTGCTCGATCTTGAGACTCACAACGTGCTTGACGCCTTCGCCATCGGTAACGATCTGCTCGGCCAGTGAGCGGCACACATTTCGCAGCGCTTTTTCGAATGCGGGACGAACTGCCTTGAGTTGCGCACCGCTCTTGCCGCTGGCGAGAAGCAAAGCAGTGTCGTTGGTGGAAGTGTCGCCATCAATCGACATGCAATTGAACGTGGCATTTACTACGCTCTTCAGACACTGCAGCAGCTCGCGCGGCGTGGCCATCACGTCAGTGAACAAATAAACCAGCATGGTAGCCAGATTGGGATGGATCATGCCCGCGCCCTTGGCCACGCCCGCGATTGTCGCGGTGTCTTTTTTGTATTTGAGTTCTTCAACCGCAA
>DATDNH010000178.1:0-5769 GCA_036518395.1 Candidatus Angelobacter sp. | reverse complement strand
TATCCCTGCGTGAGAAAGTTTCCAAATGGGTCGGTTTCCAGCACCGCGCTGCGGATGCCGAGCTTGTCGAAGAGAGCGCGCTGCGGGAACGACAGATATTCTTCGCCGCGCTTTTCGACCGCGAGGCGAATCAGGTAGTTGATCAGTACAGGATCGGTGTTGTGATAACGGCCAATCGTGTTGGGTGGCCACTCGAGCGGACGCGTGGCGGCATAGTGGAAAGAGTCGACGCCGCCGGTATACAGATAAAGATGGTCAGGATAGGTCCCATTCGGGTCATAGTCCGGGTCCTGGGGCGCTTTGATTCGCAGGCCGCTGGACATGTGCAGGATATCGGCAATTCGGATTTTGGCTCGTGGATCGTCCGCGCTCTGCCACTCAGGAACCGGGGCCGGTTGCCACAGGTCGTACACTCCCTGCTTGATCAGGACGCCCATCAGAGTGGCGGTCACGCTTTTACCCATTGACCAGCTTTCCAGCGGCGTGTGCAGGTTGATGCCCTCTCCATAGCGTTCGCCAATGATGCGGCCTCGCCATGTGACCACGAAGGCGGCACTCATCTCCGCCGGCGAGAAAGCTGCATCAACTGCCTGTTTTACTTTGGCCTGATCGAGTTCCGGCGGAAGCGGATCGGTGGGGAGAACATCGCCCATAGGCCAAGGTTGTTTCGACGGGTCAGGCAAGTGCCTTTTGATTTTGACTGGCTTGAAGCTCACCGAGGTTTTGCCCACAGGGAAAGTCACGCATCCCTGGTCACCCAGATATTTGGCAGTACGCGTTGGGCCGTTCGGTATGGTGATGCTCACGGTTTTTTTGGCGCGATCGATAA
The DNA here is from genome assembly GCA_036518395.1 of Candidatus Angelobacter sp. GTDB lineage: Bacteria > Acidobacteriota > Terriglobia > Terriglobales > Acidobacteriaceae > Angelobacter. Next base: position 4,940 of record DATDNH010000178.1, on the reverse strand, counting down.
CAGGTTTGCTTACTTTGGCGCGCTCGGCGTAAGGACTGGTGAAATAGCCGACATTCTCAGCGGCGAAATCAGGATCGAGGCCGGTAATGAATACTGCCGAACACATGATCTTGGCGTAGCCGGATGTGTGATGGACCAGCGGATCACCCGGAGGCGGAACATAGGGAGTGTTGAGTTCAAAAGATTTCGCTCGCGCGATGAGCGACGCGCGGGTGGCGACCGGCGTGGGCTGCGCTGGCGGTTTATCTTTGTCTTGGAGCGCCGCGTCTTTTGGCGGAGAATTTTGGGCGCCAGCGCTCAACAGCGCAAACATTGTGAAGACAGTCAGTCGGATGAGGCGAGAAGTCATGAGTTCTCCCGTGCGGCGGCAGTAATCATACGGCAGAATTGGGAATTTGTGGTGGAAGCCAGAAACAACCCAAGTCCACCACGGAGACACTGAGGCACGGAGACACGGAGATTCCGCTGAAACAGCCTTGGCTGAAGCTTCTAACGCAATGCCGGAGCGGGCGCTGGTCGTGCGAACTTCTCTGACCAGTTGATTCTTCCGGTTGTTTGCATGACCACGAACAACGTGATGATCGCCCCAATCGTGATCGACAGTCCGGTGAATCCTTTAAAGAAGAACGCATAGGAAAACAGCACAAGGTAGACGAACTGGGCCAGCCCGCATTCCACCAGCGCAAACCGCGCCCCGCTCACCAGGCGCATGTAGCTGATTACCAGCGCCAGCGACACTATGGCGGAAACAAAAAACGACCAGTGGATGGAAATGTGGTCGACCAGATAAGCCATCAGCAGGTGAAAAGCAAAGAAGGCTGCAGCGAGAAAGAAATAGTTCATGGGATGCAGCTTCACACCGCGAATGGTCGTGATCATGAATACCAGAAAGAAAAAGAAAAACAGCGAGACCGGAGCAAAATAGCTGATGCGTCCGGCCAGCGGGCCGGGCTGGAGTTTTTCCGGCACGATCATGCCAATCTGGTATCCGGACAGCAGGTCCTTATAGGTCCAATCCAGTTGCCAGCCGTCAGCGGTTTCGTGTTTGTCGCTGGGCGAAAGTGTGTTGTCGGGAAAGTCGATGTCTTTGAAGTTCGTAGACATGGTGAGCTTGAAGTCGCGCACGTGGGCCACTTGATTGCTGAAGCTGTACTCCCACTGATCCATGCCCTGGGAGGAATACCCAACTTTGAGAAGCGCGTTCTTGTCCGCGTCCACGTGTGCAATGGCGTGGGCGACATTATCCTGCGTGTTGAACTCCACGGGCACGCCGTTGACCGTAAATAAAAGGTCATCGTACATGGCCTGGTGCGCCGGCAGGGGGAAGGTGAAGGCGACTTCCTGATTCCGGCCGCTGTTGTTTTGGAATGTGTACTCCCCGGTGAAACCAATTTTGTAGGTGCTGTACCAGAGCAGCCCTTTCTGCCGGTGCTTCAACTGCAAGGCGACGTTGGCCCGCGTGGAGGCGAGCGGCAGGGAAAGGGTCTCGGTAACCGTGTGCACGCTGGTCTTCACCTTGCCGTCTTCAACGCTTTCCTCTTTCACCTCGGTTTGCCGCTGATAACTCGCGCCGGGCGGCGACTGGGATTGCGGCGTACCCCAGGTGGACGACACCTTGGACCTGAGCCCTTCGTCCTGGCCGTAAGTGCGTTGAAAGATGGTTTCGCCCAGGGTCATCCACCCGATGGTGGCAGACGCGAAGATAAAGGAGAGAGCTTGGATCTGCTTGATGATGGTCATAGGTTTGCAAGGGAATGCTTCCGCCGGTTCCCATTGACTTTATAATACAAAGTACTTCGTAGTGTCAAGGAATGAATAGTATTTTGGGCGGAAGCCATAAGCAATCCAAATTCACCACGGGGACACTGAGGCACGGAGACAGAAGTAGCGGAGCCACAACCAAAACTAGCCGCAGATTTTCGCAGACGAGCGCTGATTGAGATTCATAGAGAATGTAATTTGTCGCCAACTGCTCTGTAGTGCAGAATGGTTGCGATGCGAATCCTAAAACTCTGCACCAGGCTCAGCCTGTTTCTTGTGGTATTGTCTGCAATCGGGTGTGCCCAGGCGATTGCTGCCAATTCTTTTGCTCTTATGAGTTACCGGCCAGAACAATCCTCGAACGCGCAATCGGCGAGCACTGCCGCGAATACGTTTGGTCTGAAGCTGCTGGCGGACCTGGCCGCGCACCGTCCGCACGACAACGTCTTTATCTCGCCATTAAGCGTATTTGTCGCGCTCACCATGACGGAGACGGGCGCTGCCGGCAAGACGCAGGCGGCAATGCGTCATGCGCTGGCAGTCCCCAGCAGCTTAAGTGAACACGCTTTGCACGAGTCAGCTTCGGCTTTGCTCAAGGCGCTGGCATTGCGGAAGGGCGTGGAACTTTCTATTGCCAATGCTTTGTGGTCGGACGTGAGGCTTCCCCTGTCTGCTGGCTTCATCGAGAAATGCCGACAACTCTACGCAGCCGACGCCACCACGCTCGACTTCAGCCACGCGGCAACCGCCAGCACCATCAACAAATGGGTCAGCGAGCATACACACGGCAAGATTCCTACCATTGTGAACCCTGTGATCGTGAAGGCCTCCAATGCCATCCTCACCAATGCGGTTTACTTCAAGGGCCGGTGGGAGTATCAGTTCTCCAAGAATGAAACCAAAGATGAATCTTTCCATCTGGCTGATGGCAGAGAAAAGAAAGTGCCAATGATGCATCAGTCTTTCATTGAGGATGCATATCGCAGCGGCGACGGCTATGAGGCGGCAGCGCTGCCGTACGAGAACTCGGGCATGCAGCTCTACGCGATTCTGCCGGCGGCGGGCAAGACTCCGGAGCAGGCGCTTGCGCAAGTATCAGTAGAGAAGTTGCGGCGTCCATCAGAGCCCAATAAGCTGGACTTGCGGTTGCCGCGTTTCACGCTGGATTTCGATGCCGGACTCAAAGAGCCGCTCAGTCGCATGGGTATGGGAGTTGCATTCACTCCCGAAGCGGAGTTCGCGCCGATAGGCTCGCCAAAGTTCGTTATCGGTGACGTATTGCACAAGACGAGATTGGAAATCGATGAAGAAGGGACGGTGGCGGCAGCAACTACGGTCGTAGTCATGCCGGCGACCGCGATGAAGCCGCCGCCCAGAAAAGACCATAAGCTGGTGTTTGACCGTCCGTTTGTGTTATTGCTGTGCGACGACGAAAGTGGGGCGATCCTGTTTGCCGGAGTGGTGTATGAGCCGAGGTAGCGCAGATCGGGCAATTGGTAATGGGTAATTTGTAATTGAAAAGCATGGTCGCGCGAATCGGTTATCGTGAGAATGCCTTGACATCGCATGTTTACTGCCAGCATTCTCGGGGTTCCTTCGGCTTCGCTCAGGACAGGCTCTTCGACTCCGCCCTTCGCTTCCCGCAGAGCGGGATCGCTCGGGCTGCGCTCAGGATGACATTGGGTGAGAGTTATTCAACCCTCCTCCGTTATTGCGTCCGCAGGGCGGTCATGGGTTCGGTTTTGGCGGCTCGGCGAGCCGGGATCACGGCGGCTACGAAGGCCGCAGTTGCCAGGACAGCTATCGTAACCACCAACACCACGGGATCGCGCGGTGTTACGCCAAATAATTTGCTGGCCATCAGGCGTCCGCCAAAAATCGTTGCGGGAATGCCTATCAGCAGGCCAATGCCGATCTGGGCAAAGGCGCTGCTCAACACCAGTGTGAGCACGTTCATGCGATTGGCGCCGAGGGCCATACGGATTCCAATCTCGCTGGTCCGCTGCTCCACCGAATATGCGGTCACGCCATAGAGTCCGACGGAAGCCAGAATCAATGCCAGAATGCCAAACAGCGAGGTCAGCTTGGCGATCATTGCCTGCTGCGTGAAATTGGCGTTAACCTGGCTGGCGAAGCTCTGAAAATCGATAATGGCAAGGTCCGGATTGATCTCCGAGAGCGTCCGGCGCACATAGGTTTCCAGTTGCGGCACCTCTCCACGCGTTTTTATTTCAATGGCATCCAGGTAGTTGGAGCGAGTTTCAAACCCCTGGTAGCGCGGATCGGGATTGTGCACACTCTGTCCTTGCGCGAGAAAATACATAGGACGCTGCTTGCTGGCTGGTCCCCAATAATTTGTATCTTCGGTCACGCCAACGATCTCAAAAGCACCGGACAGCTTCAGGTCGTCGCCGAAGTGTTTTCCGATGGCCTCGCCATCTTTGAAAAACTTTTTTTCGAACATGCGATTGACCACCGCGACGGCGCGCGTGGCCGGAGTGTCCTGCTCATTGATTGCCCGGCCCTTTACGACCTTGGTGCCGATGGCGTCGAAATATCCCGGAGTGATCCGCACCCATGTAGCGTTGTGGTCACTTGTCCCCGGCGGTGGCGGCGGTTCTCCCTCAATGTATACGCCCTCGCTCCAGTTATCACCCTCCATCGGGCTATAGATGGAAAAGGTCACCAGTTCGATACCTGGAAGCGCGCTCAAGCTGTCGTGGAGTTGCCGGTAGAAAGATTCCAACTGCGCCGGTTTATATGCGGCCATCTCCGGATCGATATGCAGGATGTAGCGGTTTCGAGTGTCGAAGCCAAAATTTTGATGGTGCATATTGTCCAGGCTGCGGATCAGCAGCCCGGCAGCGCATAACAAGATGAGAGAAAGCGCGGCCTGCGCGATCACCAGGGACTTTTGTCCCCATCCGGCCTTTCGTCCGGTGGAGCGATTCGCGCCGCGAAGTGCTTCCGCCGGATCGGCGCTGGCTGTGAGCCATGCTGGAGCGATTCCAAACAGAATGCCAGTCAGCAGCGAGGCCGCAAAAGCAAAACCGAGCACTGGCAGGGAAGGCGTTGCCTGGATGGGCACAAATCTGGTTCCGAATGCCAGATTGAGAATCATGCGGGTGCCGCCATAGGCGAGTGCGACTCCGGCAATACCACCCATGATGGCCAATACG
>DATDNH010000177.1:0-10025 GCA_036518395.1 Candidatus Angelobacter sp. | reverse complement strand
TGCGGCTCACAGTGGATGGCAAAAGCATTGCGCAGAAAGTTTCAGTAACGATGGATCCGCGCGTGAAGGCCTCTCCTGAAGATTTGCAGAAACAGTTCGCGCTGGAGATGAAGATCTATCATGCACTCCAGCAGGGTAATGCAGCGGGGGCGCAAACTCGTGATTTCTACACCCAAAACAGAGCTGATCCGGCAGTGAGTCAAAAGCTCCAGGCCCTCGCCCAAATCGAACCGCCAACTCCAGAAGCCGGGCCCGGGCAACAACCCTCAGCCAGAAACTCGACGCCAACGCTCTCACGCGTGATTGGAGGGCTGGAGCGCCTTGCGGTGGTGGTAGACAGCGCCGATGCCGCGCCCACCACACAGGCCACCAAAGCTGCAGACAAATTGATGGAACAGTTGCAATCATTGATTGCGCAATGGGAGAAGATCAAGAACGGCAAATAGTTGGCTCGTGGTTGTTGGCCCGTAGTTGTTGGCTCGTGGCTTCCGGCGTCTTTCCTCGTTAAGGCCATCGTCTTTTCCGTCCCAACTCTTTTCCCGTCCAGGTTCCGCCTAGGAGTTCCCTTTCGGCCAAATAAATCTGTTGCCTTCCCAAGGGAAAGGGGTACAATTCGCGTTCATAAACAACAAAGAGCACTTGTAAGGAAGGTTGCGCAGGAGAATGCCGTCTCTTCTTACATTGGCGCGCTGGGAAGGCTTCATTCTAATTGGAGGCTTCTTTGCTGTTGTGCTCTGGAAGATCTTGATCGGAGATGTCGCTCTGGACGAGTTATTCGAAGGCGACATTCAGGAGCGCGATGGAAAACTCACAACATATACCAGCGCCGGCCGCATACAAGCTTTTTGGGTGACGCTATACGTAGCTTATTACTATCTGGTTCAGGTCATTCATAATCCAACGGAATTCCCTACATTACCCAATGGACTCATTGCTGCCTTGGCCGGCAGCCATACGTTGTATCTTGGCGGCAAAGCGCAAGCTATGTTGCTCGGCCGCCTGAAAGACTTTTTCAAATAGGAGATCCCATGGCAAACGGCGACAATCAAAACAAAAGTTTCATTAAAGCGTACATTGAATTCATTGTGGCGATCGCCCTGGCGGTGCTGATTGCTTTCTTGATCGCTTTCAAGGGGCCAGGCGATGATCAAATGCAAAAGGCGAAGGTTGCCCTGGCCTACGGCATGCTGATCCTGCTCTTCATGTTCGGGTTCCTGGTTCTGGCGGCGATCGCCAGAGGGGCGATCAATATCAGCAAAATATTGGAAGAAAAAGGGCCGGATGGTTCCCCTTCAGGAAGCGCCAGCATGTCACGCTTCCAGTTACTCATTTTCACCTTTGTGATTGGTCTCAGTTTTTTCCTCATCGTTGTATCCAAGAGCGACTTTCCAACCGTTAACGGTGGTGTGCTCATGCTGCTGGGCATCAGCGCCACAACCTACGGAGTGAGCAAGGGTATTCAACAAGCAGGCTCAGGATCGGACGACGGCAATGGCAACGATGGCGGGAACGACACCAAGAAGTAAGGCGGATAGGCCACTGGTCGTATTTGAGTAACCGCCGTTTCTAAAGGAGATAATTATGGCCACTAAAAGTTCCAAGCCCCGACACACTTTTCGGCGTCACGTTGCGCCCTTCGCGCCCGTGGCTCTCGCCGCAGGTGCGATGATTGCCGGAGCCGGAAGTACGAGCCAGCAGACAAACCAGCCCCAGGAGCAACCACAGGCGATTGTTCAAAAAGGCAGCTTTACCCCGGTCTGCACGCTGCCTTTCAAGGGTGTACGTAATCCGGCGAGTGATGACCATTGTGGCATCTCGGGAGGAAGCTCGGATGAAGCGAAGATGGCGGAAAGTGAGGCAAAAAACAACTTTTGTGCTCCAACCGCCAACCCGGACACAGTTACTTATCAGCAGTTAATTGATCTGCAGACGCAGAGCGCAAACATACCCAAGAACCTTACCGACCGCCAAGAAGTTAAGAACATGGGCGAGGGTAACTATGTAAGCTATGTTGCTGTAATCAAAGAGGCACATTACTCCGATACCACCGGGGGAGAAAACGTCAACTGTAACCTCTCGGGGAACGCCCCAAATGACATTCACATCGTATTGATGTCAGACGCAAACGACACCGACGAATGTCACAGTACGACGGCGGAAATGAGTCCACATTACCGGCCCGCCAACTGGACGCCGGCAAAGCTTAAATCTCTGGGCAAACCCGTGCGCATCCGCGGGCAGTTGTTCTACGACAACAGCCATACGCCCTGCTCGGGAAAGTCTCGTCCCAATCCCAAACGCGCATCGCTCTGGGAGATCCATCCTGTTTATTCGCTTGATGTCTGCCAGTTGAGTGACCTGGATGCCTGCCGGAACAGCACGAACGAGGCGGATTGGAAGCCGCTGGAATAGTATTGCGGAAACCTCGAGATTCCAGTGGTACTCACTTAAATTCGGGTCTTAAGCTTTCCCGAACGGCTCTTCCAGCGACGGGCTTTGCGGCGTAAACAGTTGTGCGCCGCTTTCGGTGATGTGCATGTCGTCTTCCAGACGAACGCCGAACTCTCCGCGAATGTAGATTCCCGGCTCATCGCTGAAGCACATAAAGGGCGCGAGTGGAAGGGTGTTGCCTCGCACCAGATAAGGCCATTCGTGTCCATCCATGCCAATGCCGTGTCCCAGGCGATGGGTGAAAAACTTATAGTCAGGTCCGTATCCCGCGTCGGTGATGACCTTGCGCGCGGCAGCATCCACGGACTGGCATTGCGCTCCGGGTTTCGCCGCGGCCAGGGCAGCCTGCTGCGCGCGATAGACAATTTCAAAGTTCTTTTTCATTTTGTCTGTCGGTTTGCCGAGCACCACGGTGCGGCTGATATCGGACTCATAGCCTTCCACACTGCAACTGCCATCCATCAGCAAAATGGTTCCTTCACGAATGATCTGTGGCTTGGCCGAGCCGTGTGGCAAAGCCGAGTTCTCGCCCACCTGGATACTGGCGCCTCCCTGAAATCCCTGGCGCTGATGAGCAGTCTGCACCAGCATGCCAAAGTCGTGCTGCGTCATACCTTCTTTCAAAGACAGGTATGCTGCTTCGTAGGCGGCCAGGGTTACCTGGTTGGCCAAAGTCATGAGTTGGAGTTCGGTTGGACTTTTGATCATGCGGCAGCCCGCGGTCACTGGGGTGGCGCTGGTGATCTGCAAAGTGGGCGCCGCCTTGCTCACGCCTTCCACAAAAACGTAGCGCACAGTTTCCTCTATACCGAGATGCCCGCCCGTGATCCGGCGGTCACGCAGTCCTTCAGCGATGCGTTCATACGGGCTTTGGTCCTCCTGCCACAAGCGAATCTCCGGATTGTTTCCTCCCGGCCCGCTGGCGATCTGCTCGCGAGCGCGGTCTTCCTCAAATGCAGGGCAGACATAAAACGGATTCCCTTTCGCCGGCAGGATCCACGCAAACAGCCGCTCACTTAGCCACCAGCGAATGTTGGTGAAATAAACCAGTGACGTGCCGCCCGTCACCATGATGGCGTCCAGCTTGTTCTGCTCCATCAGTCGCCGGGCTTTTTCCAGCCGCTGCTCGCGTTCAGCGATCGAGATTGGCTGGGCTTCCGACCGCCGTGATTTCAGCTTCGCGATGGCCGGTGGAAGATTCCTGGTGTCAGCGTCTGACTGGGCAGCCAATGCGTTTTCACTGGAAACGAGCAAACCGGTCGTTGCCAGTCCGGCAGTGTGAAGAAAATTTCGGCGGGTAATAGAGTTGGGGACCATGGCGGTATTCCTTTTGGATTGGATAGACTAACACGCGCTTGATGCCTTCGCGCCCATTTAAAACGCTTGCGACGCAATTTCGGTTGTCATCGCGATGTGATGCCCGTCACAACAGATATGCGTCTCAACCGGGTATCTTGAGTAAGTTCAATGTCATTCGTTGACGCTCGTAAGGTCGAAGTCTCATAATAAAAAGTTTGGCTGTTTGTTGTGATCTCAATAAGGAGTACAGCCACTTCATGGCGACAGTAGCCTCCCCGGTCGAACGCGGTGTGCAGCCTATCCGCGCCGGTGAAGGCCATTCATTCCTTCTGCGACGCCTCCACTCCTTGAGCGGCATCGTTCCAATTGGCGTCTTTCTGATCGAACACTTTTTTTCCAACGCCTTTGCCACCAACGGATGGCAGTCGTACGCCGACCAGGTAAAGTTCCTCACCGGACTGCCCTTTGTTCTGTGGCTGGAAATCATCGGCATCTATATTCCGCTGGCATACCACTCGGTCTATGGGTTTTACATCTGGTTCCGCGGAAAATCGAATGTGAGTGACTATCCCTGGGCCGGCAATTTCATGTACTCGGCGCAGCGCTGGACCGGGGCCATCACTTTCTTTTATATCGGCTGGCACACCTACACTATGCGCTTCAGCGGCATTCATCTGCTGACGCACTCCCAGGCCGCGTTCCATAAAGTTCAGGCAGAGCTGCAGAACCCCTGGGCGCTGGCGGCTTATGGTGTTGGTATTGTTGCTGCGTCATGGCACTTTGCTTACGGGCTGTATTTGTTCTGCGCGAAGTGGGGAATCACAGTCAGTGAACGATCGCGGCGACGCTTCGGCATCGTCTGTACGGCAATTGCAGTGTTGTTTATAGCAGTCGGTCTCGTGACTTTGAGTTCTTTCTTCCGCTCCAGCCCAAAATACAATCCGCCGCCGGAAACGTGGCAAGAGCAGAACAACGGCGGAGGCGCGAGCAGGTGACAGGTTACCCGCCACAGCGGGCCTTCGGCAGGGAACAGGGGACAGGAAACTGAATTATGGCAACAAACCCTAGAATCATCGTGGTCGGCGGCGGGCTTGCCGGACTTGCGGCGGTCATCAAGATTGCTGAAGCCGGCGGCAACGTCGATCTTTTCTCCATCGTTCCGGTCAAGCGCTCGCATTCCGTCTGCGCCCAGGGTGGAATCAATGCGGCCAAGAACCTTAAAGGCGAAGGCGATACTCCGTGGCAGCATTTTGACGACACCATCTATGGCGGCGACTTCCTGGCCAACCAGCCTCCAGTCAAAGCCATGTGCGAAGCCGCGCCCAGCATCATTGACCTGCTCGACCGCATGGGCGTCCCCTTCAATCGCACGCCTGAAGGGCTGCTCGATTTCCGCCGCTTCGGCGGAACCCTTTACCACCGCACCGCGTTTGCCGGCGCAACTACGGGGCAGCAGCTTCTCTACGCACTCGACGAGCAGGTGCGTCGTTACGAATCTGAGGGCCGGGTCACCAAGTTTGAGCATTGGGAGTTTCTGAGCGCAGTCATGGACTCGAATCGCACCTGCCGCGGCATCTGCGCCATGAACCTGCGCAACATGGAAGTTCGCACCTTCCCTGCCGATGCCATCATCATGGCCACGGGAGGGATCGGCGCAATCTTCGGCAAATCCACCAACTCCGTCGTCTGCACGGGATCGGCGCAATCCGCGCTCTACCAGCAGGGCTGTTATTACGCCAACGGTGAATTCATCCAGGTGCATCCCACGTCGATTCCCGGCGAAGACAAACTGCGCTTGATGTCGGAATCTGCGCGTGGTGAAGGCGGCCGCGTGTGGGTGCCTCGGAACAAAGGGGACAAGCGCGATCCCCGCAGCATTCCTGATGCTGAGCGTTTTTATTTCCTGGAACAGTGGTTTCCCAAATACGGAAACCTGGTCCCCCGCGACGTGGCCACGCGCGCGATCCACAAAATCGTGTACGAAGATGGCCTCGGGATTGACGGCCAGCCCATGGTCTATCTCGACCTGACTCACATTGATCGCGACACGCTGAACCGCAAGCTGGAAGGCATTCTGGAAATTTACGAGAAGTTTGTGGGCGACGATCCCCGCGAAGTCCCGATGAAGATTTTTCCCGGAATGCATTACACCATGGGCGGACTCTGGGTGGATTACAAGCAGGCCACGAACATCAAAGGAATTTTTGCTGCCGGGGAATGTGAATACGGTTATCACGGCGCTAACCGGCTGGGCGCGAACTCCCTCGTCTCGTGCATCTTCGGCGGGTTTGTCGCCGGACCACAGGCAATGACGTATGCAAAGAATGCGACTAAGTCCAGTGATGGCGTGAGCAGCACGGTGTTTGACTCCGAAACCAAGCGGCAAGAAGAGATGAATGGCCGCCTCATGACTTCCGCCGGAAATGAGAATCCCTTTCGCCTGTGGCGCGAGCTGGGCGAGCTGATGACCAAGAATTGCACTGTGATCCGCTACAACGACGCGCTGAAAGCCACTGACGGCAAAATTGTCGAACTCCTCGAACGCTTCAATCACATCAACCTGAGCGATAAGAGCATGTGGGCCAACACCTCGTTTGCGTTTACGCGGCAGCTTTACAACATGCTCCAGCTCTCGCGCGTGATTGCCCAGGGAGCAGCCATGCGGAATGAATCTCGCGGCGCGCATTACAAGCCGGACTTCCCCGATCGTGATGACAAGAATTGGCTGAAAACAACAAAAGCATATTTTGCGGCGGACGTGGACGAGCCACGCTTTGATTTCGAGCCGGTGGACGTCTCACTGATTCCACCACGACCCAGAAGATACGATATGGCGAAATAATGCAGTACTTAGGATTTAGTAGTTAGTACTTAGGGAAAATCAACGGGGCTAGCCGCGAATCAACGCGAATGAACGGTAATCAAAACGCTGAGCGTAAGAACTTCTTTCGTGGATGGGGAAGATTCGTTTGGTTTGTGTTTGCGGGCCTGTGGTCATGTTTTCTTGTTTTCGACCGAACCCCGAATTGGTTATTGCGTTTGGTCTCCTTGCTCGTGTTCATTGCGGTGATGCTTGACGTCTTTGCAGCAAAAGTGAACAAAAAGTGGCAAACTCAGCGAAACCGCGGATTCGACAGAGTTTTAGGGATTGTGTTTTTCGTTAGTGGTGTGATCTACGTGTGGATTGGAGCCCGCCCCCCACACGTTTGGTTTTTCGGACTACCAGGCATTATTTTCCTTGCAGGCGGGTTTTTTATTGCTCTTGATACCTTCGATAAAGTGATAGGCATGGGTGGCAAAGAACATAGACAGTAGCGCTGGAGAATCCCTAACTTAGGTCTGCTAGATGATCCAAACACAAAACAAACCGACCCCGGGTTTCTACAAATTCATGGCGGTCGTGTTTTTGATTTTGGCTGTCGTGTTTATCTGGGCGGCGGTTCATCAGCACAGCTGGTTCTATGGAGCATTCGGCATTATCACTATTATTAATGCATTAATGAGCACATTGAGATCCTTTGCGGCACGGGAGAGCTGATTGGCAAAGAACGTCATCTTAAAAATCAAGCGCCAGGAAAATCCTGGGGCCAGGGCGCGCTGGGAGGAATTCGAACTTACATGGAAGCCGGGGATGAACGTGATCTCCGCCATGATGGAGATTGCCGCCAATCCGGTCACGCGCCAGGGCCATCCGACAACCGCGATTACTTACGATTCCAACTGCCTGGAAGAGGTTTGCGGCTCCTGCGCCATGCTGATCAACGGCCGGGCGCGCATGGCTTGCTCAGCACTCGTGGACAAGTTGGAACAGCCGATTAAAGTCGAGCCACTCAGCAAATTTCCTGTGATTCGTGATCTCGCGGTCGATCGCAGTGTTTTGTTCGAAAACCTCAAGCGCACGAAGTCCTGGATCCCGGTGGATGGTACGTATGATCTGGGACCTGGCCCGCGTATGTACCCTACGGAACAGGAAGAGGTCTATCCGGTCTCGCGCTGTATCTCCTGCTGCTGCTGCATGGAAGCCTGCCCGCAGTTCAATGAGAAGACTGGGTTTGTTGGCGCAGCCACGATCGCGCAGGTGCGTCTTTTCAACCAGCACCCCACTGGCAAAGCGCTGAAGCATGAGCGCCTTCAGGCGCTGATGGGAGACGGCGGAATTCAGGAATGCGGCTTCGCGCAAAACTGTGTGGAGGTTTGTCCCAAGGACATCCCGTTGACCAAAGCCATTTCCGATGTTGGGCGCGAAGTCATCAAGCAAGCTCTAAAAGATTTCTTCAGAAGTTAAGCTGCCACATCACACTCGAGTGTGATTTGTGCGCTTCCGGACAGATGAGTCCCGCGAGCGAACGCACGATTTTGCTCGCTGACGCAATAAGAGCGTGATTGCTGCTTACAGGTCAAGAACTTAGGCGAGCAGACACTCTGGCAAGCAACTTGCTCTTGTTTAGCTTGATCTTCTCCTTATTTCACGCAGTTTGCGGGAGGACGAGACGATGCTCACCTTCATCCAGGACGTCCGCTATGGCTGGCGGATGCTGCAAAAAAATCCCGGGTTCGCCACGGTTGCCATCATCACCCTGGCAGTAGGCATTGGGGCCAACGTCGCCATTTTCAGTTATGTAGACGAACTCTGGTTGCATCCTCTGCCTGTGCCGCATCCCGATCGGGTGGTGCGCATCTTCACCAGCAATCCCAGCAGCAAAGGTGAGATCGAACAGGGCTACAGCTCATATCCTGATTTCGAATACTTGCGCGGGAACGCCAAAACCCTTTCCGGCGTTGCCCTGCATGAAGGTCGCGGAGCAATGCTCGATACGGGCGCCGAAAACAAGCTGGTCACCGCGGCAGTGATTTCAGACAACTTTTTCGACGTGCTCCAGCCCCAGCCGGCCGTCGGCCGCCTCTTCTCCGAAAGTGAATTCCAGAGCGGCGGGGGCCCTCGAATCGTTCTCAGCTATCCGTTTTGGCAGCGGCAATACAATGGCGATCTCTCCATCGCGGGCAAGACGATAATCCTTGATCGCCAGCACGTCACTGTAACCGGCGTGTTGCCGCGAAGCTTTCGTGGTACTGAAGCCATGTTGGTACGCGACGTTTGGATTCCAATCTCCACCTGGAAACAGCTCATCGGCGTGGAACAGCGCTTGACCTTGCGTGGCAGTCGCGATTACGAACTCTTTGGTCGGCTCCAGGATTCGGCCAGTTTGTCCCAGGCCCAGGCCGAACTCGCCGGCATATCGACCCAACTGGCTAGCGCCTATCCAGAAAGCAATACTGGCCGAAAAATCACGGTCATTCCGGAAAGCCATGCGCGGGCAGACGTGATCGTCAAATTCGGATTGATACTGCTGGGCGTGGCCGCGCTGGTGCTGTTGATTGCATGTTCGAATGTTGCCAGCCTCTTGATTGCGCGCACGGAATACCGTCGCCATGAAATCGCAACTCGCATTGCATTGGGCGCAACCCGCATCCGGATCATTTGCCAAATGCTCACTGAAACCATGATGCTCGCGCTTGTTGGAGCAGCCGCCGCTATCTGGGTGGGAAACACTCTCCTTCATGCTCTGCCCAGACTCATGCCGCAGATGACCTTTTCCGTCGGCGTGGATGCCTACCTGAGTTCGCGGGGATTGATAGTCGCTGTGCTGGTCACGGTCGGTTCCATGCTGGTCTTCGGTTTGGTCCCCGCGGTGCTTGCATCCAGAACTGTGCTTGCGGATACTTTCCGCCAAAGAACGGAAACGGCCAGAGTGCGTTCCGTGGTAAGAAGTGTGCTGGTCGTCGGCCAGGTCGCGCTTTCGCTGGTGTTGGTGGTCTGCACCGGATTGCTCACACGCTCGTTGCTGCACGCGCTTGGCATGGATCCCGGCTTCAATGCACATCAGCAGATGCTGGTCATCGACTTCGTTCCTGAGACCGGCAAAAGGGATTCTGACGTAAATTACGTGCGCGAAGCCCGGCGTAGGATTGAGGCGCTTCCCGGAGCAGGGCCCACCACCGTGGCAATGCGGATTCCCTTCGGGTTGAGCGGCGGCGGCGCTACGCACAAGGTGTTCGTTCCCGGAAGTCTTGCCAGCACTGATCCACAGGGCACAACCATCAATTTTGATCCGGTGGCCGATAACTTCTTTGGCGTCCTGGGGACACGCATTCTTCGCGGGCGGCCAATCGATGCGCGCGACATTCAAACCAAGGCTCACGTAGTTGTTGTGAACCAGCAGATGGCGAGCCGTTTCTGGCCTGATGATGATCCCATCAACAAACGCGTGCGTCTG
>DATDNH010000176.1:0-3573 GCA_036518395.1 Candidatus Angelobacter sp. | reverse complement strand
GACAGCACGATGCGACATGGAGTCGCGATGTGCCTGGGCATGAGCGACAAAGGCATAGGCGCAATCGTAGGGGACATTCAACCATTTGTGTCCGTCGGTCGCCCATGAATCTGCCTGCTCCACCCCACGGAGCAGATGACGATAACGAGGACTGGCTGCAGCCCACAGACCAAATGCTCCATCCACATGGACCCAGGCATTGGCGGTGTGGGCCACGGGAATAAGGGCCTGAAAGTCATCAAAAGCTCCGGTAGAAATGTCTCCCGCCTGGAGAATCAGAATGGTTGGAGATGCGGAGTCGCGGTGGAGTGCATGTTCCAGGGCGCCAGGGCGAATGCGGTTTGCCGAATCAGTGTCGAGGTCAACAATATGGGAAATGCCCAGGCCGAGGAGGCGGATTGCGCGTTCGATGGAGCCATGGCGGTGTCCGTTGCTGAGGATGCGGATGGGCGGCGCGCCACAGAGTCCGTCCGTTTCCACATTCCAGCCGGCCCTTTCGAGCACGGCATGGCGCGCGGATGCCAGGCATGTGGCATGGGCCATCTGCGAGCCGGTGACGAAGGCGAAGCTCGCGTGAGCAGGCAAGCCCAGAAGATCTTTGAGCCAGTTCCCAGCCACCTCTTCCACCACGGCCGCGGCCGGCGCGGTGGCATACAGCCCGGCATTCTGGTCCCAGGCAGAGGCAAGCCAGTCTGCCGCTAGAGCTGCAGGCAGGGTCCCGCCGATCACCCAGCCGAAGAAGCGTCCGCCGGCAGAACCGACGATGCCGCCGCGCACGTCTTTTACCAGTTCTTCTATGACGTCCTGCGGACTGATGCCATCATTTCCCAGAACTTTAGCCAGGCGGCTTCGCAACGTCTGGAGATCAACTGTGGCTGCGACTGGAGTGGTATCCAGGGTTTCCAGGGAAGCCAGGGCGTGGTCGAAAGCCGTGGCTAAAGTTGCCTTGAGCAGAGAAGTGGTTTCCAGCATAAAAGGAATATTACGGAAAACCGAGGTGTGCGGGATATCTGATTGTTGCGGTGAAACAACAGGCAACAGGCAACAGCAAAAAAGCAGATTTCTCCCTTCGCTCGAAATGACAACATTCAAGCCTTCCACGGCGATTTCATCTGAACGCGCGGGATCCGGATAAAACAACACCAAAAGGCATTCAACAAGTGTGACGGCCGTCACAGACACCCGCAGCTTTGGGGAAGAGATTTATCGATTGGGTACTCCTGCCGAAAGATTTTCTCTCTTACTGCCCCAGCCACGCAGTACGGACTATTAGCCGCAAAGAAAGTGGAGATGTTATGTCTGGCATCTTCGACGGAACGCACAAGCTTAGCGTAAGGGCGGAAGGTTCTGAGTTTTCACACGGTCCCCAGAGTGACCGTTGCATGACAATCTTGGTGACAGCGAATTTTCCCGGTTCTGGCCCGGCGTGAGTTGCCGCCACCTACTCCACCGCAATGGTGGATCGATCACGAATTAATCATCCCGTTGCCAGCGGGTTTACCAGGACAACAGTAACCGCCGCGCTTGCTGGCGTGGCCAACCTGCAAACAGCTTGCACTCTCGCTGAGAAGAGACTGCGGCAAGTGGATGCAGCATTTCCCTGAACTTACGAAAGCGCCGCCCGAAACGGGCTGAACCGCAGCGCGGAATCCGCGCTGCGGAGGCAAATATGGCGCAACTGAATGGAGCTTTTTATGGCAACTGCACCAAAAATTCCTATTCCGGTACCACCTGTACATGAAATTGAAAATGTGCTGGCCTTCACACAGGAAAAAATCGTCCAGGCCGGACACACTGAGATTTTCGGGACCCTGGACACCAGCCGGTTCGATAAGATCCGCCTCGTGGCCGCCAACGAAGAATCTACCTGCAATGTCCATGTCTGGCTTAAGCTCATTGAGGAGCCGGAAGGCGAACGGTTTATCCTGGATGAGTTCATACTCAAGCCGAACAACCACCTGACCCGGGTCTATGACGTCCCTGCCACCAAGTTGGAGGTATCCATGGCGGGAGTGGGCAAAGCCGGCACCAAGGCGGAGGTGGAGGTACTGATCTACGGCCAATTCTGATTCCCGATTTGCAACCGTTTTCAGGCGCACCTCGAACGTTGAGGTGCGCCTGTTGGTTCGGCTGCGCTCCACACGAACGCAGCAGGCCAGCCAGCCCAGGGCGGCAGCAAGGAAAAAGGGAATCCCGCATTTTCGCCGCAGAAGTTTTCTGGGTTTTGCGTTTGGCCAGGTGCTAATCGCTAAGTGCTAATGACTTAATTTCTGTGTAACATTTCCCCTTCGAGACTCACTACTTAGTGAGACAATTAGCTCCACCAAAAGGGGAAAAAGGGGAATCCTGACATTTCAATCGATCTCAAAAAAGGAGGCGCTTCCATGCGCACAAAACGAATCCTGCTGTTCGTTCTATTTGCTGTTTTTGCCTGTACGACGATTGGCTCGGGCTGGGCCCCAAAGAAAAAGAAACCGCCCTGCGCGGCGGACATCGAGCACTGTCCACCTCAAGGGTGTGGAGGCGACTTTGATCCGAATCTGAATGAGCTCAAGAATATCCTTCCCAATGATGAGAGCGTTGCCGGCCCGGCGGAGCGGCACAGTCTGACCTGGATGAAACAACTGGCCGACCCGGAGAATTTCGAAAAAGGCGGGAGCCGCGATGAATTGAGCGACTTAGGCGAAGGGAAGAAGATCTCGGTCGTGGCGTACCTGCTGGTGGCCAAGCCCGAACTCGGCGGAGAATCCTGCAATTGCGGACTGCGCACGGTGCGTGAAACCGACAATCATCTGGTTCTGGTGAGCAAAGCTACCGTGGATAAATTTCCCCTCGAGAGCGATACGGACAAAGACACGGCAAAAGGGATCTTTCATTCACGCGAGCAGGAATCGATTACGGCGGAATTCACGCCACGCGTAAGAAAAACGCATCCCAACTTTACCCGGGAAAAAATTCAACCTCTGATTGATGAAACCGATCAGGAGGCGCTCCTGGTACGCGTTACCGGCCAGCTTATGTTCGACTCGGAGCATTTCCTCGGCAACCATCTGGTACGGGTGAACAACTGGGAAATTCACCCCGTGCTCAAAATGGAAGTCTGCACCACAGGAGACAATTGTTCGTCCAAGAGTGATGCCGGCTGGAAGTCGCTGGATGAGATGTAGGAGAACGGCAGCAGTCAGCCCGCCAGGGCGGATCTACGACAATTGGCAATTAGCTAAATCAACAGCAACAGCAAAATCGTAACCAAAACCAAAAACATAAACATTTACCACAGAGGACACAGATGGAAACCCAGAGAGTAGGGAATAGGCAACAGGGAACAGCTTCAGATCGCGCGTGATCTGAAGATCAGAGCAGCGACGGCAAATTCAAAAGCAGATTCTCGCGGAAAAGCAGTTCGCCACGGCGAATCTACGACTCGCCACGGCGAGCCATCGGCCCAGCACGGCGGGTCTACGACACTCAGCAGTCAGCGGTCAGCCAAATCAACTTCAACACCAACAAGGGCGGGATCGAAATGACAACAATCACACCGGCGAAGAGCCCTTAGAGTCGTGCGGCGATCTG
>DATDNH010000175.1:0-3455 GCA_036518395.1 Candidatus Angelobacter sp. | reverse complement strand
GCCGCTCTCGCGCGCCGCCATTCCAAGACATCGGTGGTTCACACGATTCAACTTCTCGATGCGTCTCTGCGCGCCCTGCCTCCCGATTCTTTGCACCGATGATTGCACCGTGTGTAAAAATCGGTGACACAGCAGGGAATGAGTCAACCTGAGCCAAGCGAAGGATCTCAACTGCGGTAGCAGCAAGCGCTAAGCACCGAAGCTTGTCTTTCACTCAAAGGGAATCCCCGTCTCTCTCGAAATATCGTGCAACTCCTCGATCACCGGCAGAATCAGTGACACGCCCTCTTTTCGCCGCACTTGCTCGGCTTCTCGTTCCGGATCGCCCGGAATCAGCGGGCCATTTGTCCCTGGCGCAGGCTTCGTGGCGCGAAACTCGCGAATATACTCATCGATCTGTTTCTTGAATTCCTCCGCGTCAATGAAGCCGTCGATGCGCATCGCGCCAAAAAAATGTCCAATCCCCTTCCCCACGCTGCGTTTCGGAATTTCCTGCCGCAACGCAAACGGCGGCGCAAACGGCCCCCAGTTCGCTCCGCTCAGCGGGCCACAAAGAATGTCTACCATCATTGCCAGTGCGTACCCTTTGTGCCCGCCGCGCTCGCGCTCCGAACCGAGCGGCAGCATCGCGCCGCCTTCGATCATCTCGTTCGGATTCGTTGTGTCGCGGCCTTCGCGATCGATGGCCCAGCCTTCGGGAATGGGCCCGCCTCGGCGCCGCGCAATTTCGATTTTTCCGTACGCCGTTGCGCTGGTGGCCATGTCAATCACAATGGGCGGCTGTTCTCTTCCGGGAAATGCGATGGCTATGGGATTCGTGCCGAGCATGCGCTCTGCTCCCCACAGCGGCGCGACGAGCTTCGTCGAGTTTGTCATCGCCCAGCCAATCAAATCCCGCTCGAGCGCCTTCAGCACGTAATAGCCGGCAATACCAAAATGATTTGTGTTGCACACGCTGACCCAGCCCGAACCGCATTTTCCCGCCATGTCCATGGCGATGCGGTTCGCCTGCGGGCCGACCACCAGCCCCAGCCCGTTGTCGCCATCGACTGTCGCTGTGCTCGCCGTAGAACGCAAAATTCTAATTTGCGGCTTGGGATTGATGTGCCCTTCGCTGAGCATGCCGAAATAGCTGTACATTCGCGCCACGCCGTGTGAATCAATTCCGCGCAAATCCGCGCATGCCAGCACGTCAGCAGCCTGCTCTGCATCGCTTCGCGGCACACCAAAGTGCAGAAACACGCGCGTGCAGAACTCGCGCAGCTTCTCAATAGGACAAATCCTGGATTCAACCTCGCTCATGCTTCTCCCGATGTCGCTACGCCGGCAGGCATTCCCCGCGGGTTTCCACTCCAAAAGGAACAAGCAATAAACCTATCGCGAAGGCAATCGACGTCAGCGCCACGGGAATTCCCAGCGTTTGAAAATGCTGCACCCCTGCGCCAACCAGAAAGGTAATGCCCGCGCCGCCAAATCTCGCGAACGAAGTGGAAAAGGCGAACGCGCTCGCGCGGCATTCGGTCGGGTACTGCTCAGGCAACCAAAGCGTGTATACGGCAAAATTTGCCCCACCGAGCCCGAGAAAGAATAGGCAAACGAAGAACCAAGGAAGCGCTGCGGCCCCCAGGTAGAAGAGTTTTCCAAACGTCAGCGCGATGAAAGTCAGCATCAGCGCAAAATAAAATCCCAGTGCGCCGCGCCTTTCAAATTTCTCTGCCAGCCACGGCATCGCCAGGCAGCCGAGAATCGTGGCGAACGAGACCAGCATCGCTGCGCGCGACGCCAATTGCGCAGCAGGCGCGCCGATTTTCCCCGCCGCTTCCGCCAGTGTCGTCACCGCGGCAGGCACGTACACCGTTCCCGCCCACAATCCGCAAATCGACGCCAGCATGTACAACGAATTCAGAATCGTTCGCCGCCGCAATGCTTTCGAAAAGAGTGCCGCGAACGGCTGCCAAATTCGCCAGGAACTGACCACTTCCGCTTTCAGTTTCCAGCGCTCCGGCTCCGTCACGCCATGCCGCACCCAAGCCAGAAGCAGCGCGGGCAATCCGCCAACCGCAAACATCACGCGCCAGGCATAATTTCCAAAATAGCTGCCGATCACGTAGTTGAGAATTGCGGCAAGAAAAACTCCCACGTAGTATCCGGTGTGCATGTAACCCGCTCCGGCGCGGCGCCGGTTTTCAGGCCACGCTTCAGCCACAAACGTTCCGCCCATAGCCCACTCGCCACCGATACCGATGCCCGCAAGCAGCCGCAGCACGGAGAGTTGCCAGACGCTGGTGACGATCGCGCTGAGAAGCGTAAAGACGGAATACCAGATGATCGTGAGCATGAGCGTCCGAACGCGCCCGAATTTATCTCCAATCGGTCCCCACAAAAACGCCAGCCCCCATCCAAACAAGAAAAGAGCGAACAGCAGTCCACCGTAATAACCTACGTTGCCTTTGGTCGCCGCAATCCCTGAGCGCGGCAGGAGTTCGCGAAGCGAAGGCACCAGCACCAGCGCATAAATGAACGAGTCCATGCCATCCAGCGCCCAGCCGCCCCACGAAGCCCAGAATCCTCGAATCTGATTTTGTGTGAGCGGCGCGCGCGCTGCTGCACTTGCGATGGTCTGAGTTGTTGAGCCGTCCATGACAGCCGGGACTATATCACGCGTGACTGAATATCAGCGGTAGCCGCGCCAGAAGAAAACGATCGTCATGGCCGCGCCAACGAAAATGACGAAACCCTTGACCCAGGATTGCGGCAGCTTTTGCGCATAGTGCGCGGTGGAATAGCCTCCGAGGACTGAGCCAGCGGTCATAACGATGGCCTGCGGCCAGACAATGGCTTTGGTAACGACAAATGTCACCGTGGCAACGCCATTGATCACGCCGCCAAGCCTCACCTTGAGTTTGTTCATGGCGTGGATATCAGTCATTCCAAGCGCGGCGAGCATCGCTAGGTTCATGATCCCGATACCGCCCCCGAAATAACCGCCGTAGACTGCGACCAGGAATTCGAAGATCGAAGCGCCCGTCACGGCGGCGCTGCTGGCATCATGCGAAATGCCTGCCGCAATGCGCCCCGTAAGGTGCTTGCTGAAGGCAAAAAGCAGCGTGGCCCCCAGAAGCAACCAGGGAATCACGCGCAGAAAGGTCTTTGCTGGTGTGTGAATCAGGAGAATCGCTCCAGCGAGGCCGCCAACGAGACTGGTAATCACCAGAGGAATCAGGATCCGAAGCGGAATGTTCAGCTTTTGCGGATAAGCGTTGCCACTGGCGGTGGTCCCTACCCACAAAGAAAGCGTGTTCGTCGCGTTTGCGGGGATCGCAGGAACGCCGGTAAACAAAAGCGCCGGAAATGCCACAAAGCTTCCGCCCCCGGCCACGGCGTTGATGCCGCCCCCGAGTGCGCCGGCAAAAAACAAAAATATGGCAGTCTGCAGGTTCAAGCAGCGGTTGTAT
>DATDNH010000174.1:0-4748 GCA_036518395.1 Candidatus Angelobacter sp. | reverse complement strand
GGCGAGGTCATTACTCCCAATACGGGAACGACGGGCAATGGCCATACCTACCGCTGCATCGTAGCCGGAACTTCAGGGGCGAATCAGCCTAACTTCCCAACCGGCGATCAGGCCACGGTGACAGATGGAAGCGTGACCTGGCAGGAAAACACTGTGACCGGGAACGTTGTGGTTCCACCTCCACTCGGTGTTAACAGCACAGGCCAGGCGGTTGCCGGCGCGGGCGCCTTTGCCGCCGGCCGCGATGTGTACATCATCACTACGTTCGCAAATGGCGTAGGCGAAACGGCGATTGCCGGGCCGTTTATTGCGAGAAGCAATACGGCGGCGAATGATCGCATTGTCATTACCTGGGTAAGCATTGCGTCGTGGGTAGGTGGCCTGCAGGCGCCCTATGCGGTGACCGGAATGAAAGTATACGAAGCCGACGTTGCAACTGGCGGGGGCATTCCGGCAGCGTCAACTTTCAAACTCGTAGGGACGATCAACGCTGTCAACGGCACATTGAACATTGATAACACCGGAGCAGGGGCATCTCCGCCAACCTCGAACACGGCCGCCGTTGGCCCGGTGGGAAACATCTGCACTGGCCAGCGATACGCCATTGTGTTGTTCAAAAACCGCAATGGCTACATCAGCGGCATGACTGAGGCGTCTGTGCAGGGCATCAATGTGCAGAATGGCTCACTCCAGCTTTTTATGGGCAACATTCCCAGGGGGCCGGCAAATACGGCAGCGCGGATTGTGTGTTTCACGGTTGCGGGCGGCACCACGGTGGGAGACTACTTTTATATTCCGTCGCAGGATTCAGTGAGTGGGATCACGATGACCTCGACGGTCATCAATGACAACACGACGACTGGCGCGACGTTCAACTTCACTGACATTTATCTGCTGAGCACCACCAAAGTGACAGCATTCTTCCGCAAGATCCAGGCGCCGGCGTGCGTAGACATCTATTATTCCGCGACGCTGAACCGCATGGTGCTCACCAATCCTACCGGCCACCTGGTTTCATTGCCGGCCGACCCGGAAAGTTTTTACGGCGATACCAGCCCGGTGCAGCCCGGACAACTGGATGGACAAAACACCATCTGCTGGCGGGATTTTCGCGGCACCAGTTACTCGCTGAAGGAGCGTTCGGGATACATTGTCGAGGTCAGCGAAGGCGATCCTTCAGCCTGGCAGACGGTCAGGAAGTGGGAAGGCGTTGGGCCATGCGGGCCCAGGGCGGCGGCGGTGTGCAATGCATTTATGTGTTTTGCGCATCGCAGCGGTTTCTATGTTTTCTTTGGCGATGCGCCGCAGCGCGTCAGCAAAGAGATCGGACATCTTTCTACTTCGACGTGGCGCCGGATCAATTGGGATTATCAACACCTGATCTGGGTTCATATTGATGAAGAGACGCAGGAGGTGCGAATCGGCGTTCCGCTGGATGACAGCACGGTGCCGAATGTGGTGCTGAAAGTGAATTATGAGGAGAGTCCGAGCTTTAATCCTCCCCTGTTTTTCTCGCATTTTGTGGGCAAAGAAATTTCCAGCGCGGAGGCGCGCAAGTGGTCCGTGGACGACATTGCCGCATTCGTATGCGCGCGCGTAGAAAGAAAGCTGGGATCGCAGGCGAGCGGTGCGCGAACCAGCATGAGCGGCGCGGATGCGCTCACGCGGCAATCGCAGATCATGTTTGGCTCGTCGAATCCGGATGGGGTGGTCAGCGCCATCGACTACGGGACCTACAGTGATGTTGGGCCCAACGGCGTTGCCGGAATTGACAGCGTGTATGAAACGGTGGCGCCGGCGGAGCTGATGCGCGTGAACCAGCTAGGCGGCATGAGTGTGAATGCCGTAGGCAGCGGCGATCTGCTGGTGTCCATTATTCTTGGCCGGCAGATTGCGCCGGACAAGAGCAACAAGATTGATCTGGCCCCGATCCGGCTGGACGAATCGCAGGTGAAGCCGCCCAGGAGCGTGGGCGGGCGCGGGCAGAATGAGAGAATGCGTCCGCGGTTCTGGAATGGGAAGCAGCCGGGAGCGTGGTTTGATCTGAAATATGCGGTGCTGTATGCGCGAGCGATTGCTAACAGCAAATAGCAATTAGCCAAAGCGACTGCAAAACCTCTGAACCACGCACCCGGCGCGTCATCTATAATTTGACCGCTCTCTTATGGCAGACTTCATCCTTTGGTTGCTTTGGGTGATCTTCGATTTGTTCGGCGAAGCAGTTGTCCAGTATGTATTTGGGGGGATTTTTGATTTCCTGCTTCGCGCGCTCGGGGAGGTGATCAAGGGGCGACAGGTCGAAAGCCCCGCGCTGGCGGCGTTCGGGTATGTGCTTTTTGGCTTGCTTGCCGGCTTTTTCAGCCTGCTCTTTTTTCCGTACAGGATTGTCCATCGCTCGGGAATTCCGGGTCTGAGCCTGGTGGTGAGTCCGGTGATTGTCGGATTCATGATGGCATTGACCGGATCGATCCTGCGCCGACACGAAAAGAGAGTGATTCGCCTTGAAAGTTTCTGGTATGGATTTGCCTTTGCGCTGGGAATGGCGGTGATCAGGTTTTGGCTGGCGAAATAGGCCACGGGCCATCCACGTCACCCTCCACCGCACGCCGGGACCCATTCGACTTCGCTCAGGGCAGGCTCTTCGGCGGGCAACTGGCCACAGCAAAACCTTACCGCTGATGACGCTGATTGCGCTCCACTACAATACTGACAAGCATGTCTGGACGAACGCGCATTTTGATAGTTAGCGCCATGATCGTCACGGTGTGCGCTGCTGGCATCGCGCAGGTGGCTCAGCGTCCGTGGGACAAACCTGACTTCGACTGGAAAGCCTTCCATCGGAAGAACGATGCGTACTGGGCAAAAGCGACAGGGCTCTCGACCAGAGAAGTGCGTGCTTTGCGCCTGGCTGCAGGAATAGAAGATGACGAACCATCCAATCCGATCGATTGGATTGATGTGAAGAGATTATCGCGAGGGCACATCTTGTTCGTGACCGCTGGCGGGAGTGGACACTGTCTAAACGTTGCTGTGTTTGTGCCACACTGGAACCATTTTCGGGAACTCTGGTCGGCGGCGGAAAAACCTGACGGAGCGGGCTTTTGTCATCCGTCACTTTGTAGGCCTCCCGAAGCCCGGGCCAGCAAAAAAGGAGAGATTACGGTGATAGTTCCCGAGCAGTCAGCGGATTCAGCGATGGGTGTCTGTAACCAATCCGACGTTCTTATCTATCGTTGGAATGGCACGACCTATGCTTTGGCCGAGCGGAAAAGCGTTACGGCGACCCAGTGTGGATTGGACAATTATTTTGATGCCCTTCATACGGCGTTTTCACGACTCGCGGAACCTGGCGAAACTCTTGCCATGGTGGAGAGACTGCCGGCGTTACGGCCTGAATCTGCTGTGGTATTTCAGCGCGTCTCCGGCCAGATCAAAGTGGTTCGCGTGGTGTTGGAGAAGGGGCTCTGGTCACAGATAAGCTATCTAACGCATCCGATAGCTCCCGCTGATTGTGTTGCTATGGGAAGATCAGCGCCGGCGGCGGAGCGAAAGGAGCTTGCGATTACCAGCCAGCAGGCAGAGAAATTTCTGGCCGACCTCAGTGGCATTGACAGGCAAACGGAAAAGTGTCCAAGGAGAGCTGACGGGAGCTGTGGATACGTCCTTGATGGCACCTTCTACGCTGTTTATTTTCCAGACGGCAGCATGTCCAGAATCACGGGCCTGTCTCCCAGAGTTGATCTCATCAGCGAAAATCCTGCCCTATTATGCTGGGTGAATAGCCTGCTTCAAACGTCCAAATGAATTGCGCGGCCGATAGCGGCGGCAAGATAGGCTTACTTCACATCCAGCAACTCGACATCAAAGATCAGGGTTGAGTTCGGCGGGATCGCTCCGCTGACTCCAGTGCGGCCGTAGGCCAGGTTTGGGGGGATGCGCAATTGACGCTTGCCGCCCACCTTCATTCCGGCAACACCGTCGTCCCAGCCTTTAATCACTTCGCCGGCACCGAGCTTGAACTTAAAGGGCTGCTGCCCGACGGAGCTATCAAATTTCTTGCCGCTGGTGAGCCATCCCGTGTAGTTCACCGTGACTCTCTTGCCGGAAACGGCGGTTGCTCCTTTGCCGAGAGTGATGTCCCAGTACTGGACGCCCGAAGCTGTGTTTTTTGCCTTGCCCGTCACCTTAGTTGGGCCGCCGGTCTGCGCGGAAACAGTTAATGCGACCAGCAGCGATACGGCACAAGACAGGAACAATGTGCGCTTCATGTGTTCTCCTCAGTCAGTGCATGATACACCCTTGGAGGAGAAACAGTGACAGGGACAGATAATGCTCTTCAGCCGCGAATAACGCAAAAAAACGCGAACTAATCTTCGATTCCTCAGTCCCTCCGTGTCCTCTGTGGTTCAAGCTGTTGATTTGGTGTTAAGCCAAAAGCTAAAAAGCCAAAAGCTAGAAGCTAGCAGCAATCAACTGCGGCGAGCCGCAGAAAGCAATAGCTGGACAGTATCCAGCAATGCCTGCGGGTCAGCCATATTTTCAAGCCGCCCGTCCACTTGCGCCACCGTGGGGTCATAACCGTTGTAGAGCATCAGAATAGGCGTGTATGGGTGACGGGTTTTAAAAGCCCTGCATAACTCAATCCTGCTGGCTTCAGGAACAGAATGACACATCAGGACAAGATTGATTCTGGGTTGACTGCGCGAGTTGAGGAACGCGTAAACCGAGCCGTCAGTTTCCAGCGGAGT
>DATDNH010000173.1:0-11168 GCA_036518395.1 Candidatus Angelobacter sp. | reverse complement strand
CGATCCGGAACCAGAATTACATGGGCGTGAGGGTTTGGGAAGAGGATAGCGTCAAAAGAGCGTCATCGTGGCAGCCATATGCTGCCAGAGTGACAGCATAGGGACTTTGTTACAGCGATGGCGTCAAAGTGCTGTCACTTTATGCTTAAACTATTCGCGTCAGTCTGCCGAGCGCCGGAAGCTCCAGTTGTCAGACCACCGGCTCGAAGTTCCCCACTTCCGGCTTTCGACAATTCGGGAGTTGGCGGCGATAAACGCGTTTACGAGGACCTATGCTAGCGCAATGCGAGCCACTACGCCCGAGCGCAGTTGTGTTGAGCCGCTTCGTTTGCTAGTTTGGCTTAGATGCCGCCGCCGCAGCCGCCGCCCGTGCCCGAACAACTCAGCAAGACCATTGAGACTCTTTACCGATTGGAATCGGGCCGGGTTCTGGCGACGCTCGTGCGCCTTCTCGGAGATCTGGATCTCGCCGAAGAGGCCATGCATGAGGCATTCGCCGCCGCTCTGGAATCCTGGCCGCGGACTGGTGTTCCTGACAAGCCGCGCCCCTGGCTGATTTCAACCGCACGCTTTCACACGAAACAGATTGCCACTGACGAAACACTCGAATATTTTACGCGCCTCATGCGAGATGTTGACCTGCAGGTCTTTGGGCGTAAAACCTACCAATTGATGGTTCCTTATTGGCCTGAAGTCCTCAAAGACCAGTCTGCGACAAAAGCAGACAAAGAATTTGCCCGGGCATTTGACTCCATCAACAAAATCGTTTTTTCACGGTCGTTGGACAGCGCTGAAGATAGCAATACGACGATCGTTCGTACGAACCTTCGCGAGGAAATACTCAAACTAAAACAAGAACATGGCAAAAATATTTTGGTCGGGGGCGTGGACATTCCTTCACAACTTATCGAGCTTGGCCTGGTGGATGAATATATTTTTGTCGTTGGGCCAATCGTTGCGGGAGAAGGGAGACGGTTGTTGGAGGGCGTCAGCCTGCGGGAGAGACTGCAATTAAAACTTGTTGAGTCGAAGTTTTTTAAATCAGGATGCGTTGCGCTTCATTACGTGAAACAGTGACAGAAAACCGACAGCTGTGCCGCCGGCTGCCACCCAGAGAAGAAGAACGAGGAGGGGAACAATGAAATACATCTGTTTGGGATACTACGACAAAGGCAAATTCGACAGCATGACTGAGGCCGAGCAACACGCAATGTTCGACGAATGCTTTGAATACGACGACCATCTTCGCGCCAGCGGGCATTTTGCAGTTGGAGAAGCGCTTCAGCCTGCGGAAACCACCTTGACCATGTATTGGAAGAACGGCAAAGTCGCAACCACGGACGGTCCCTTTGTGGAAACCAAGGAACAGCTCGGAGGCTTCGGAATCCTCGAGGCGCGGGACATGAATCATGCGGTACAACTCATGGCGCAGCATCCGTCCCTGAGATACGGCAGCATTTGGGAGATTCGGCCAGTGGGGGACATGAACGAAATCAGAAAGGCAAGTGAGCAGCGACGGCGACAGAACACGGCGCGCTGAAGACGTTTTGCCGGTGATCATTTCTGCGTGCATGTTAATGGCAGTCGCGGTTGTCGCCTCGGTGTTGCCCGGCAGCGAACTTATTGAGTAAGATGTTGCGCGTTATGCAGCAGCCTGTGTTCAGCTACACTGAGAAGCCCCTCTGGAACTTCGAGCAAGAGCCGTTCGTAGACGAGCAGCCGGACGAAACCGCCTACAATCTTCGTGCCTACCTTGATCGCATGCCGGACGAGAAGATGCGCCAGTACCGGCCTGACTGGAGCGACGAACAGGTGATCGAGTGGTGCGGCGACTTCCGCGACGACGGCGCCCTCTTCATCGCCTGCAGCGAACGCGACGTAGACGTCCACGAGTTCCGTCGTGTGCTGGAGCAGGCCATCGCCTACCGCGACCGGGTCCGACCGCTGTTAGCGGGCACGAACAAGTAAGCCATTCGGCGATCGCTTTTTGGGTTTTCTACAGCCGCAGCCGAGGGCGACCGCGCTCCACTCTTTTTTGCTTTTATTTCGGCGCAGGCGTCTCAGCGGCTTTTCTTTTTCCGGAAAAGTTGCCTTCGCCCAGCTCGCCGAACTTTGCCTTGCCTTTCATGGTGTCACCGTCCACCGTACCCGAGTATTCAACGAGGATATCCTGTCCTTGTGGGCTGATCGTGGTGCTGAATTTAATGTCGTTTCCTTTGATAATGCCTTTCACCGAAGACTCGCCAAACCGGCCCTTGTAGGTTCCAGTCAGGTTTTCGCCGTCTTGTTTGAAGATGACGCTGGGAGTGCCTGTGCCATTCGGTGTCTCGACGGTCAGGTTCCACTCGCCATTTACGTTAGCTGTGTCGGCCGCGGCGATCGTGATTGGAACCGCGATGGCGGACATAACCAGCATCACTGCCAGAATTACTTCAAGCCTGAATAGTTTTTTCATTTTTTCCTTTCCTCTTCTATGTTGCATCTCCCACAGTTTCTACCATTTCTTAAAGACGATTGTTGCCGCTCGGATTTTAATACTGGCACGTCTCACTACGCAGTTTGTCCGCGCCCCTGTCAGCGGCAGGCAAGGGGTCGCAGTCGATGCAATATTCATGCTTCAGCTCCGGCCGGCCATGCACGCGGTGGCACTCGAGGCAAGTCTGCTTCGAGCCACGCTCCATCACGTTACGTGTATACGTGTAAGCATGGCGGTCTGCAGGGTTCATGCCGGCGTCGTATTCGCGTTTGAGGTCAACTCTAAAATCGGCAAACAGATCGTCGCCCGCGACAAAGTTGTCAGGGTAAGGAAGCCCGGTAGCCTGAGAGCGTCCGCCGCGCAAGTGGCACTGAGCGCAGATTTCCACGATCTTTTGCGGCTCGCGCGGGCGCTTGCTGCCCAGCCACGCCTGTTCCGGTTTGGTGGTGTGATCGGTAGTGATGTCGCCGTGACAGGCGAAACAATCAAAAGCATAGCCGGAAAAGGTGTGCGCAACGGGGTCAACGCCGGTGGTATGGCATCCGGCGCACTTAGTAGCGAAAACATCGGGCTGCCAGGTCTTGCCATCGTCCGCGAGGATGGCGAACTTTCCGTAGCCGATCAGCTTTAGTGCGCGGTAATGCTGCGGGCTGCCGATCACGTGCGTCGCATCTTTCGGGAGTTGAGGAACACTGGGCGCCACGCCCACTGGCCGAATGGTCCAGGCATGAGGTTCCTGTTCCCAGGTTGGGCCGACCACATTGCGGTGGCAGAACAGACACTGGTCGCCAGTCATGTAATCAGGTAAAGGCTTTCCGACGTGATCGTGTCGCGGTGAAGTCGACGCTGCTGGAGTCGAAGTTGGTTGGGGTTGAATGGAGTTTGGCCCGACTTTGTCGCCGCCGTGGTCCTGGAGACCCAAAAGCGGTGTGACGGTAAGCATGAAGCAAAGGAGGTACCCGAAGCTATCCCATCCTGCAAAGAGGCGTGCACGCAATCCACCTTGATTCATATCCCAAATTGGAGTTGAACGATTATTGCCAGCCTTAAGACCCGCGGAGCAGATTCCTCAGCCCTACGTGCGCGCTGAAGAAAGCGCGCGCACGCTTCACAGGCTTTCGGAATGACAATCTCGCAGAGGATTTGGATATATCCATTGCTGAGTGTTTCGACCCTAGTCATCAGCCCGGACCCAGCCATAAGCGGCGTTTTCACGCAGCAGGCCGGCATTCTCGTAGGATGTGCGCGCCTGGGCGATGATGTCAGGATTGACCGGATTGCGTTTTTCTTTCACGTTGATGCCGTAAATTTTCGCGGCGTTCAGGCCGAAAATCTTTTTCTTGTCTTCCCTGGTGATCTTGGAATAACCGAACTTCTCGCAGAATTCGTCGCTGATCTGGAAGCGCTTAAAGGCGTCAATCGACCACTGCGGTGAACCCCACCACAAACAATCGGTGCCCCAAATGACGTGATCGGCGCCGTAGGTCTTGATGTTCTTTCCCATGCCGTGCATGCAGAGATTGGGATCGGCGATGGCCAGCACATTGAAGAAACTGCCAATCTCCGGATACACATTGTTCATTTTGGGATTGCGCTTCTTGATGTCCATGAGGACGTTGTGCCAGGCGAAGTCGCCGGTGACGGGATCAATCGAGGTTTTGAACTCCGGCTCGTTGGGGCCGTGCTGGATGGCCGAGTGATAAATGATGAATGTAAGGTCAGGATTATTGAGCGCAGCCTTCTCCACGTCCTTGGGATTGGCCAGATGGCCGAGCGTGCGCGACTGGTACGAGTAGCCCTTGTGGACGGAGAAAATCTTCATGCCGCGCTTGCGCGATTCCTCATAGAACCAGGCTGCATTATCGTCGTCAAGCTGGAAGCCATTTCCCGAGCGCCCGGGATCAGCATGGCAATACCACTTCCAGGAGTTGATCTTGTATTCATTGAGCTCACGGTCCATCTGCACCAGGGTCTTCGCCTTGTCCGGAGCGTTTTTGGTCTTGTCCCAATAGTGGTTAGGAGCAAGGTTGCCCTGGCTCAGGGCGCGGGTGGATTTGGCGAACTGGTTAATCTTGTTGCGTGATTGGGCCATCAGCCAACTGGGCAGGATGCCGCCTCCGCGAGCAGCGCCCTCCAGCAATTTGCCGGTATCGTCTGTGTTTTTTTCCGGTTGACTGGGGACCCCGGAGATCACGCAAATCTCGGTCTCAGAGTCGAAGTAAAGTTCTTTTACATATTGCGTGAAGCTGTACGATTCAACATCGTCCTTGAGGTTGAATCCCATGTTTTTTACAAACTCGTTGGTGCGAAAGTTAGGAATGGCGATCCCGTTGGTGAAGTGCGTCTGCACGTCCATGATGAAGTACTCGCCCTTGGGCAGGTGCTCATTATAGGCAGTCTTGTCCATGGTTTCGGCTTCTTCCACGTCCCACACTTTGCCCCACACTTTGTTGGACGCCCAAAAGCATGTTGCCAGACCCATGGCGCTGGCCATGAAGGTGCGGCGATCCATGCCCAGCTTCCTGGATTTTTCTTCTGCCATCTGCCCGATCAGATACTCGACCTGTTTTTGCTTCTGGCTTTGCGGGCGGGGAATGAATTCTTCGTTGGAGAGAACTTGCGTTGGCATGGGCGAGTCCACGCCCTTTTTGCGGTCACGCTGAAATTTACGAATCCACATGGGTAGCTGCCTTTTTTCGGCGGGAATTTTTTTCGGCCAATAGTGTACAACAGTTCGAAAACGAAAGCAGGCGGTTCGGTTTGTAACGAGCAGTCTGGCAATTAGCAATTAGCTGCAATTAGCAGTCAGCTAGGCTTATCGATTCATAAACTATTTATCGGAATGCCTTATGCGTGATCGTTCGTCGAGCGCAGCTGCAAACGTTCCAGGCTGCGGAGAAATGGTTTCGAGCACCCGGCGAGAAGCGCGGCTGCAAGGACACAAGCTATGGTGAACACAATGAGCATGGAATACCTAAGCGCGTCCAGGCGGTGGAAGACGCGCTCAGTGAAGAAGCCGACGGATGGTGGGCCTATTCCGAGTCCGATCAGGTTCAGGATGAACAGATAAACCGCGGACGCCTGGCCGCGCATGTTGGCCGGCATCATCTCCTGGATGGCTGCCGGCGCCACGCCAAAGGGCGCGGCCGCCATCATGGCTGCGGGAACCAGCCATACAGTTGCCCAGATTCCACTGGGCGCTAAGAACATCAGGAAGTGGATAGGAATCCAGATCAGTGCCACCCACATCCCTACGAGGATATTGGCATTGGCTCGCCCACGCGCGCGCAGATGGTCCGCCACGCGGCCTGCCCCGATGATGCCCAGTGAACCGCAGATCATCACGATTGATCCGTAAACCAGGCCGATGGTCTTGGGGTTCCAGTGGTAGGTGCGCTCATAAAATGCGGGCACCCATGCGGCGCTGGCATAAGAAGCCAGCGAGAGAAAGCCAAAGCCGACATTGTGGAACAGAAACGTCCTGGCACTGGCAAAAATGTATGCAAACACCTGCTTGATGGGAACAATGACGTGAGCGCTGCCGCCTCTGTGCTTGGGTTCGCGAACGGTGAACAGCAGTGGCGCAAGCAAGATGCCCGGCACACCAACGACGAAGAAGAGAATCTGCCAGGGATAAATATGGCCGACGACGGGGAGAGTCAACATCCCGCGGTGGGTCGCATACTGTCGCACCAGCCCGCCAAGAATAAACGCAAGCCCGGAGCCGACATAGATTCCCGCAGAGTACACGCTCAGAGCCGTAGACATGCGTCGCGGCGGCACATAGTCAGCCACCAGCGAATATGCCGCTGGTGAAAGCGCGGCTTCGCCTACCCCAACCCCCATGCGAAAGAGCAGCATTTGCGGAAAGGTGCTCGCGATCCCGCAACCGGTGGTGAACAGGCTCCAGAGTGCCATGCCGATGGCAATGATTGTGCGCCGGCTATAGACGTCAACCAGGCGTCCGATGAGGATGCCAAAAAAGGTATAGAACACCACAAAGCTTGTGCCTGTCAGCACACCGTACTGAGTGTCAGAGATGTGGAGGTCGGCCCGCAGCGGTCCCACGATCAGGCTGAAAATCTGGCGGTCGATGAAGGAAAAGATATAAGCCACCACCAGCACGCCGACTACGTACCAAACGTAAATTGTGGAGGGTTGCGAGGGTGATGGAGCCGGAGCGATGGTTGGCGACGACTGGGACTGCGTTGGCAAGGGTTCCTCCGAAGTCGCTTGAAAAGCCAGGAGGGAATCTTCTAACGCAAAAAGAATCTTTCCGCAACTCGTAAATTTATTGCGAAAAGAGTAAGTCACTTGCTCACGTCTGTCCCGCTGAGCGGGACCCGGAACTCGCAAGCGAGTTCCTGGACGCTGAAACGCGGCCTGTTCTCAACGCCCGTTGGGCGCTTCAAACAGTAATTCGCTCACGCTCTCGTCTGCCTGAAGGCCGGAACTCGCAAGCGAGTTCCTAGACGCTGATACTCGGCCTGTTTTCAGCGCCCGTTGGGCGCTTCAAACAGGCCGGCCGCGCCCTGGCCTCCGCCGATGCACATTGTCACCACGCCGTAGCGGGCCTTGCGGCGCGCCATCTCGTTAGCAATCGTTCCCACCATCCGCGAACCGGTCATTCCGAACGGATGCCCAATGGAAATGGATCCACCGTTTGGGTTCAACTTTTCCGGATCGAGTCCCAGACGATCTCGACAGTACACCACTTGCACCGCAAAAGCTTCATTCAGTTCCCAGACATCAATGTCACTCATGTTCACACCGGTGCGTTGCAACAGCTTCGGCACGGCAAATACTGGTCCAATACCCATTTCGTCCGGCTCACAGCCGGCAACCTGGAAGCCGCGGAAGACGAGCTTATAAGGAATGCCAAGCCTTTCGGCACGCTCGCGCGACATCAGCAGCGTGGCGGAAGCTCCGTCGGAAAGTTGCGAGGCGTTGCCGGCAGTGACTGATCCGTGGCCGCTGGTCTTGTCGAAGTGCGGATTCAGCGCCAGCAGGCCTTCCAACGTCGTGTCAGGGCGATTGCATTCATCGCGGTCGCAGCAAACTTCCTTCTCGCCAATCTTTTCGCCCGTCTTTTTATCCAGAACCGCCATAGTGACTTTGATCGGAGCAATCTCGCCCTGAAAAAAACCTTCCTGCTGGGCTCGCGCGGTGCGCTGCTGGCTCAGAAGGGAATATTCATCCTGCACCTGGCGGCTCACTTTGTAGCGTTTGGCCACAACCTCCGCAGTATCTCCCATGACCATATACAGCCCCGGCATGCGCTCAAGAAGTTCCGGATTAGGACTCCAATCACGCGGGATCAGGCTGATGCTCTCCACACCGCCGCCGACGGCTGCGTCCACGCCTTCATTCATGATCTGATGGGCGGCGAGAGCAATGGCCTGTAGTCCTGATGAGCAAAAGCGATTGATGGTAGTGCCGGCCACGGAGGATGGCAGGCCTGCCAGCATGGCCGAGATGCGCGCGATATTGTGGCCCTGTGGACCATGCGGCTGGGCGCATCCCAGCACCACGTCTTCAATTTCCTCGGGGGCAAGTTGTGGCGTTTTCCTCAGCACGTCTTTAATGCAGTGCGCCGCCAGCACCTCGGGGCGCGTCATGTTGAAAGAGCCGCGAAATGATTTGGCCAACCCAGTCCTGGAACTGGCAACTATGACTGCTTCTCGCATATTTTCTCCGTAATGATCAACAACAATCTGATGCTTGAGATCGCGATTTGGTATTAAGAACTTAGCTCCTAGCTGCTGGCGAAAACCTAACGAGCAAAACCCCAAGGGCGATGTGCCGCTCCGACGGGGTTCACATAGGTCTTCACCATTCCCACGCCCTCGGTAATACTGCCTTCGGCCTGAAGCTTATAAGGCACCCTCGGCAATTTTCTTCGTAACCTTCCATGTTCCCTGGTCAACATCAGATCCGTCAGCGCCCTGGGTGTGATATTTGCCGGACATCTCGTTGCCTTTGATATCACCCGTGACGGTGGAGCGGGCGTGCAGCGTGGCAATTTCGAAATCATAGACAAGCTCGACCTTATCGTCCTCAACCTTCACGGAGACGATCTTGCATTTGATGTCCGAATCGCCGTAGGTAAACGACACTTCTGCCTTCCACTCGCCTTTCTCCGCCTGCGAGAGCGCAATCTTGAAGTCACCTTCAGCGTTCATGCCGATCCATTTGCCAACATATGTTCCCGCAGGGGAGGCAAGCGCTGTGACGGAGAACACCAGCAAAAACAAAATTCCAAACAGGATAGGTCGTCGCATGGCTGGTAATATTAGCAAATTCAGGAAATTGCGCGCATTTATACTTTGGCAGGTAGAACGCAGCGCGCAAAAGAATTTTTCGTTCATCAGTAATGGAGCCGATTGACATGTGCATCAAGCGTGCATTTCTTGTTTTTCTCTTCGGACTGCTGGTAGCGCCGGCAGCTTTGGCTGAAATCGCGGATCCCATCAATGTGGAACAAGGAAAGCTTTCGGGCACGGCCGGCAAGAATTCCGGCGTTCGCGTCTATCGCGGCATTCCTTTCGCAGCGCCACCGCTGGGCGATCTGCGCTGGAAACCGCCGCAGCCGCCGGCAGCCTGGCAGGGCGTACGGGAGGCCAAAGAATTCAGCAATGCCTGCTGGCAGACTCCGTATCCGGGGAATTCCATCTATCAATCCAAAATGCCGCCACTCAGTGAAGATTGTCTTTACCTGAACGTATGGACCGCGGCCAAATCTGCCAAAGACCGCCTTCCCGTAATGGTGTGGATTCACGGCGGCGGCTTTACTCGCGGCAGCGGAATAAGCGCTGCTTACGATGGTGAAAATCTGGTCCGCAAAGGTGTGGTGCTGGTCACGATCAATTACCGGCTAGGAGTTTTCGGTTTCTATGCCCATCCAGCGCTGACTGCGGAGTCGGCGCAGCACTCTTCCGGGAACTACGCTCTGCTCGACCAGATTGCCGCGCTCAAGTGGGTGAAGAAAAATATCGCCGCATTTGGCGGGAATCCCGATCACGTGACCATCTTTGGTGAATCGGCAGGATCATGGGCTGTGAACGCGCTCATGGCGAGCCCATTGGCAAAAGGATTGTTCCGCGGCGCCATCGGCGAAAGCGGCGGCTTGTTTGCTCCCATGAAGAGCCTGGCCGACGCAGAGAAAGCGGGCGAGCGGCTTGCTTCAGCCCTGAATGCCACTCAAGATACGCTCAAGACATTGCGTTCGAAGCCCGCCGAAGAGCTTCTAAAAGCCACTGACGCACCAACCACGAGCGCCATTGTGGATGGTTGGGTCCTGCCCCAGGATGTGCAGACGATTTTTGCCGAAGGCAGGCAGAATGACGTGCCGCTGCTCGTCGGCAACAATGCAGACGAAGGCACCACCCTGGCTCCTCAAGGCGCCTCGATGACCAGCGCTGCTTTCACCAATGGCGTGCATCAGCGGTACGGCGCCCAGGCTGATCAGTTTCTGAAAATCTATCCCGCCGCATCGGACGCTGAAGCAGTAACGTCTTTTTATTCCGCCTATCGCGACCAGGTATTTGGCTGGGAGATGCGCACCTGGGCGCGCATGGCTGCGAGGACGGGCCACCATCGGGTCTACGTGTACTACTTCAGCCATCGGCCGCCCGGACCGCAAAGCGCTCGCTTGCGCGCATTCCATGCCTCCGAGCTGCCTTACGTTTTTGGGAACTTTGTCTGGCCATTTCCCTGGGACGATGCCGACCACAAACTTTCGGAAATCGTCTCCACCTATTGGGTGAATTTTGCCAAGACCGGCGATCCCAACGGCAACGGCCTTGTGAAGTGGCCGGTCTACGATGCGGCCACAGATCAGGTGCTCGAAATCGGCGACCAGATCGGCATTCGCTCCCAGGTCAATAAGGCTGGCCTGGATTTCTTTGACAGCTATTACCATTCGTTGTCGGCATCGGCGGCGCCAGCAGCCGCCGGAGGCGGAACAACGACGAAGAAATAACTTCTGAAGCTTGGTTCGGCTGGGACCACCGTTCTGTTTCTTCGCTTGCTTTTATCGCGGGCCATTTGATATCGTGCCGCCTGTGAAAAAGCTATCTGCAGTTCTGGCAACCGTCGTTGTGCTGTCTCTCGCAGCTTATGCTTATGCGTATGCTACGGATGTCACCGGCACGTGGAATGCACAAGTGGATCTGGGCGGACAGAGCGGCGCCCCCACTTTCGTCCTGAAGCAGGATGGCGAAAAGCTCACGGGCACCTATTCCGGCGCGCTGGGTGACGCTCCTTTAAAAGGAACGGTGAAAGGTGACAAGATCTCCTTTGATTTCGATGCTCAGGGAGCTGCTGTCCACTATGAAGGTACGCTTAATGCCGATGCCACCGAAATGAAAGGCACCTGCGATTACGGCGGCCAGGCCAGCGGAACGTTTACGGCCAAGAAAGCAGCGAAGAAAGCAGAGAAATAGGATTCATCGCCAAGCGATGAAGGTCGGCAAAGACTTCAGTCTTTAACGGCAGCTTTCGGCTGATAGGCAGTGGCAGCTCCGCGGTTCAGCAGAGCTGCGATTTCCGTATCCTGGTAGCCCAGGCTGCGCAATATCTCCCAGGTGTGCTCTCCTGCCTGCGGCGCCATTCGAGGTTTTTCTTTTTTCACGCCTTCAATTAGAAATGGGCTGCTCACGGTGCGGATGGCCGGTGCGATTTCGTCGAATAC
>DATDNH010000172.1:0-3885 GCA_036518395.1 Candidatus Angelobacter sp. | reverse complement strand
GGATCCGGTCTACTATGTCCTGACGATTTGCGAGCTTCGCCTGCGCCATAGCGGAAAGAAGTGCAGCTCTTTGCAATCCGTTGTCGGCCAGTTGCATCGCCTGGATCTCTAACTGTTGCCCAGCCGGAGTTATGTCTTTAGGCGAGGCAGCAATTTGGTTCTGTACGGCGACTAGAGCACCGTGGCTGTTCTGCAGCTCCGCAGCCTGCGCATCCAAAGCTGCCAACACAACTTTTTCCGTATCGGAGTGAGATGCTTCGCGGCTGAAAATCATCCAAAACAAAAACAACAGGCCAACAAAACAAAGGGCCATTGCAACCGCGGAGACGCTTTGGACCATTGGTGACTCTTGCTGCCGTGGCCGCTCGGGTTCACTTCCACGCAACGGTTTCTCCATTGACTGGGCCGGAGCTGGGCGCGCGGTTTCCCGACGCTCGCCTCCTACCCAGTACTCTCCCGCGGAGCATGGTTCACCTTCATTCCATAAAAAGAAGCCTTCGCTTTGCTGCACTGGATCGACCACCATGGCAGTTGTCCAGGGCTGAGGAAAATGGTGGCGGTGAATAAATTTATCCATATCCGAGAGAAAAATCCCAAAACGGGGATGAGTATGATACCAGCCCACAATGCGATCATCAGGATACTTTTTGCTCTTTACCTGATTGACGTATTCCCATGTGTCCGGTGTAAAGGTCATCTGGGTGCCTTCGTTTTTTGTATGCTTACCAACGATGGCTGCGGTTATCTCCAGAAATGGCCCGAGCTTGTCCTTGTAGATATTGCCTATAAGAATTCCGCCTACTTCGACGATTTCAGTTTTGTCCTCGCGATTGGCGTTCATGGATTGCCGGGCGTGACGCCAGACGGCTTCGTGGGCGTGCCGGCTGATCAGAATGCGGAATTTTCGCGCCCCAGGAAATTCCTTTTCGGGCAGGCTGCCGAGATCGATTTGCGCAATATCAATTACTTCTTCGTTCAAGATGTTCCTCCGGCGGCGACGCCGCATGCGTGCCATAGTGGTCCCATCACTGCCCTGGCATCGGCGGCGAATTCGTAACCGATTCGCCTGAGTCCTTTGCGGGCGCTAACAATATCAAAGGGCGGCACGCCGATTTCGGCAAACGTATGGCTGAGGAAGTCTTCAGATCCCCTGGCCGCCGCCACGGAGATTGCCTGGCGATTTTGCCGGCAGTTGGCACAAACAGCCGCGGTTTCCATCAGCGACCCCAGTGGACGCAGCACTGATTCAACCGTTTCACAACGGGGACAAGAAAATGCCACAAGCAATTCCTGATTGAATTCGATTACCGCTTCTGGTCCAAGATCGGAATGTGCGTGCTGCAGCAATTCACTCACGCGCATCTGGCTGACGGACCGGTCCAGGTGAATGATCTCTTCCAGTGTGTCGTGGCTGTTGCAGGTATCTTTCAGGTTGATTCGGAAAATGTATGACTCGTTGGTGACACCGTTGAAGACCAGACCCTGGCCGGAGAGCGCCGGCATATTGTGCAAAAGTTTCACAGCTTCCTGGCACTGAAGGCCGGCAATGATAGAAGCAGTAATGGGGGTAGTAGGGATGCGCATTACGGGCAGGCCGGCGGGACGCATGCCGTCACAACCCCGGCGTTCCTTGAGAGCCTCCCAATCTGAGCTGGAGAAGGTGCATTCGTAGCAGGCGCCATCAGGAGGGACGAATACGCGCACTACCCCCTGAAGCACTTCTGTAGCGCCGTCGATGAAGGGCCGATTGGTTCTCCAGCAATAGCGGTTAATCCAGAGCCTGGCCTCGCGATTATCCAGCCCGCCAATGACCACGTCAGCCCACTCGAACACTCCCAGCCCCAGGTCATAGATCACGTCACCATGAAACCAGTGAGTGTGGATGTCCGGGTAAATCTCGCGGAGCGCCTCAGCCGTGACTTGCGCCTTGGGACGGCCGACGTGATGCTCGCGGAAGAGAATTGAACGGGAGAGATTGGAGGGCTCGACGCAATCCAAATCGGCAACGAAAATATTTCCGACTCCAAGCAGAGCAAGGTTTTTCAGGATCTCGTTTCCAAGAGCCCCGGCGCCGATTACAAGTATCTTTGCACGGTTGAGCCGTTCCTGGTCCCACCAGCCGATGCGGCGGAAGCGATCGAAGCGATCCTCTGTCAGGTGCAGAGCCACAGCGTCACTCACGCGCGCCTCACACCCGCTATCATCTCGCCATATACACGTAAAACATCCTGGTCTTTTACGCCGGCGGTGGCCAGCGACTGCTCATCCAGCAGCTGTCCCGCGCTGGCGTGGTGGAACTTATAAACCAGCAACCTGCCGTCCAGCGGATGCCGTGCCGGCAGGCCCAGTTTCTCTACCAGCTTGACGAGAATGCGGTTGACCGGCACGTCGTCCGGCAACTCTACGAGTTCGCGACGATTGCCGGTGGCGTCCAGTACGGCGACCGTGATCATGGCCATAGTTTTCTCCGAAAAGCTGTCTGAACCAGTTGTTTTGGGGGAGTGGAAGAACACTGTACATCAGCAATTGCCGGGAAGCAATTAGATTCAAGACTGAGAATTTGAAATTGAGAAGGTTCCCGCCGGATCAATATAGGTTCGGAGACCACCCCGCCAAGTTTGGATAGTCCAGCTAAGAGGAAAAACCTGTAGAACGGTTTCTGCGGGTGCAGGAATCAGCCAGACTTATTCACACGAACTTGATTTGCCATTCTGAAACTGGTTGAGCCCTATCTTCCTGGCCAATGGACTAGAAATCCGACACGGCGGCGTGGATGTTGAGCAGTCCTACCTGCTGTGCGACTTTTTCCAGCCTGGCACGAGTTTCGGGTTTTACTGGAACCATGGGCAGGCGGTAGACCTCTTCGATCCGCCCCATCATGGCGAGTATGGCTTTTACCGGCATCGGATTGGATTCGATGAAATTGGCCTGCATCAGGGGCAGGAACTTGCGATGAATGCTGCGGGCCCTTTTCCAATCACCATCCAGAGCGGCGTTGGTGAGCTCCGACATTTCGTGGGGAATCTGGTTGGAAACCACCGAAACGATTCCGACACCTCCCAATGAGATCACCGGCAGTGTGACCGCGTCATCGCCGGAAAAAACCAGGAAGCTGTCAGGAACGTGGTTGAAGACTTCGGCGATCTGCGAGACATTTCCGCTGGCTTCTTTGACTCCGGCGATGTTGGGGAGCCTTGCCAGACGTCCCAGGGTTGCAGGCTCGATGTTTACCGCGGTGCGTCCTGCCACGCTGTAAAGGATCAGCGGCTTATCTACGGCTTCGGCAATGGCCTTGAAATGCTGGTACTGGCCTTCCTGGGTCGGCTTGTTGTAGTAGGGCGAAGCCGTAAGAATGGCATCAACGCCTTTGCGGCGAGCCACTTCACGGGCTTTAGCTACTGCGTCTGCGGTGGCATTGGAGGTGGCGCCGGCGACAATGGGAACGCGCCCGCCAGCGACCTCGATGGTGATATCAATCACACGAAGCCATTCGTC
The DNA here is from genome assembly GCA_036518395.1 of Candidatus Angelobacter sp. GTDB lineage: Bacteria > Acidobacteriota > Terriglobia > Terriglobales > Acidobacteriaceae > Angelobacter. The sequence continues at coordinate 390 of DATDNH010000172.1, read as the reverse complement.
TTTGCTCAGCGTTGGGGTTTCACCTGTGGTTCCACAGGGGACAAGAAACCCGATTCCCGATTTCACCTGCCATTCGACCAGTTCGCGCAGGCGCTTTTCGTCCACGCTGAGATCGGTTTTGAAAGGTGTAATTAGAGCTGTGCCGCAGCCTCGGAGGTTCATGATTTAAGAATAACAAAACCAAGGAATAGGGATTAGGGAATAGGGAATAGAAAAACCAAACCCAAAGAAGAGCTTCTAGCTCCTAGCTGTGATGTACCAGGACATAAGTTACGCACGAGCCTGTTGGAAGTAAAGGCTTCGGCGTTGAACCGGAGCCAGACCACCCAGGCTGAGATGCGGTCGCTGATGGTTGTAATACCAAACAAAATCCTCCAGTGCGCGATTGCG
>DATDNH010000171.1:0-13296 GCA_036518395.1 Candidatus Angelobacter sp. | reverse complement strand
CACAAACGGGAGTATAAAAGAAACGAAAAAATTGAGCAGGCACTTTCGCCTGCTCAAATTACTAAGGCACGTCGGCGAATCTATCTGGGTATGGCGTGGCTGGGTGCTTCCCCTCCGGAAGACGCGCCGCCACCCGCGGAGCCACCACTGTATCCACCTCCACCTCCGCCACCGCTATGGCCACCGCCGCCACTATATCCGCCGCCAGCGCCGCCACTGTATCCACCACCGCCGCCGCTATAGCCGCCGCCACTGCTGGATCCGGATGAACTATATCCGCCGCCGCTATATCCCGATGACGAGTAGCCACCGCCACTGCTGTAACCTGACCCGCCGGAGTGCTGCTGATGCACCCATTGCTCGTGTACCGGCGCAGTTGAAACCGCGGCTGAATGAGAGCCGGCGTCGTGTCGGGGCTGAGTCGACACCGCATGGGCGCCCGCCCCACTGGAATTACCAGGCCCGTGGTAGTGGTTGTGAGCATTTTCGCCGTCGTGCGGTGGGTGATGATGGTGGTGATGGTGGTCACCGTCCCCATCGTGGTTGTGGTAGTGATGCCGCTTGCGATAGTCGGGAGGATAGTAGTCGTTGTTGTAGTTATTGATGTAAGGATAATCGTGGAACTCATGACGATCTGCGAAATCGGACGCGAACAATTGTTCATTGCAACCGCGCAGACTCAGCCGCTGGCGCTCCTGCGCCTGTCGCATCTCTTCCTTTTGCCGCTCCCTCAAGTCACCGCACAAAACGGATTCGCGGCCGTTCGTGCTTTGGCATTGCCCCAGTTCCTGCATCTGGTGTTCTTTGAGTTCCTGCATCTGGCGGGCAAGGTTTGCCCGCACCTGTTTGCAGGGATCAGGCCGGCCGTAGGCCAGGGCTGAAATGGATGTCAGAACAAATAGGCAGGCAAAAAGGACCAAACCGCAAAGGCGATGCTTACTCATGAGAGGTCTCCTCCCATCGCGTCTTCCAGCCTAGACCCTAACGCGTGCCGGGAGAGTTATAGATTTATCAAGTTTTGTTTCGGAACCTGAATGCCTGCCGCCCGATGATTTAAGCATACCCACCACTCCCCGGTTCCGCCGTCACTTTTCCTTTAAACATCCGGTACACGAAAACAAAGTAGCCCACCGCGAGCGCCATTCCAAATGACCACCAGATCAGCCCGATGGACAGCGAATGCACGCCGCTGGCCGCGTTGTAAACCGTAATATTGAACTCCGGATCAGCCGGTGACGAAAGCAGGTTTGGATATTGCGCCACAGCAGCGCCCACCAGCATGAAAATCAAGTAAGCGCTGGAGCATAAGAAGGCGGCTTTGTCTTCGCCCCGGCGCTGAAAAACAAAAATGCCGATCAGGCTGGCTGCTACAGCAGCCGGCACAATAAACAGGACAGGAAACATCCTGTAGTTGTTCAGCAGATCAGGACGAATGGAAAGCGTTGCCCACAAACTCACAAGGGTTAGGCTTACCAGCAGGGGCCAGAGCGCTCTGCCTAAACGCCGGCAACGTTCACTCAATTCACCAGTGGTCTTCAGGGCGACGTAGTTGGCGCCGTGTACCGTTAAAGCTGACGCAGCAACAAGCCCCGCAATCACCGTATACCAGTCCAGAACGCCGGGTTCCAGGCCGGGCTGCCAGTCCGTCCATAGTGGAAGAAAGAAATAGCCATCTTTTTGCAGAGGCACGCCGCGCAGCACATTCCCCAGCGCCGCACCAAAAAAGATCGTAAGCAGCAAACTCGAGATGGCAAAGCATCCGTCGAAAAATCCCCGCCAGACCGGCGAGTTCAGGTGCATGCGCAATTCAACGCCGATCCCGCGCAATATCAGCAGCCAGAGAACAATCATCAGCGGCAGGTAAAAGCCGCTGAAGCCCGAGGCATAAAGAAGCGGAAACGCAAAATAAAGTGTTCCGCCGCCGGCCAGCAGCCAGACTTCATTTCCGTCCCAGACCGGACCAATGGTGCGAATCACGGTTCGTCGCTCCGGATCGGTTTTGGCGATCAGCAGATGAAGCACACCTGCGCCCAGGTCGAATCCATCCAGCACCACGTACGCGGTGATCATGATGGCGACAAGCCAGAACCAGATGAAAACCATCAGCAATCTCCTACGCCAAAGTGATCGGCATTCCGGTATTTATTTCAGCGGCGCCACCGGAAGGTCCGAGCGCGATCTCGTGATGCATTAAGTAGAGAAACAGGATTCCCAGCACCGTATAAAGTCCCATGAACCCCAGCAGAGTGAACAACCCATTTCCTGCATGGACAAGTTTGGAATAGCCCTCAGTCGTGCGCATGAGGTTGTAGACCAGCCATGGCTGGCGTCCAATCTCCGCTGTCATCCAGCCGGCAGTGTTGGCAATGTACGGAAAAGGAAGGCAAAGCAGCAGGATCCACAACATCCAGCGCGAGGTAAACAGTTTTCTGCGCCACAGCAGAAATGCAGCCACTACCATCACGGCCACAAAAATCGTGCCCAGCCCTGCCATGATGTGATAGCTGTAATACAAAAGTGGGATATTCGTGGGCCACACATCCTTGGGGAATTCATTTAAACCCTTGACCTCAGCGGAAGTGTGGCCGTAAATCAGGAAACTGAGGACTTTGTTGACGGCAACCGGGTTATCGATTCGCTGGTGCTCTTCATCCGGTTGTCCCAGAATTACCATAGGCGCGCCGGTTTCGGTCTTGAAAAGTCCTTCCATCGCTGCTGTGGCAACCGGCTGATGTCGTGCCATGTATTTACCGTGGAGGTCGCCCGTGGGGAAAATCTGCAGCACAGAAAAAATCAATCCAGCGATCACTCCCACTCGCAGGAAGATGCGGCCCTGTTCGGCCAACCTGGATTCGTTTTCCAACAGGTAATAAGCGCCGACAGCCGACATCACAAACGCGCCCGTAATCACCGCCCCGCTCATATTGTGCGCGTACTGCACCAGTGCCCACGGATTGAACAGCAATCCCCAGAAACTGACGACCTGAAACGAGCCATCGGCAAAGCGCTGATAGGCTACCGGGTGCTGCATCCATGCGTCGGTCACGATGATAAAAAAGCCAGACAGCCACGAGCCCAGGAAGACCAGAAAAGCCGCCCACCAGTGTCCGATTGGGCCCAGGCGCTTCTCGCCGTAAAGAAACAGGCCAAGAAATGCGGACTCCAGAAAAAAAGAAAAGACGCCTTCCATCACCAGCGGCTGGCCAATCACTCCGCCCGTGACACGGGCAAAATGCGACCAGTTGGTGCCGAATTGAAATTCCATGGGAATGCCGGTCACCACTCCCATCAGAAAGTTGATTCCGAAAATCCTTGCCCAGAAACGAGCCGCCCGGTTGTACGCGTCATTCCGGGTTCGCAGCGCCATGGTTTTAAGCACCACAATCAGCAATGCCAGCCCCATCGTGAGCTGCGGGAAGAGGTAGTGAAACGTAACGGTGAATGCGAAGTGAAGGCGGTGAATGAGTGCAGCGCTGTCCATCGTTCTGACCGTGGCAGGACAAAGTTTATTGTCCTACTTTTCAGAGTTTTTATAAATCCCAGGAAATTCGCAGGCGCGCTGTCTCGTAACGGATACGCATGATCCGACTCGCGATTGGTTGTTCTTTACATTGAGCTTGAACGAAATGTGTGCTCAGCGACCTGCGTCTTTGATCAGAATGACGTCTGTTGTCAGTTCGCCGCGCAGCAGGGCCAGGCTCTTGCCATCACGGGAAAAGCTAAAATCGTCGATTCGCTGCGACTTGAATGACGTGAGCTGCTTGAGCGGGCCTCCGGCGAGAGGCTGCACCCAAAGATTGTTGACGCCGCCCTCGAAGACGGAGTAAATCAGGCCCTTATCATCAGGAGTGAACAGGACGTGCCTGTCAAAGGCGTGGGGGGCGACATCGAACTTATAGATAGGCTCTCCACCGCCGCTGGGAACGACGGCGATCTTCTGACGGAAATCTGCAACTGTCGTGCCTTGACCGTAACGGAATGCCAGCAGATTGCCGTCAAACGAGTATGCTGGGCGTTGCGCTGCCAGGTTGCTTATTTTCTGCGGAGTCCCGCCATCAATTGAGATTCTGAAGACTTCACTCTTTCCGCCGTCGTGAGATTCGTAGGCAACCCACTTTCCGTCCGGCGAGCACGCGGCAGCAGTATTGGAATTTCCGAAAGTGAGCTGCTGCATGGAGCCGCTCCTGGGATCCAAGCGGAAAAGGTTTAGGGTCTTTCCCAGATCCAAAACCGATACAACAAGATAATTGCCGCAGGCCGCCGCAGCAAAAGTGGGTTTAGCAGGAGAAAGGATTTTGGTCTTATTTCTGCCGTCGGGGTCGCGAAGAAAAAAATCCAGGCTCTCGGTCAGGATTCGCCCATCCTGCATCCACTGAAGCTCCAAGCCTTCATCCCTGGCAAAGCCTATCTGTTGAGCTTTGCCGGTCGAATCTTCAGCCGCTGGCATCACCCAAAGTCCAAAGTTGTGGTCTTCCTGCACCGTCGCCAGAGTTTTGCCGTCCGCCGTCACGTCGAGGGAATATTCGGAGTACTGGTTCAGGTCGTTGGTGACGTGGCTTAGCTCTCCCGACGGAAAGGCGACATAGCTGATTTGAATCTTCCCTTGGGACGCTAATGTGCGATGGGCGATAAGCAGGCCTTTGCCATCCGGCATCCAGCGCACTCGCGTCACCAGTCCCACATCGGAACTGGTACGTTCCGGAGAAGTGAGGCTGGTGACCGTTCCGGAGGACAAGCTGATGGTCTTGAGCGAACCTTGGCCGCCGCCGGAAACATCAATGATCGCAATCCTCTTTCCGTCCGGGGACCAATCCGGAGCGCCAAAAATAAGGTCTGGCTGTTTGCGCGTTGCCAGAATCCTCTCCCCACTGCCGTCAACGTTGGCGATGATCAGCGACTGCTCGCCTTTCGCTGGGTTGTCACGCCGGAACACGATCTGCGTACCATCGGGAGAAAAGCTCATCGAAGAATCGATATCGATAATCACGACCTTGGGGTCGCCGCCAAGAACGGGTGCGCGGTAGAGCAAACCGAGGCCCGGACGGCTCCTGTCACTCCGGCCAAAGTAGATGTAGTTACCGTCCTTAGAGAAGGCCAGCGCGAAGTAGTTTTCGGCGATGGGTGAAATCACCTGCGTGTTGCTTCCCGTGGGAATATGGTGCAGCCACAAGCTTTGCAGGCCGTTTTCCAGCACCACGTGCAGGACGTATTTTCCGTCAGGAGAAATAGCAACCTCGTAAGCGGTGCCGTTCTCGGTGAGTTTGGTTATAGTCATGTTGCGGAAGGGCGGAGGAGTTCGCCTCAGCAGCAGGGAGTAAACACCGAAGAATGCCGCTGCAAGCAACAGCACCACGAGCAGCCCGGCTACTCCTGTGGCCAGCTTGTGACGCCTGGCTTCCAGAGCCAGCACCGACCCGCTGCTTGCCGGTGTCGTGGCAGTTTGCACAGCAGCCGATCCTGCGGGCGCCGGCGCAGCCGCAACAGCCGACGACGGTCCCGGTTCGGCCGCAGCCACAGCCGCGCCGCCAGAGCTGGTGTCCCGCTTCAGGCGTTTCAGATCGGAACGCAAGGCGGCCGCAGTTTGATAGCGGAGATCGCGGTCCTTCTCTAGCGATGTGTTGATGATCCTCTCTAACTCTGCAGGCAACGAAGGATTCAGGCGCACTGGAGCCACCGGCGCGCGGTTCAGGATGGCGTCAAAAATCATGGCCGATGTCCGGCCCTGGAACGGCATGGCGCCGGTTGCCATCTCGTAGAGAACCGCCCCGAAGGAAAACAGATCGGTCCTTGCGTCGAGCTCCTCACCTCGGGCCTGTTCCGGTGACATATAAGCCACGGTTCCGACGGTCCCGCCCGGGCTTGTCAGGTGTTCCACAGGCGAACTAAACGTAGCCACCGCGCTGGCTCCCACCAGGGCGCTCTGCGCACCCAGCTTGGCCAGCCCAAAGTCCAGAATCTTGGCCGCGCCTCGCTCGGTTACGAAGATGTTGGCCGGCTTGATGTCGCGATGAATCACGCCATGAGCATGGGCCGCGTCTAATGCATCGGACACTTCAATCCCCAGGTCCAGCAACAATTCCAGCGGCATCGGGGTGCCGTGAATTTTGTTATCAAGCGTGCTGCCCCGCAACAACTCCATGGCAATGAAATGCTGCCCTTCGTGCTCACCAATGTCATAGATAGTGCAGATGTTGGGGTGATTCAGGGCGGAAGCAGCGCGCGCCTCACGCTTGAAGCGCTCCAGGGCTTGGGCGTTCTCCATTTCCCGGGGCAGGAACTTTAGCGCGACATGACGGCCGAGCCGGAGATCCTCAGCCTCATACACCACTCCCATGCCGCCCGAGCCTAGCTGCGATAGGATGCGATAGTGCGAAATGATTTGGTTGAGCATGCTCCGGGCGCACACATCTTAGCCACGTGTCCCCTCCCGGTCAACAAAAGCATCTGCATCCACTCAGATGAACTCTCAACCTCACGTCGAGAAATTAGCAATTTACAAGAGCGAGACGGTTGCAGTAGCATGCCAAGTAGTACTACTTTCCGGGGTACTGTGGTGAGGTGAAGGTGAGCGACGTGTCTGCAGCCAAGAGCAAATCCACTCCGGAACCATCGTCCCACGATAGGTTGATCACGGTGGCCAAACACCTGTTTTCAACTTCGGGGTACGAAAATACCACCACCGTGGCGATCGCGCGCGAGGCCAAAACCAGCGAATCGCAACTGGTAAAACACTTTGGCAGCAAGGAAGGACTGCTGGAAGCGGTCTTCGAGCAGGGGTGGGCAAAACTGCGCCTGCAGATGGCCACGTTGCAAACCATCTCCACTCCGCAGCGCCAGATCAAAATGCTCATGCACATGGTGGTGCAGCTCTTCACTGAGGACCCGGAACTGCGCGATCTCATGCTGCTGGAAGGCCGCCGCATCCGGCGTGAAGGCAAGATGATCATGTTGACGCGAAGCTATACCGAGTTGGTCCACTTCGTGGATGCGCTGATCCAGAAAGCCGAGGCCGGGCGTCCGTCAGAATATCCCGCCCAGCTCAAACGCTCATCCCTGATGGGGCTTTTCGAGGGCCTGCTGCGCGACATCGTGCTGCACGAGCGATATGGCTATCCCGCAGGCTTCACAGTAGCCGACGCAGAAAAATTTGTCTCCGACCTGGTAGATCGACTGTTTGTGTAAGGTAGCGTATCCCGCTTAGCAATTCTCTACCGCTGTCATCCTGAGCGCAGCACGAGTGACGCAGGAGCGAGTGCGGAGTCGAAGGATCCCGAGAATGTGCGCTCGAAGAATGCAGTCTCAAGGCATTCTCACGATCAGGTCAAGAATCTTGCGTCCACTCCGTCCACAAAGTCTATGCCGTTTACTAATGTCTGGGCTCTGCACGAAAGCGAACAAACACAACCACTCCTGTCGGATGATTGCCATAGATCGGCGTGAGAAATCCGGGTTTCTGATAAAAGGTGACCTGCGCTCCCACGGCAGTTGAAATGTAGGGAACAAAACTGAATTCGCGGTCATAGCCGAATGTATAAGCCTGAATCCGGGCAAGAACGCTTTCCTCAAACGCCGGTGGTTCAGGATGCCGATTCAGCAGCAGCTCGGTTGTGCGGTCCACATTCTCAATGCGCGTCCAGACGTAGTTGTGGTTGATAAAACGCAGCGTGGATTCAGCCAGATAACTGTTCGCGTTTTCACCTGTGGATAGCGAATGGTTCCTTCCCCAAAGCAGAGTCGAAGCCCAATTGCCATTCATCAGTGGACGGTTGTACATGATTGAAGCTGTCATGCGCTGGAGGTCCTCGGCAGGATGCAGCGCTTCCGGACTGGTGAGGTGCGCAAAGGAGTACTGTGCGCTCCAGTTTTTCCCCGGTTGTGCAGTGAGACGCGTGGACCAGGAATCGATTTTGCCCGCATCGATGTCCCAGCGAAACTCATCCGGTTCGCGTCCATGAAATCCCGATGCCTCCACGCGTACGAATCTGTAAGTCAGGCCTGCGGTCACTACATCAGCGGCAATGTGAGTCGAGTCCTGCAGATGGTGTCCCAGAGTGGCAATCGGGTCTTCGGAGGCGGACGCGCGGTGCGCGTACGCCGCAGGCCCCACCGCAGGGTCGCCCACAGGCGCAGCATAAAAAGATATGAGAGCCTTTTCCCCCAGCTTGAGGTCATAAAGCGCGGCAAGCTCCATGAAGAAATCATGAGGATGCTGCCCATCAGTGATGGGACTGCCAAAAGCTGTCTCGCCCTGCTGAAACAGTTCCGGATAGAAACGATGTGTCACCGTTGCCGGCTCAAGGCTGATCATTCCGCGCAAAGTTAATTGCCCCGGGCCAAGCTGCCGCTGTGCCATGCCCATGACCCAGTTGGTGGAAAAAACTTTGTCATCGCCGCGTGGCCCTGTCTGCTGGAGCACGTTGAGAAACGCTACCCCGTGGAGCATCAATTCCCATTTGCCTCTTTTGATCATGAGCATGGGTTCAGGAGTCGAATTCGGCTGCACCGTGGTGCCGGAGCTGTCATGATGCAGTATGTCTTCGATCAGATTCGCAGGAGCATGCTCGCCGTGGTCGTGGGCCATTCCCGGCATGGATTCATGCTGAGGCTCTTCCTTCTGGGCGTCAGAAGCGAGTGCCCAGCTTCCCAATATGAGAATTGTTGCGATGGCCGCAAATACTTTGAAACAGTCTTTCATTCCCTCTATCCACAAATAGGCATGTGAGTTCACATGAAGTCCATGTGTTCTGAGTGAAATTGACGATGCATCAGGAATGTTAAGGAATGAGAGCTGTCTAAATCCGAAGAATTACTGAGGAATGTCGCCAGGTCGAAGGCCACAAAAGTTCGCTTGATCGAAGTCCTGATTGAGAAAGGATTACAACGGCTTGTTCGAGGCTCGCCTCATCTGTCAAACCTATTTGCGGCGCCACATAGCGCATGGCGGGCTTGGCGATTTGCGAGTGACTTGCCGTGCAGCAGGTCTTCGATGGTTGAGGCTGGGCCGGGGTTTCGGGCAGAGAATCATGGCAATCCGATTGAGGAGCAGAAGCAACCACTGACGATTGCTGCTCGAACTTGAGCGCCGGACAAAATGGCTGCGCGAGCATCGTTGTGATGATCAGCAGCGCGATTTTTGAAACCCACCGAGCCATAAGCCTCTCAAAGGCAATATAGCAGAAAGAACTAAAGCCAAGAGCCAAAAGCCAATAGCCAAAGGCCAAAAGCCGCATTTTCTCCAGCTGTTCTGTTTGCATCTAATTTCGTTGAAGCTGTAATATTCGGGGTCAGCCGTGCTTCGTAGGGTGCTCCAACTCGCGAGCCTTGCAAGTCTGGCAGGACTTTCCCTGCTTTACCCCCTGGTTGAATCACTGGACAGCTTTGACTCGCCTGTGCCGGCTTCAGATCTGGAAATCGAAGTCATTGTTCTCCTCACTTTTGTCGGCATCGTTTTTGTGCTGGCGCATGTGCTTGTATTGCTGGCCATTTTCGCGGTCTTGAAGGCTCTTCGTTATATAGGCGTGCGCCTCATCACCGCGGTTCGAAGCACTGGATTCGCCTTTCAACCGCTTTACGCTCCTTCTCCGCCCCTGGCTCTCCGCATCTGAGATACACAGCTTCTCCTGAACTCTGCCGGAGGGACCTGCCTTCCCTCAAATGGGCTTTTGAAACCGGATTTTTCAAACCGGGAGGTCGTTCGTGTTTCGCACTCATTTCACCGCAATGTTTCTTGCCGCAGTTTTGCTCTTCGGAATCGATGCGGGAGGCCAGCAACAGTCGCCGCCGCAAGGCGCTCCGGCCCAGCAGACGCCTTCCACTCAGCCGCCACTGACGCTTACGCTTCAGGATGCGCTGGCGCGGGCGCGCAAGTACAACGTTGAATTCAACGCCGCGCTGACCGACCAGGGCGTCGCCCACCAGGACAAAGTGCAGGCCCGCGCTGCACTGCTGCCCAGCGTCGCTTACAACAACGAAGCCTTATATACGCAGGGGAATGGCACGGGCACGAATACGGCGATCTTCATCGCCAACAATGCCATCCACGAATACGTCAGCCAGGGAGATATTCACGAATCGATTGGGTATGCCGATGTCGCTAACTATCAACGGACGCGGGCTTTGGAAGCGGTGGCCCGGGCTAAGGCCGAGATCGCAGCGCGCGGGCTGGTCGTCACCGTGGTGCAGGCCTATTACGGGTTGATTGCTTCACAGCGGAAGTATGCCAGCACGCAGCAGGCTGCGGGGGAGGCACAACGTTTTTTGGATATCAGCCAGAAGCTGGAAAAAGGCGGCGAGGTCGCGCACTCTGACGTGATTAAGGCCCAGATCCAATTTCAGGACCGGCAACGCGATCTGCGTGAAGCCCAGCTTGCCATGGAGAAGAGCCGGCTCGACCTGGCAGTCCTGATCTTTCCCGACTTCAATGAGAATTTCACCGTCGTGGATGATCTTGACCTTGCGCCGCCACTGGTCAGCTTCGATGAGTTCGCGAAAGCAGCCCAGGCCAAAAATCCGGATGTGCGGGCCTCGCAATTCTCCTTGAAAGCGGCAAACGCGGAGCTTACCGGCGCGTGGGCAGGATATTTTCCTACGCTTGTCTTTGATTACTGGTATGGCATCGACGCTACACACTTTGCAGTAAACGGCCCTGACGGAGTGAGCAACCTGGGCAGCGCTGCAGGCGCCACTTTGAATATCCCGATATGGAACTGGGGCGCCACCCACAGCAAGGTCGTGCAGGCGGACTTAAAACACAAACAGGCGGAGCGCGAGCTTTCTTTTGCTCAACGCAAGCTGCTGGCCACCATCCGCAGCGCCTACAACGAAGCGGATGCGGCGCGCTCTGAGCTGGAACTGCTCAAAAGCTCCGCCGATTTGTCGGCAGAAAGTCTGAGGCTCACCACGCTGCGGTACCAGGGCGGCGAAGCCACAGTCCTGGAAGTGGTTGACGCCCAGAACACGCTAACGCAGGCGCGTAACGCATACTCGGATGGCGTGGTGCGCTATCGCGCAGCGTTGGCAGGATTGCAGACTCTGACCGGTAGCTTGTAGTTAATGGGGTCATTGGGTCATCGGGTCAGCCGAAAACCGTACCACAGATGACACAGATTGAACTGATTGGCACTGATGTGATCGAAATATGAAAAACAAGAAAAGACTAATCAACTTACTTCCGCTGGCGGTTGGAATAATTCTTGCCACATTTCTTGCTGGTTGCAAAGGCGGGGAGAAGGAAGAGGAACCCGAAGTCTCCGTCCAGGCTGCTTTGGTTCAGAAAGCGGACATCGCCAGAACCGTGAATGCTGAGGCCGTGATCTGGCCCATCGCGCAGGCCGTGATTACCCCGAAGGTGAATTCCCCTGTGCGCAAGTTCTACGTTGTGCGTGGACAGAAAGTGCGCAGCGGCCAACTCCTGGCAGAACTGGAAAGCCGCGACCTCACGGCCGCGAAAATGGATAACCAGGGCGCTTACGAGCAAGCCCAGGCCGCGTACGCAACCAGCATGGGCGCAACCCTGCCGGAAGACATTCAGAAAGCAAATCTGGATGTACAAACGGCACAGAAAGGTCTGGACGCAGCGCAGAAACTCTATTCCAGCCGGGAAACGCTTTTTCAGCAGGGAGCGCTGCCGCGCAAAGATCTGGACCAGGCCGCCGTGGGACTGGCCCAGGCGCAGGCCCAGTATGACGAAGCCAAAAAACACCTTGATTCGCTGAACGCCATCGTCAAGCAACAGACCGTGAAGTCAGCGACCGGGCAGCTCACATCGGCCAGGGGAAAGTATATGGCTGCGGAAGCACAACTGAGTTACACGCAGCTTCGCAGTCCGATCAATGGCGTGGTCACGGACCGCCCACTCTACCCAGGCGAGATGGCCAGCTCGTCAGCGCCGCTTGTGACAGTGATGGACATCAGCAGCATCGTGGCCAAAGCGCATGTTCCGCAGTCGGACGCGCTGCTCTTGCGCAAGGGCGATAAGGCCACGGTCAAAGCATCGGGGCTGGAGGATGTTACCGGAATAGTAACAGTAGTGAGTCCGGCGCTCGATCCCAACAGCACTACGGTTGAAATCTGGGTGCAGGCGAAAAACGCAAATGCGCAACTCCGGCCCGGCGTCACAGCGCAGCTCACCATTACCACGCAGACAGTTCATGATGCGCTGGTCGTTCCAGCGTCGTCGTTGCTGAACCTGAGCGGAAACAAGGCCCAGGTCATGGTGATTGATCCAAAGAGTAAAGCCGAGGCCCGGGACGTAGAAGTGGGAATCCAGGCGCAACAGGGCGTTCAGATCGTCTCCGGCGTGAACGAAGGAGAGCAGGTGGTAACGGAAGGGGCCTACGGCTTGCCCGACAAAACCAAGGTGAAGGTAGAGAACCCGGCAAAAGCTGAAGGAGACGAAGCCAAGGACAAAGATAAAGACAAAGAGAAGGGCAAGGACAAAGACAAAGACAAAGACAAAGAAAAGCCTGATGCGGGGAAGAAGGAGTAATAAGCGCCGCCTATGGAGCAAACCACACAACACGAAACCAACGTCGCCCCGCCAGCCACACAAAGCCACTGGTTTGTGCGCAATGCAAAATCACTCCTCTTCTTGATTATCGTAGTGGCGGCGATTGGCGCTTATCTGGCATTCACCATTCCTGTCTCTGTATTTCCCTCGACAGACTTTCCCCGCATTGTGATTGGCATTGACAACGGCGTGATGCCGATCGATCAAATGCTGGTTACCATCACCCGCCCCGTGGAACAGGCGGTTAACAGCGTACAGGGACTGGAGTCGGTATGGTCAATCACCAGCCGGGGCGAGGCTGAGGTAGATCTGTATTTCAACTGGGGCGTGGACATGTTCCGGACGCTCCAACTTGTGGACGCCGCCCTTTCCAAAGTGGAACCAAGCCTGCCTCCCGGCACAAAGATTCAAAGCCACCGGCTGACATTCGCATCGTTTCCCATTCTGGGTTACAGCCTGACCTCAGACACGGTGCCGCAAACCCAACTGTGGGAGATGGCGACCTATGACATTGCTCCGCGCCTGAACCGCCTCAGCGGTGTGGCTACCGTGCTGGTGCAGGGAAGCCAGGAGCCGGAGATCCATATTGTCCCTGATCCGGCAAAACTGGTCGCGACTTCAATCACGGTCTCGGATTTGCTGGACGCGGTGCGTAAGACAAATTTAATTGACTCGCCCGGACTGTTCGAGCGCAATCACCAACTTGTCTTAGGGTTGGTGAATGCGCAGGCGCGCAATCCGGAAGACTTGGCGCAAATCGTTGTCAAGAACACTCCCGCCGGCATACC
>DATDNH010000170.1:0-16865 GCA_036518395.1 Candidatus Angelobacter sp. | reverse complement strand
GGCTTTGAGAATCTCGCGAGCGCATTGGTCTACGGGCATGCCGCTGGCCTGGCCGGAATCCATTTTGGCATGCGGGCTGCCATCGCCTCGAAGCGCATGCAGGCTGATGTCCGTGCGGATGTAGCCGGGACAAACCAGCAGCACTTTGATTCCGTAGCGGCTGACTTCCGCGCGAAGAGAATCGAAGAATCCGTGCAGCGCGTGCTTGGCGGCGGCGTAGCCGGAACGCAACGGCGTGCCAAATTTTCCCACCAGGCTGGAGATCACAACGATTTGTCCATGTTTGTTTTCAATCATGGAGGGCAGCAGTGCCTTGGTCAAAGTGACAGCACCAAAGAAATTCACTTCCATCAGCTGGCGATACACCTCCAGCTCCGTGTCTTTCACCAGTGAACGCTGGGTAATACCAGCATTGTTGACGAGGATATCTATGCCGCCAAACATCTGAAGCGCGGAATTAGCCTTCTGTGGCAACTCTGCGGCGTGAGTGACATCCAGAGGCAGAATCCTGGCTGCGGCCTCACCGCCACACGCGCTCTGCACACGCTTCAGTTCTTCTTCCCTACGCGCGGAAAGAATCAGCCGGGCGCCAGCACGATGGAAAGCGTGTGCCAGCGCTTCTCCAATTCCGGAAGAAGCTCCGGTAATCCAGACGCGTTGGCCTTGCAAGTTCATCAGGATTCACTTTGAACCGGCAATGTCGACCGTCGCCGTGTACAGGAACTCGACGAATTTCCCAAATCCGGCGATCTCTGTGCGCTCGTCGTTGCCGTGAATTCGCCTGCGGTCGTCCCCACTGGACGGCGTTGAAATCCCATAAGCCTGTACGCCTTTGGCGCGCAGTTCGGAAGAATCGGTTGCGCCCGCCTGCATGAGAGGAATGGTGGGAACACCGGGAAAAACTCTTTGCTGCGCGCGCTCCAGAGCATGAAAAGCATCTGTATCCAACCCCGATGGTGGGGTCGCTGGGCGCAGGTTCTCCGTTTGCCTGTCTACAATCTCCACCTGGCGATCGTTGATCAGTTTTCCCAATTGCGCCTTTAATGCAGTCATGTCCTCATCCGGCAGGGCGCGGACGTCAAGAGTGGCCTCAGCCTCAGCAGGAATTACATTGAGGCGAAAGCCGCCATTGATCATGGTCGGCACCAGCGAGGTGCGCACCATGGAGTAATACCCCGGCTCGATTTCGTGAAGCTTCTGCTGCACCGCCGGGTCTTCCACATGGGCAAAGAGCTGTGCCTGGTCCGGTGGGCTGATGCGCGCCAGTTGCTGGAAGAAGCGACGCGTGGTTTCATTCAGCCGCATGGGAGCTTCCCATGTGCCCACCTTGGCCACGGCTGCCGCGAGATGAACGATCGCATTATCCAGACGCGGAACTGAACCGTGTCCACTGGTGCCGTGTGCCACCAGCTTGAGCCCGCGCGGAACTTTTTCTGTGGTAGAGATGCCAACATAGATCACTTTGCCGGCTGCTTCCGGAGTATTTCCGCCTTCATTGAGCGCGAACTCACAGGCAATTTCATCCCAATGATTCGCCACCATGAAGTCGATTCCGAACTGGGTGGTTCCCTCTTCGCCAGCCTCGGCCAGCAGGATCACATCCCGATCCAGAGGAATTTTCAGGCGATGCAGCAGAAGAAAGACTTCAAGATTGGCAGCGTCCATTGCCTTGTCGTCATGGGAGCCGCGTCCATAAAGATATCCATCCTTCACCACGGCAGCAAAAGGATCGAGCGTCCACTTATCGCGCTCCACTCCGACGACGTCCAGATGTCCCATCAGCAGCAGCGGCTTCTTTTTTCCGTTGCCTTTCAGCCGCGCAACCAGGTTGCCACGACCCGGCGCCGATTCATAAATCTCGGCTGCAATGCCTTCGGCGGCGAGCACGCTTTTGATGTACTCAGTGGCGCGAGCTTCGTTTCCTGGCGGATTGCTGGTGTTGATCTTGACCAATTCAGAGAGGAACCTCAGCGCTTCATCGTCAGCTTTCTTGAAATCAGGCGATGCCTGGGCAACAGATAGCGCGGCAAACAGCAGTAGAGTGCAAAGCCTCAGCAGGACGGTTCCAATCATAGCGAGCAAGATTAGAGCTTCGCGGCTGTTTCGTGCAACACGTCTTCGATTTTTGGAAGATTCGTGCTGCCTGCCGGAAGCCCACCCTGCGCCATGTCGGCGCTACCGCCACCGCGCCCGCCAAGTTTGGTCATGGCCTCCTTCATGAGCTGGCCCATGTTGGACTTCATGCCCGAGCTCTGCGCGAAGACCAGCGCGGTCTGGCCAGCGCCCGAGGCGAGCAGGGCGATGACATCCTTCTGCGAAGCCGTGAGTTTTTGCGCCAGCAGTTTAATAAAGGTTGCGTCTCTGTCGGCAAAGAAGTGGGTAATAATTCGCGGACTGCCTGTGGTTTGCGCCAGTAGATGTTCCGCATGCAACTCGGCCAGTTCTTCCAGCAGCTTCTGCTGCGCTTTGGCGGCGCTTTTTAATTCCTGAATCGACTTCTGGATCTGCTGCGGCAATTCGAGGATGTGGGCGGAAAACAATCCTGCCGCTTCAGTCAGAGTCGCATAGTCCTGGCGGCCAATAGCAACAGCGCGCAGGCCGCAGACAAATTCCACGCGCACACACTGTTTCGCGTTTTCTACCTTGCGCAGCAGGATCGCGCCGACCTGTCCCGTGGAATGGACATGGGTTCCGCCGCAAGCGGTCAAATCAAAATCCGTGATATCAATGAGCCGCAGCTTGCCGGTTTGTTTTGGAGGCAGCTTGCGTAAATCCAGCTGGCGCGCCTCCTCAAGAGAGACAAACCGAATATTCACGGGCCGATCCTCCAGGACAATCTCGTTGGCGAGTTTTTCTGCCTGCTCGATCTGGCTGGTGGTGAGAGCTTTCACCGATAAATCGATGGTGCAGCTCTCAACTCCCATGTGAAAGCTGACCGTGGGCGCGTCGAAGAGACGAACAAACGCGGCTGAAAGCACATGCTGGCCTGAATGCTGCTGCATGTGATCCCGGCGCCGCTGCGCATCAACCTGCCCGCGAATAGCTCCTTGACCCAGCGGGCCAGAAATGAAGTGATAAATCTTTCCCTCTTCATCCTCTGCCACCTCGGTAATCGATATCTGCTGCTCATTCTGCAAAATGAATTTGCCGGTATCGTGTACCTGCCCGCCGCTGGTGGGATAAAACGCTGTGCGGTCGAGTACTACGGCAGTTCTCCCCTGCCGCTCCACCGACTCAAGCACGCGGGCATCGAAGTCGTAGAGGAAAGAATCGTGGTAATAAAGGCGCTCAGTCATTTGGGATTGTTGATTTTTGATCGTTGATTGTTGATTTGCTGGCTCGCAGTGCAATTACAAATCAACAATCAAAAATCTTCAATATGGCTGAATGATTCCGCCAATATTTCTTGAAGCCGGCCGGGCGGCTGAGGTCCGCTGCTCGGGTTCCAGCGCTTTGCCAATGACATCGATGTATTTCAATCCCGAGCCGGTGTTAAACAACACCACGCGGTCATTGGCGGTCAAAAATTTCTGCTGCACCAGAATTTTGTAGGCGGCGAGCGAAGCCGCGCCTTCGGGAGCGGCAAAGACGCCTTCTTTGCCGGCCCACTCTTTCACGGCATCAAAGATCTGTTCTTCTGAAACTGCGATTGCCGTGCCGCTGCTCTTCTTCAAGATATCGAGAATGATGTAGTCAGCATACGGCTTCGGCACGCGCAGGCCGGCAGCCAGGGTCTGCGCGTTCTGCCAGACTTCCGCCACCGGCTTGTGCTCTTCCCACGCTTTCACCACGGGCGCGCAGCCCGCAGCTTGCACGCTGATCATCTTTGGACGTTCTTTACCTATCCATCCCAATTGCTCCATCTCCTCGAAGGCCTTCCACATGCCGATCAGGCCGACACCGCCGCCAGTGGGATAGAAAATCGCGTCCGGCAACACCCAGTCGAGCTGCTCAGCAACTTCAAAGCCCATGGTCTTTTTTCCTTCTACGCGGAAGGGTTCCTTGAGCGTGGAAATCTCGAACCAGCCTTCTGCCTGCTTGCGTTCGTTGACGATCCGCCCGCAATCGGAAATCAGACCGTCAACCAGAGTGACTTTGGCGCCATAAGCTTTGCACTCTACGTAATTTGCCGTCGGGACATCTTTGGGCATGAAGATGTAGGCTTCAATCCCGGCAGCAGCGCAATAGGCAGCCAACGCGCTGGCTGCATTGCCCGCAGATGGTATCGCCACTTTCTTCAAGCCGTACTGGCGCGCCATGGTGACGGCGGCACACAGTCCCCGCGCCTTGAATGATCCAGTGGGATTCAGACCCTCGTCTTTGATCAGGACATTCGGGTTCTGGTGGCTGGGCAGCATTGGCGTGAAGCCTTCGCCCAGCGTGAGCGGATGGTCGCCGGGCAGGAGTTCGTGATAGCGCCACATATTGGCAGGCCGGCCACGCAAGGATTCACGAGTGAATTTTCCTTTAAGAGCATTCAGATCGTACCGTGCGTAAAGAGACCCACCATCGTTGGGACAAACGGTCTGCGGCTTCTCAGCGCTGATGTGTTGTCCGCATTTGGAGCACTCCAGGTATGCGATTTTGCCCATGAGAGGAGTGTAGCAAAATGGCTCTTGGCCATTAGCTCTTGGCCTTTGGCTTTTTGTCTTGGATTTTCTCCGGCATTCTCTCCCGCAGATCATTCTCACTCAGCGAAAAAAGAGAGCAGCCGTCACAAAAAGCTAAGAGCCAAAAGCTAACAGCCAATAGCTATTGTTTCAACGACTTTGGATCTGACTTGTTCGTCGGTGAGGCCTTCTGCAAAGTTGACACGAGCAACTGGCCGGCTGAGGGAGTACCGACTTTGTGCTGGATTACGATTTCCCGCGCTGTGATCTTCTTGCCATAGACTTTCTCGCTTGCGCTGTTGTCCGGACGCAGAGTCGAACCGTCGAGAGAGATGCCTGCAAATAGTCCGCGCGAGCGCGAATACGTAAGAATCTCGGCATGCATCATCACGTCGGTGGCGGCCTGGGCGTCACGTCCCTTGGGGCCGGCAGCGGCGGCAGCGTCCGCGCCCAGTTTGACCTTACTTTTCAGGATGGAATCAATTCCCTTGGGATTGACCACCAGCAAGACAAAATCTGTGGCTTGGCCGCCGAGTTGAAAGCCGATATTCCCGCCCTCCAGAGCCACCATTGCCGGCGGTCCCCACGGACCGGTGAAGCTTGTGCCGCCGCGACACGTCATCGCGCCGCGTCCATAATTGCCGCCAATCCCGATGGCAAATTTTTTCACTGAAGGGATCACGATCACGCATTCTGATTTATCAAGCACGCTCTTGGGCAGGTCGTCAGGAATGTTCAAGATTTCCTTTAACACTTCCCCCGCATGCTTGAGACGGTCGTTTTCGTGCTCCTGGGCCTGAATTGGTGTTACTGCCAATAAACCCGCCAGCACCGCCATGACTGTTCTTTTCATCGAGCCGCTCCTCAAATAGCGAAGCCTATTATAGCCACTCTGGCAAATGGGGCCGGAACAGCGACAAATATCCGCGATTTGAGTTATCATTCGCGGTTCGCCCTTCATTAATGTCTTTTAATCTTCTAATTTTCTCCTTGGGAGCTTCTCGTATGAAAAATCTTCTGAAACCTCTTCTCGTGTTCGTCGTCGTGTCGGCGCTCAGTGCCTCACCGATGGCGCAGGAGCATCGGCGTTCCAGCAAGAGTGCGGAACCTGCCGACAACAAAGCTGCGCAAAAGAGTGATGACAATAAAGCCAAGGATCCGCTGGAAAGTATCAAATTCCGCAATATTGGCCCGGCCGTAGGTGGCGGGCGCGTGACTGCTGTCGCCGGAATTCCCGGCAAACCAAATGTTTATTACGCGGGTGCGGGCGGCGGAGGCGTGTGGATGACCCAGGATGGCGGCCTATCCTGGAAGCCTATCTTTGAGAAGCAAGCAACCGCCTCCATTGGCGCTATTGCGCTGGCTCCTTCGAATCCAAACTTGCTCTGGGTGGGAACCGGAGAATCCAACCTGCGTAACGATGTCATCACGGGCCGTGGCGTTTACTTCTCGCCCGATGCCGGTACCACCTGGAATTTCATGGGCTTGAAAGATGCCGGACAGATTTCCAACATCGTGATCGATCCGCGCGATCCCAACATTGTTTTTGTCGGTGTTCTCGGACACGCCTGGGGTCCCAATACAGACCGCGGCGTCTTCCGCACTACTGATGGCGGCAAGAATTGGCAGAAAGTCCTGTACGTGGATGAAACCACGGGCGTGAGTTCTCTGATCATGGATCCCAGCAATCCCATGGTGCTGTTTGCCGGGTTCTGGCCGGTGCAGCGGCATCCCTGGATACTGGAAAGCGGTGGCAATACGGGCGGCATTTATCGCACCACTGATGGCGGCAACACCTGGAAGAAACTGACTGACGGCCTGCCTGAAGGCCCCACCGGACGCGTTGGCCTTGCCGCTTCACAAAGCAATCCCCGCCACATCTATGCCGTTGTCGAATCGAAGAAAGGAATCGCCTGGGACAGCATCGATCTCGGCGATCACTGGCGCCAGGCCACTGACAACCATAATTTCAATGCGCGCCCGTTTTATTTCAGCCAGCTTGCCGTGGCTCCCAACAATGAGAACAAGGTTTACTTCATCAACTACAACATCATGGTGTCTGAGGATGGAGGAAAGACCGGGCGCAACACAACCCGGGGCGTCCACGTCGATCACCACGCGCTATGGATCGACCCCCAGGATCCCGACCGAATGATTGACGGGAACGATGGCGGAGTCTACATCACTACGGATGGCGGAAGATCCTGGCGCTATACCGACAATATACCGATCGAGCAGTTTTATTCGGTGGCTCAGGACGATGAGACTCCTTACAACCTGTGCGGCGGACTTCAGGACAACAACGCGTGGTGTGGGCCTTCCAATAGCCTGACCCGTGGCGGAATCACCGGATATGACTGGTTCACCGTGGTTGGAGGGGATGGAGAATATGCCGTCCCGGCCCGAGGCAAAAACGTTCACATGGTCTATACCGACTCGCAAAACGGCTTCATTCAGAGAGTCAATATTCAGAATGGGCTCTCGAACTCCATCCGTCCATATCTCTACGGTGTGCAATTGAAGAAGCCGGCAGACTTAAAGTATCGCTTTAACTGGACCTCGCCCATCGCCGTTTCCTACACAAATCCCAATGAGGTCTATGTCGGCGGCAACGTGCTGTTCAAATCCAGCGACGCCGGCGCGCACTGGACTCCCATCAGTCCCGATCTCACGCGCAATGACAAGACCAAGCAGGAAACCAGCGGCGGAATCATTGAATATGACATCAGCGGCGCCGAGACGTTTGGCTGCATTCTCTCCTTCTCCATTTCTCCGCTCGATTCCAAGATCATCTGGGTGGGCACGGATGACGGAGTGGTGCAGGTAACCAAAGATGGCGGCGCAACCTGGAGCAATGTTACTTCCGCCATTCCGAATTTGCCGGAGTGGGGACGGATCCAGCAGATTGAGGCCTCGCCCAGCGATCCTGCCACGGCTTATGTGGCGGTGGATTTTCATGAAGTGGAAAACAACAAGCCGTACGCCTTCAAGACACACGATTACGGCAAAACCTGGACTGCAATCATGCAGGGGCTGCCGGAAGAAGATCCAGCGCGTGTGGTTCGCGAGGATCCCAACCAGAAAGGCTTCCTGGTAGTCGGCACCGATACAGGTCTCTTTTATTCCAGTGACGATGGCGCCCACTGGACACCGCTGAAGAGCAACTTCCCTACTGTCCCGATCTACGACATCAAATTCATCAAGAAGTCCCATGACCTGGTCGTCGCCACTCATGGTCGGGGCATTTTCATTCTCGATGACATCTCCCCGCTGGAAGAAAGCAGTGCGCAGCTTGCCCGCAGTGACTTCCATCTCTACTCCGGTATACCGGGAATTAACTGGCATAACTGGAACAAACACGGTTTCAGCTCGGGCGGTTATGTGGCCCCGAATCCGCCCAACGGCGCCGCTCTCACCTATTACCTGCCATCCGAGATCAAACAAACGCCGGAACAGCGCAAGAAGAATGAGACACCAGTAAAGATCACGATCTCTGATTCTTCGGGGCAGGTCATTCGCACGATGTATGGCCCATCGAAAGCAGGCCTGAACCGGGCAACGTGGAACCTGCGCTACGACGGGCCAAAGAGACTGAATTTCCTGCCGCCTCCGCCGGCAGAACGTGAAGAAGAAGAATTCTTCTTTGATCCCAACACTGGTCCCACGGCGCTTCCGGGCACGTACAAAGTGGCGGTGACGGTAAACGGAAAGACGGAGACGCGCGATGTGCAGGTGGAGACGGATCCTCGCTTCAATCTGGACGTGAATGCGATGCGCGCGCAGCTCAAACTTGGTCTCGAACTGCGCGATGACGTCTCCGCTCTGAATGAGGCCCTGAACCGGCTGAGCAGTTTGCATAAGCAAATCACCAGCCTGGAAGACATGATTGGCACTGAAGAGACTCAGAATGGGCAGGTCAATGTTGCCTATAAACCAGTTCTCGATCAGGCCAAGGCGCTCGACAAGAAACTCACTGCAATGGAGAACCCGCTCTACAACACTGAAGCCCAACCCTACGGGCAGGACGACATCCACTACCTGCAACGTTTTCAGAACCAGCTACAGGGGCTGATGCGTAGCGTCATGGGCGAGTTCGGCGAGGCACCGAACCAATTGCAGGTTGAGGAGGCGACATCGCTGCGAAAAGAACTGGAAAAACACCTCCAGGAATTCAACACTTTGCTGAACACCGATGTTGCTGCATTCAACAAGACTGCAATAGAACATGGATCAAGCACATTGTTCGCCGGTGGCCCGGTCCAGATCAAGAGTGAAGGCGGCGCCAGCTCCGGCGCTGGTGACAACGAGGACGACAATCAGCAATAACCCATTAAGGCGTGGCCGCTTACGCGGCCACGTGTTTTAGTTTTTAGCAAAGCTCTTCACCCACTTTGCCAACTTCTTTACTCCGCATTTCTCCGTGTCCTCGCCTCTCCTTAGTGTCCTCTGTGGTGAGGTTTTAGGCTCTGCCCTACAAGTTTGCACATTCCTCCTCCGTCCCCTAATCTATGGAGGCACTCCTTAGGAGAAAATTTTTATGGCTAACCCGACGCAGCCGAATGTACGTTTGATAAATACGCCCGAATATCGTGAAAGCTATGCCAACTCCATACAGATTCGCGCCAGCGTCTGGGATTTTCTGCTGATTTTTGGAAGGCTCCAGCCGCAAACCGCTTCCGAGGTAGAGGTCCACAACTTCCAGGGGATCTATTTGAGTCCGCAGCAGGCCAAAGCGCTGGTGACCATCCTGGAGCAAAACGTCGTCCAGTATGAAAAAACGTTTGGCGAAATCAAGCTTGATCCCACGATCGCTCAACATACGCAGATCAACTAATCCGTCGTCGGTGTATTAGGCCATCGGGAAAATCAGGTACTGATACACTTCTGTCACGTTGACCATCGAATCACCAGACCGAGCGCCGCGCTTTTTCTCGATCCAGATTTTTGCCATCATCTTTACGGCAATTTTCCTGCTGCATGCGCCGCTGCTGCGACTGCCGTTTTTCTGGGACGAGGCCGGCTTATATGTTCCGTCAACCTACGACTTGATAACGTTCCACTCTCTGATTCCCAAGACCACCATGGATTCCGGTCACCCTCCTGTTTCTACGGCCTATCTCGCATTGTGGTTGACGCTGAGTGGTTGGAAGCCCGCGGTGGCGCGCATTGCCATGTTGCTGCTGGCTGCATTCGCTTTGACAAACGTGTTTCTGCTGGCGCGTCGAGTCGCCAGTACTGGAGTCGCGGTTGCTTCAACCATTGCCACGGCGCTGTATCCGGTCTTTTTTGTCCAGAGTTCGCTTACCCATGCGGATCTTGCGGCAGCCGCCTTCAGCCTTTGGGGAATACGTCTGGGCATCGAGCGGCGGCTGTGGCCCAGCCAGGTGGCATTCACGTTGGCGGTTCTCAGCAAGGAGACTGCGGTCTTAACGCCACTGGCAATCGCCCTGTGGGAATTATTCCTTTCATCGGAAGCAGGCTCCCGCACAGAAAAACTGAGGCGCACAGCCGTGCGCCTGTTTCCAGTGCTGCCTCTGGCAGCATGGATCCTCTATCACCATCATGTTACCGGGCGGTTCATTGGGGGCGCCGAATTTTACGAATACAACGTGACCAACGCCGTGACCCCAATACGGGTTCTGTTGGCCTTCGCAATCCGCATCTGGCATTTGCTGGGTTACATGAACATGCTGGCACTGACGGCGGCGATGGCTGCGGCAATGTGGTTTCCGGCCGTTTATGATCCACACGCGCAACAGGAACGCCAGCGGATTGCGATTCCAATTCAGCTTCAATTTGCGCTGATCATGCTGGCCAATCTGATCGGGTTTTCGGTTGTCGGCGGGGCGCTGCTCACTCGCTATCTGCTTCCGCTGTATCCTCTGGTCATCATCATCGGAATGTCTACGCTCCATCGTCGTGTTGGCCGGTGGGAATGGCCGGCGGCTTTGGTAGTCATCTGTTTTCTTTTGGCGCTGTTCTTTGATCCTCCATACAAAATTGCCCCTGAGGACAACCTGGCCTACAAAACATTTGTAGAACTGCACGCTAATGCCAGCCTGTTTCTTGAGCAGCATGAACAGGGAAAGACGGTTTTGACAGCGTGGCCGGCAAACGATGAACTCACGCGACCTTATCTGGGATATGTGAGCAAACCGCTGCCGGTAACGACAATAAAAGATTTTTCGTTAGAGCAAGTGCTCAAGGCGCAAACGGTGCGTACCCGCTATCAAGTGGTCTTAGCTTTTTCGACAAAGTACGTTCAACCCGTGTGGATTGGTTCAAGAGCAATGGAAAATCTTAGTCGCCGATATCTTGATTACCACACCGATGTAACTCCTGACGTGATTGCCAATCTGCTCGGCGCAAAAATTGTCTTTTTTGAAAAAAAGAAAGCTGAATGGGTTGCGGTATTGGAAATTGAAGAACCCGGGACAACTGCAACTCGACGTCAGCCGCGGAAAGGCTACGGCAAACTGCTGAAGTGAGCTAGAATCTTATTTTGCCGCGCGACCAAGGAGACGTGCAATGTTTGACACAGTGATAACCAAAGACCCAGAAGTACTAGGGGGGGAACCGGTCTTCCGAAATACGCGTGTTCCATTTCAAGCGCTGCTTGACTATCTGGAGCATGGAAAGACGCTGGATGACTTCTTAGGACAATTTCCCAGTGTCACTCGTGCAGAAGCTGTTGCGGCGCTTGAAGAAGCAAAATCGCTCGTTCTCGCACGACTGGGATGAAGCTTCTCATCGATGAGTGTGCCCCAAGAGATCTAAAGCTCAACCTGGTAAAACACGGTCAGGAGTGCTTCACCGTCCAGGAACTGGGGTATTCGGGAAAGAAAAATGGCGAATTGCTGTTGTTGGCAGAAGGCAAGTTTGATGTCTTTGTCACGCTCGACAAAAACCTCCAATACCAACAAAATCTGACTGGACGAAAAATAGCGATTCTCCTCATCCGCGCTAAGTCAAACGATATGGATGATATCTTGCCCCATCTCCCTGCGTGCCTGGTTGCTCTCCAGTCCATTCAGTCAGGACAAATTATTCGTGTTGGGTTGGTGAAGAAAACGGAGAAACCGCGGCCTTAATATCGGTCTTTTAGCCATATCACTTGTCCTGCTTTGCCCGGGATCCATTCTGAGGTTTCTCCAGCAATTTGCGGGCTTTCCTGAACACTTCGAGAAACATTTTCTCCGTCAGCTTTCCCGTCTGCGTGTTCTGTTGTGATGGATGATAAGAACAGAGCAGAATGCGTCCGTCCGGCATCTGGTAGTGTGCGCTATGAGCAAACTCGATTCCCGCTTTGGTGCGCAACAGCCCGCGTCGCTTCAGATAATTCAGATACGCATCAAAGCCAATCCTGCCCAGCGCGACTACGATCCTTACGTTTTTTAACGCTTGCATTTCTCTATCGAGAAACATTGAGCAGTTGGCAATCTCTTTGGGAGTCGGTTTGTTCTGTGGAGGCGCGCAGCGAACGGCCGCGGTAATGTAGGCGTCTTTCAAGCTCAGACCATCGCCGCGATGCGTGGCCGTCGGCTGCGAGGCAAATCCGGCCTTGTGCAGCACGGGGTACATGAAATAGCCGGACCCATCGCCGGTAAAGGGCCGTCCAGTGCGGTTGGAGCCGTGCGCTCCGGGCGCCAGTCCCAGAATCAGCACGCGTCCGTCAGGGTCGCCGAATCCCGGCACAGGTTTGGCCCAGTATTCCCAATCGATGTAGGCTCGCCGTTTTTCCCGCCCGATCTTCTGGCAGTAGGTGATAAGTCGCGGGCAGCGCGTGCAGGCAATGATCTCTTGATTAAGTTGAACCAGGGACGAGGACATCAGGGTTTTAGTTTAGCAAGTGTGACTGACCGGTTTCTTCGCGAAGCGATCGAAGCAGACCGATCCCGAGTACAGAAGCGCGGGAGGCGCGGAATTACTGAGCCCAAAGCATGAGCGGCGGGAAATCGAGGACTCCAAATTTCAATCCATCTTGTTCAGCGCCTGAGCCACTGCGCTCAGAAGCATCTCCGGCCCTTCCGAAGGATCCACGTGCAACTCGACCAGCGTATCCGGGGCGCCTTCCCCACGGTCCAATATCACTGAGGGCACGCCGCGCCGGCGGGCTTCAGAACACAACCGCTGCCGCTCGCTGAGGGGGATCGTATTGGCGATGACCACGGCGGAGACATGCCGGTTCAGCAACACTTCCATAGCCGCATCTGCCGTCAGCGCGGGAATGACCGCATAGCCGGCATGGGCGAGCACAGTATTGCGGATGGGCGTCAGCCATCGATCCGCGGACACTGATAGGATGAAGGACCGCATCGTCGCTTCCAGCAAACAGTCTTCTTGAATGTTTATCTGGAAGTATTTCTCTGAAACAGCCGAAAAGCAAGCGTAAACATACGCCAGCCAAGGCATCACCCTATTAGGCAGTTCCGCTCGATACGGCCACGCAGGTTTGACCCCTGCGGCAACGTCTCTTACACTGAAATATCAGGGAATACCTGCTTCAGGAAATTCCTGATTAGTCCTTTATCAACAGGCATATATAAGGAAGCAATTACTTGAGTCCAGCAGATTCCAAAGACAAGCCAGCGGAAGAGCCAAAAAGCCCGCTTACGGCAACCGCGGAGCCGGCGCCGGAGCAGCCAACCGGAGATGAAGAGGTCATAGACATCAATTTCGGTTGCGTGCGCCAGGTGGACGTGGAGATTCCCGCAGACATCGTGAGCAAGGAATGGGATTCCACGGTTCACCGCTATAGCAAGTTGGCGCGTGTGCCCGGGTTCCGTAAAGGCAAGGTTCCTGCCAGCATCGTCCGCAATCGCTTTGCGGAGGAAATAAAGAAAGATGTCCTGGAATCCCTGGCCCCTGAATATTTCCGTCAGGCAGTCATCAAGGAGGGTTTCAGACCGATCTCGAATCCCGAAATACACAGTCTTGAAATGGAAGCTGGGAATCCAATCCGCTTCAAAGCTGCCTTCGAAATTCTGCCAGACATTCAGTTGGGCAATTATCAGGACATCAAAGTCGACGTTCCTGAAATCCAGGTCACGGATGAAGATGTTGAAACTGAATTGAAGCAACTTCAAGAGCGCCAGGCCAGCTTCGATCCCGTGGATGAGGACCGGCCTTTGCAGGACGGAGACTTCGCACAGATTTCGTTCCAGGCGGTCGCTAAAGACGCCGCCTCTGAAACTAAAGTGGAAGAAAACGCTGAGAGTGCTCCGGGGGCATCCGAAACCAAAGAAAAACCCAGCGCGCCGGTACAGATGGATGAAGTGCTGGTGGAGATCGCAGGTCCTACTACACTGCCGGAATTCTCTGACAATCTCCGTGACGCCCGGACCGGCGATGAACGCAAGTTTGAGGTCAGCTACCCGGCTGACCATCACGAAACCAGCCTTGCCGGAAAAACTTTTTCTTATACGGCAAAGGTCAATGCAATCAAAAAGAAGTCAACGCCCGAACTCAATGATGAATTTGCCAAAGAGCTAAGCCCGGATTTCCAAACCCTTGACGATCTGAAAAAGCGCCTGCGTGAGGGCATCCAGGGTGAGCGCCAGCATAAAGCTTTGCTGGAAGCACGCGACAATCTACTGAACCAACTCACCGATACACACGATTTTCCCGTTCCGGAGACTCTGATTCGGCGCCAGATCGATTTTCGTCTTGAACAGTGGCTCAGAGGCCTGGCGGCACAGGGCGTCCGCGCGGAAGACATGAAGCGCATGGATTTCAAGCGCCTGCGGGCAAGCCAGCGGGATGCCGCCACCAAAGAAGTAAAAGCCAACCTGCTGCTGGAAAAAATTGCTGAGGCGGAGAATATTCAAGTGTCTGACGAAGAAGTCACAAACGAAATTCAGCTTTTGGCTCAGCAGTCCAAACAGACGCCGGAAGCGGTGCAGCAGAAACTGACTCAGGAAGGCACTATGGATCGCCTTCGCAACCGGATTCGCACGGACAAAGCGTTGCGCTTCCTTTACAACAAATCCACCAGTAAGAACGGCACCGTTCAGGAGTGAAAGGAAAGAGCATATGGCACTTGTACCTATGGTTGTGGAGCAGACCAGCCGCGGGGAGCGCGCTTACGACATTTACTCCCGGTTGCTTCGTGACAACATCATTTTCATCGGCACACCGATTGACGACACCATTGCCAACCTGGTCATAGCTCAGCTCCTGTTTCTGGAGGCTGAGGACCCGGAAAAAGACATCCAGCTTTACATCAACTCTCCCGGAGGCTCCATTACTGCTGGAATGGCCATCTATGACACGATGCAGTTTGTGCGTCCGGACGTGATGACCATCTGCTGCGGCCAGGCCGCCAGCATGGGGTCCCTGCTGCTCTGCGCGGGAGCGCCCGGTAAGAGATTTGCCCTGCCGACGTCCCGCATCCTGATCCACCAGCCTTTAATTATGGGTGGCGGAATCAGCGGACAGGCGACAGATATTGACATTCAGGCGCGGGAAATCCTGCGCATGCGCGAGATCATGAACCAGTTGTACGCAAAGCACACTGGCCAAAAGTTGGAGAAAGTCGAAAGAGACGTTGAACGCGACTTTATAATGAATGCAACGCAAGCCAAAGAGTATGGCATTATTGACGACATCATTTACAAGCACAAGTAGCAGATGGCGTCAGTGGGGATGACCGGGGAAGGCTTCCCGGCTTTTGTCAAGGGAGTGGGGTGTGACGACGAGACCGTCAGTAGAAGTTCTTCGGTGTTCGTTTTGCGGCAAATCGCAAGACCAGGTTTCCGCGCTTATCGGCTCTCCTCTCAAAAACCAGCCGGCAGCTTATATCTGTGATGAATGTGTCGCGGTATGCGACGCCACTCTGGAGCGAAAACCGCAGAGAGCCGCGGCGGACTCAAACCACAAAACAGGTAAGGGGTTCTACCGGGTGAAGTCCAGCTAAAGATATGGCATGATATATGACACTATTTTCAAACATTAGAGGAATCGCTATTAGCCGAATCCGTATCTGTGCTGGTTGCCGGATTCGCTTTCTAAGGAGCAGGGTGTGAAGCCGCCGAGACCACCAGAAGAAACTCTCAGATGTTCGTTCTGCCACAAGTCGCAGGACGCCGTTGCCAAGCTCATCTCCTCCCCCAACGATTATCCTCGAGCCTATATTTGCGATGAATGTGTTGCGGTCTGTAATTCCATTCTGGAAGACGACCGTTCTGAAAGCCATGCGGCCGCCGCACCGAACCATCTGCCGAAGCCGCAGGAAGTGAAGACCTTCCTCGACGAATACGTAATCGGCCAGGAGACCACCAAGAAAAAGCTTTCCGTCGCCGTCTACAATCACTACAAGCGCATCCACATGAACCGGGCGAAGACCGGCGAGGTGGAGCTGACCAAATCCAACATCCTGCTCATCGGCCCGACGGGAACTGGAAAAACACTGCTGGCCCAGACGCTGGCGCGCATGCTGGATGTGCCTTTCGCCATTGTGGACGCCACCACTCTCACGGAAGCCGGCTACGTGGGCGAAGACGTCGAGAATATTGTCCTCAAGCTGTTGCAAGCGGCAGACGGTGATGTAGGTCGCGCACAAACCGGCATTATCTACATTGATGAAATCGATAAGATCGGCCGCAAGGACGAAAATCCTTCCATCACGCGCGATGTCAGCGGTGAAGGCGTACAGCAGGCGCTGCTGAAAATCCTAGAGGGCACCATCGCCAATGTCCCGCCGCAGGGTGGCCGCAAGCATCCTCATCAGGAATTTACTCCCGTGGATACCACCAACATTTTGTTCATTTGTGGCGGCGCCTTTGTTGGTTTGGAGAAGATCGTGGGCCGGCGCATTGGCAAAAAGTCGATGGGTTTCCGCACCAGTGAGCAGAAGGAAAAGGAATTCACTGAGGCCAGCAAGCGCGACACCGAACTGCTGCAAAAATCCGAGCCCCAGGACCTGGTCAGATTTGGGTTGATTCCGGAATTTGTGGGCCGCCTGCCGGTGGTGGGCATCCTCAACGATCTTGATGAAGCTGCCTTGATTGAGATTCTCACTCGCCCGCGTAACGCTATCATCCGGCAATATCAGCGCATGTTTGAATTCGAAAACGTAAAACTGCGCTTCTCTGAGGGTTCACTCCACGCAATTGCGCGCGAGGCACTGCATCGCAAGGTAGGAGCGCGCGGCCTGCGCATGATCCTGGAAGAGCTGATGCTGGATCTCATGTACCACTTGCCCAGCCAGAAGCGGATCAAGGAATTTGAAGTCAGTAAGGAGATGGTCGAGCGCCG
>DATDNH010000169.1:0-7635 GCA_036518395.1 Candidatus Angelobacter sp. | reverse complement strand
GTCGTGGGTTTTGCCGGAGGGCAGGGAAGCCAGAACAGCGGGCGCATGTTTGTCACGCTGAAGCCTCTGGGCCAGCGCAAATCTTCCGCAGATCAGATCATCAATCGCCTGCGCGGGAAACTGGCGGTAATTCCCGGCGCGACCCTTTATTTGCAGGCCACGCAGGACCTGCAGATCGGCGGGCGCTTCAGCAGCTCGCAGTTTCAGTACACGCTTCAGTCAGAGAACCTGGACGATTTGAGAACGTGGTCCCCCAAAGTGCTGGAAAAATTGCGCACCGTGCCGGATCTGCGCGACGTGAACAGCGATCAGCAGGACCACGGCTTGGAAGCACAAGTGATTGTGGACCGGGTTACCGCATCGCGGCTGGGAATTTCCGCGGCGCAGGTGGATGCGGTGTTGGGCGACTCCTTCGGCCAGCGCCAGGTTTCCATCATGTATCGCGCGTTGAACCAGTATCACGTGGTGATGGAAGTTGCGCCGCAGTTCCAGCAGGGACCTGATGCCCTGACGAACCTTTATGTGCATTCATCCAACGGCACTGAGGTGCCGCTTTCGGCTTTCGCTCATTACATGCCCTCGAACGCGCCGCTTCAGGTGAGCCATCAGGGATTGTGGCCGGCAACAACCATATCTTTCAATCTGGCGCCCGGGCTCTCACTGGGACAGGCGACGCGCGTGATCGATACTGCCATGCGCCAGCTCGGCGTGCCAGGTTCCATTCATGGCAGTTTTCAGGGAACAGCCGCCGCATTTCAAAGCTCGCTTTCGAGCGAACCCTGGCTGATCCTGGCCGCGCTCGTTACCGTGTATATCGTTTTGGGAATGCTGTATGAGAGCTTCATGCATCCCCTCACAATTCTTTCGACGCTGCCTTCGGCCGGTGTGGGCGCGATTCTGGCTCTGCTGCTGACCGGGATCGAGCTGAATGTGATTGCGCTGATAGGCATTATTCTGCTGATCGGCATTGTGAAGAAGAATGCGATCCTGATGATTGATTTTGCGCTGGATGCCGAGCGCAGGGGAGACAAATCTCCGGAAGAGGCAATTTTCGAAGCCTGCCTGCTGCGCTTCCGGCCCATCATGATGACGACGATGGCTGCACTGCTTGGCGGATTGCCGCTGGCCATTGGGACAGGCGTGGGATCAGAGCTGAGGCGTCCACTGGGAATTGCGATTGTAGGCGGCCTGATTGTGAGCCAGGCGCTGACGCTATTCACCACTCCGGTGGTTTATCTGTATCTGGATCGTTTCCGCTTGCGTCTGGTGGGAAGGCGAAGCGCTCGGAAGCCGAGGCCGAGCACGGAGCCGGTGATGAGGCCGACCGGCGACTAATTTTAGATTTTTCATCTTTGATTGTTGATTCAAAAACAAAACCAAACCACGGAGTCACGGAGTCACGGAGAAAACTTGGGTAATTGGTTAACGTGAACTCTTTAAAGCTCAGTGATAACGCCTTGGTTTCTCAAATCTTCAATCAAAGATCAGAAATCAAAAATAAAAATGGCGGGACGCTCTGAATGCATTGCCCGCCATTTCTCCTTACTTTCCCGGGTTGAAAACGTTGAATTGCGCTGCTGGCTTGATCCCGGATTCGTCTGCCTAAAGGCCCGCGATCCGCAAGCGAATCGCTAGACGCTGATACGGCAGCGGATCAGTTTCCAACTGATCCACTACCATCCCCACCAGCGTCCGCGGCCACGACCGTAGCCACCGCCGCTGTTGTAGCCTTGCTGGTATCCCTGCTCGTAAGCCTGGCGGTACGTTGATTTGTAATAGTTCTTATCGCCACCGCCGTTATAGCCGCGATCGGCGTGTTTGTAGTTGCTGTCGTGCGTTGGACGGAAGCTGTGGCCGCTCGCGCGGTCATTCCTGCCGTCGTTCAGACCATCCTGATATCCGAATTGCCGCGCGTTATTGTAGCCGCGGTTTCCATAGTTGCCGTAGCCACCGTAGTAGCCTCCACGATCTCTGTCGCGATCGCGGTCGTGATCACGGTCCGGCCAACCCCAGCCCTGTCCAAGTGCCATGACGGAGCTGCCGGCGATCAACGCGGTGGTAATAAGTAACATTCGCAGTCGTCTCATCGAAAAATTCTCCTTGTGCACCCGGGGACCAAACTTTCCGCTTGCCTTCCCTCCGTGCAAGTCAGAGGGTCCCCGGACTTTTATTGCCTCGTTGCGAACTCAAACCCACTCATCGTTCGTTTGTTTTTGTGGAGCGGGTCAGGAATCGTGTGGTTTTGTTAAGGGCCTTTACTTTCTAGTAACCATGCCTTAGTACAGAATTAAGGGTCACCGAAATTTCTTCGATGACCCGATGACCCGATGATTCATTTAACCCGATTACCGTCGATCGCCGTCATGATCGCGGTCGCGGTTCCAGAAGAATCTCCAGCGATAGTCGTCGCGATCTTTGCGCTGGTGGAAGTAACGGTCGTCGCGATCGTGATCTCCGTCGCCGTAGCGGTCATCGCGGTCACGATCACCGTCGCCATAGCGGTAAACCACGTGGTTGCGATAGCGATCATCGCCGTCTCTGCCACCATCGTGGCTGCCCAGGCGAACTTGAGCAGCAAATCCGCTCTGGTAATGGTCCTGTGCGGACGCGAGAGCAGAGCTCCCAGTAATCAACGCGGTAGTAATGAGCAATATTCTTAAGCGGTTCATATGAAGTTTCCTTTCTCAGCCAGGCCGGCTTTCACTTTGCTTCGACTCTGACTTTTGCCTTCACTGATGCAAACCCGGCAGGGCAAAAGTCGTTGCGAATCAATGGGTTATGAATGGTGTGCTTTGGTAAACGTGGTGCCTGAGATGTAAAAATTCATGCGGCGTGTAAAAGAAAAGAGAGCATGTTCCCTGAACATGCTCTCTGGTTGGATTGCTGAATGAGGGCTGCGATTATCGGCGGTCGCCGTCGTGATCGCGGTCGCGGCTCCAGCGCCAACGGTCGTCGCGGTCATGGTCATTGCGCCAACGGTCATCGCGGTCGCGCCAGCGATAGTCACGATAAGTCCGGCCATAGTAGCCGTTGTTGTAATAGGGGCCGTAGTAGCCGTTGTAGTACGGCTGGTTGTAATAGCCGTTGTAATAGCCATTGTTGTAATAACCGTTGCGGTTATAGCGATACCGGTCATCACGATCGTGGTCGCCGTCATGGTCACGGTCGTGCCATCCATCACGATCACGGTGATGTTCCTCGGCCGTCGCCAGGGCCGAACTGCCCAGTATGAGTGCAGTGGTGATCAGTAATACTTTCAGTCGATTCATAATTCCTCCCGTCCAGGCCCTGCGGTTGTTTTCAATGTATTGCCTTCTGATTGAGGCCGGAACCTGGCGATAAAACCTTCCTAGTATTTAGAACACTCGGGGGGTCTAGAGGTCGCGAATTTGCGGGTTAGGAAGGGTGTGGTTTTGTAAAGGAATGAGAGTAGCTGGATTTCACTATCGCCGTGATCGCCGTGGGCGCGCGTGATCGCCCGTGATTGGAATGCTGGCTGAGTGCCGAATGAACTCGCTGAGCCTTTATAATGCCTGCACCAAAGGCAGGTTGGACAGTGAGTAAGGGGAACTCTACACCAGTGGTCGGCACGGTCATACTCCTGGCCGCGCTGACTTCTTTGTCCGGTTGCCTTAGTTCTTGCAATGCTCCAAAGGACATCGAACTGGCCAAGGAAGGTGTTGCTCGATTTCATTCACAATTCGATTCGGAGCAGTACCACACGATCTATACAGAAGCTGACGAAGCATTCAGGAAAGCAACGAATGAACCGGAACTAACCGCTCTGCTGCAGGCGTGCCACCGAAAACTGGGTGGAATTCAAAATCCAGAGTTGCAGAACACTCAAACCAAGTGGCTGGCCGGTCAGGGAACGTTTGTGATGCTTTCTTACCAGACAAGATTCTCAAATGCGACAGGCACTGAGAGCTTTACATGGCGCATCGTGGAAGGCCGCGCCATTCTGGTCGGGTATAACATCAACTCAAATGCTCTAATTTTGAAGTGAGCCGCGCTGGCGCGGGTCTCAGAGACGTAGCAGAGTTCCTCGATTCACCAACACGTCCTTATTCAAACCTCAACGCTTCGATTGGGTCCAGACGCGCGGCTTTGCGCGCGGGATAGAAGCCAAAGAACATTCCAACCGCCATGGAAAACACGACTGCGGCAACCACGGCAACGGTTGAGATGAGAATGTGCCAGCCCAGCACCTTGGTGATGGTGATGGATGAAATCACGCCGAAGAGAATTCCGATAATTCCTCCGGAGACGCTCAGCACCACTGATTCGCTCAGGAATTGACGCAGCACGTCTGACTCAGTTGCGCCGATAGCGATACGAATACCAATTTCGCGCGTCCGTTCGGTCACGGAAACGAGCATGATGTTCATGATTCCGATGCCGCCGACGATCAGCGAGACGCCGGCAATCGAAGCCAGGAGCAGTGTCATGACTTTGGATGACTGATCGGCGAGCTGGGCCACGTCAGCGAGATTGCGCACGCTGAAGTCGTCATCCTGTCCCGGCCGGATGCGATGACGGTCGCGCAGCAAAGCCGTGATCTGGTCTTGCGCCGCATAGCTGGCCTGCTGCGACGTGGCAGAGGCAATGATGTTCTGCAGCCAGTCCTGGCCGGTGATTTTCTTTTGCAGCGTAGTGATGGGGACGTAAATCGCGTCGTCCTGGTCCTGGCCAATTCCGGATTGTCCTTTGGCCTGCAGCACGCCCACGACCTGAAAAGGTAGATTGCCGATGCGGACCGTCTGGCCGATGGGATCAGAGTTGCCAAAAAGATTTTGCTGCACGGTTGCGCCGAGGACTACAACGTTGGCCGAACGCGCTACGTCGTCCTGGACAAAGTTTGAGCCGCGAGCGAAAGCCCAATCCCTGATCTGGAAATATTGTGGCTCAGTGCCGGTGACGCGCGTGTTCCAGTTCTGATTGTCAAATACGATCTGCGCGCTGCTTCCACTGCTGGGAGCGGCCATGGAAATGGTGGGGACTTCGCGCAGGATGGCCTGCATGTCGTCGTAGACCAGGGTTTTGGTGGCGCCGCTGCCCAGCCGCAGTCCGCCACGGTTGACCGTGCCGGAGCTAATGAAGATCACGTTCGTTCCCATGGCGGCAATCTGATCCTGCACCTGCTGTTGCGCGCCCTGGCCCACACCTACGGTGGCGATTACCGCACCGACACCGATGATGATTCCCAGCATGGTGAGCAGCGAACGCATCTTGTTGCGCGTGAGCGCCCTAGTTGCGATTTTCAAAATTGCTATGAAGTCCATAAGTCACCTCAAAATCCACCACGGAGACACCGAGGCACGGAGAAAATCACAAATAAAATTTCGAATTTGTATATGGTTTTCCGCATTTCAATGTCCCTCGTATTTTCGTGTTCGTCTTTCTACGTCCTCCTTTTCTTTCTACTGACTTTCTCCGTGCCTCCGTGTCTCCGTGGTGATCATTTGGTTTATTCCACGCCTGGAAGAGTCTTCAATTCCTCTTCTGCGCGCGGACGGTCCAGCACCGGTTCGTCGCGCAGGATCCTGCCATCGCGAAAGACCACGATTCTTTTCGCATAGCGGGCGATGTCCTGCTCGTGCGTGACCAGAACGATGGTCAAGCCGGCATCATTCAGCTCCTGGAAGATTTGCATGATTTCAACCGAGGTACGGCTGTCCAGGTTCCCGGTTGGCTCGTCGGCCAGCAGAATCGCCGGCCTATTCACCAGCGCCCGGGCAATGGCAACGCGCTGCTGCTGTCCCCCGGAAAGCTGCGAAGGGAAGTGCTCCAGACGCGAGCCCAGCCCGACCATCTCCAGCACCTCTTTGGCGCGAGCCAACCGCGCTGATTTTTCCATGTGCGCGTACAACGTTGGCAGCTCCACGTTCTCCAGCGCGGTTGTGCGGGAGAGCAGATTGAAACCCTGAAACACGAAGCCAAGCTTGCGATTGCGAATTTCAGCCAGTTGCTTTTTGTCCAGGCGCGCTACATCTGTGCCTTCCAGCAGGTAGCGTCCGCTGCTCGGTCTGTCCAGGCAGCCCAGCATGTTCATGAATGTGGACTTGCCGCTGCCGCTCGATCCCATGATGGCCACGAACTCGCCCGGCTTAATGGTCAGCTCCACTCCGCGTAGCGCATGCACCTTGGTCTCGCCCAGATCGTAGGATTTGTGTACGTCTTCCACCTGGATCACGGGCTTTTCGAGCATCAGGTTTGCGCCGTTGATTACTGCGGCATTCAATTCGATTTGTGCTTG
The DNA here is from genome assembly GCA_036518395.1 of Candidatus Angelobacter sp. Classification (GTDB taxonomy): domain Bacteria; phylum Acidobacteriota; class Terriglobia; order Terriglobales; family Acidobacteriaceae; genus Angelobacter. The sequence goes on along the minus strand of DATDNH010000169.1, from coordinate 1,379 downwards.
CGTTGCCATAAAGTCCTCTTGTTTGTCTGGTCATCCGCGCTCCGCGCAGGAGACGTTGCAGTGCAACGTCTCTACGTTTAAATTCTCTTAACGTCCGAAGCCGCCGCGGCCTGCTCCGCCTCCGAGACCTGGAGCGCTGGTGCTGGCCTGCTTTTGCTGGCTCGACGCAGCCGAACCGACGACGAGCTCATCACCCGGATTCAACGAGCCTTTCAACACCTGCGTTACCTCAGTGAACGTGTGGTCCGTAATTCCCATTTTGACTTGCACCGGCTGAAGCGATTTGTTGCTGGCCAGTTTCCACACGGTTCCCATGGTCGAATCCTTCATGCGTCCTGATCCGCCGTTGGAATTCTGCGCGTGCGACTGCTGTCCAGTGGTTTGCGGGGTGAAACGCAGCGCACCGTTCGGCACCTTCATTACGTTCTGTGCCTGGGCGACTGGAATGCTTACGTACGCCGTCATACCGGGAAACAGCTTCATGTCGGGATTGTTGAAATCAACCACGGTGGTGTACGTAACCACGTTCTGCACAGTGGTTGCATTCAAACGCACCTGCGAAACCATCCCTCTAAACGTCTGGTTGGGAAACGCATCAACTTTGAAGTTGGCCGGCTGGCCAATGTGGATGGCCCCAACGTCGCTTTCATCGGTGCTCACGTAGACCTGCATTTTGGTGAGGTCCTGAGCAATGGTGAAGAGCGTTGGCGCCTGCAATGATGCCGCCACGGTCTGGCCAACATCCACGTTGCGGGCCACTACGGTGCCATCGATGGGTGAGCGAATGATGGTGTGATCCAGGTTGGTCTGCGCGACCGTCACCGCTGCTGCCTTTTGCTGCACTTGCGCGGCGGATTGCGTGACCTGCGCTTTGGCCGCGGAAACTGCTGCAACGTTACTTCCCCATGCGGCCTTGGCGGCGTCGAGCTGCTGCGCAGGAATTACGCCATCTTTTGCCAGTTCCTGATTTCGCGCGTAGTCCTGGTTGGTCTGCACTTCTGCTGCTTCGGCTTTAGCCAGGTTCGCTTTGGCGGCTTCGAGATTGGCATTGGCATCCTGCAAGTCGGCTTTTGCCTGCAACAACGCGCCCTGGAACAATGAGGGCTCGATCTGGGCTATGACCTGACCTTTCTTGACATGGGTATTGAAATCCGCGTACAGGTTCTGAATGGTCCCGGAAGCCTGAGAGCCGACCTGGACAGTAGTAACTGCCGTGATGCTGCCAGTGGCCTGCACCAGATTTTCGATGTCGCCTTGCTGCGCCTTTTCGGTGTAGTATTGGGTCGCTTTTCCCGTCTGGAATTTAAACGCAGTCAGGATCCCGATCGCAGTCAGCAGGACTGCTATGATGAGCCATTTATTTCTTATGTATTTCATAT
>DATDNH010000168.1:0-2913 GCA_036518395.1 Candidatus Angelobacter sp. | reverse complement strand
GTCAAGCCGCAATGGGAAGTTGAATTTCTGTGCTCGTCCCTGCCGGCGGCAAAGGTCAGTCATCCTAAAACCGTGCTGGTGGAAACTGGCGCCGGTGTAGCACAATGAACGGTAGATTTCATTTACCTGACTTGAAGAATGGCGTCATCTGAACACAACTTTTATCCCGTGATCCTGGCCGGAGGCAGCGGCACACGCTTCTGGCCGCGAAGCCGCCGCCGGCTGGCCAAGCAGGTGCTCGCCCTGGATGGCAAGCAAACCATGATCCAGAAGACGGTCGAACGCCTCGCGCCCGCGGCCAATGAGAAGAATTTCTGGATCATCACCAATGAATTCGTGGCGGAAGAGATCCAGCGCCAGCTCCCCGCAGTCCCGCCGCGCCAGATCGTCATCGAACCGGAGCCGCGCAATACTGCTCCAGCCATTGGGTTGGCGGCATTTGTACTGGAGCGCACCGATCCCCAGTCCATCATTGGCATGTTTCCCGCCGATCACGTGATTGCCGATGAAAAAAAATTCCGCAAACTGTTGCTGCGGGCAGTAGACCTTGCAGGCAAGGGGGAAAACATCGTTGTCATGGGCATTCAGCCCACTCGCGCTGAAACGGGCTATGGCTACATCGAGACTGGAGAGAGCATGGACAGTGTTTTGTCCCACGTGAAGCGCTTCACGGAGAAGCCGAACCAGCAAAAAGCCGAAGAGTTCGTGGCCGCCGGCAATTATTGCTGGAACAGCGGCATATTCGTATGGAGCGCGCGCACGCTCACCCACGCTCTGCGCGAACACCTTTCTGAAACCGCGCCTTATCTCGAGGAAATAGCAGCAGCCTGGGGAAAAAAGGATTTCAAAAAGAAGTTCGAAGAGCTTTATCCCAGGTGCGAAAACATCAGCATTGATTATGCGGTGCTGGAGCCGCGTTCCGCCAAGGGCCAGCGCTCGTCCAATCTTTTTTGTCTCAAAGCGGATTTTGGCTGGAACGATCTTGGCTCCTGGGCAGCTCTGTATGAACACCACGCCAATGGCAAACAGGATGGCCGGAACGTGGTCGAAGGCAAGGATTGGTTTGCCCTCCAGTCCAAAGGTAACTATATTTATGCCCCGCATAAATTCGTCGCTGTTGTAGGCGTCAACGATCTGGTCGTGGTGGAAACCGAGGACGCCATCCTGATCACCACCCGCGAGCACTCCCAGGACGTGGGCAAAATTGTGAAGTACCTGAACGACAAAAAGATGACGGACTTGGTGTGAAAAGAAGCTTCTAGCGAAAGCGAATATTTGATTTTTGGTTTTGTCTTCACTAGTAGCTAGAAGCTAGTAGCTAGCAGCTAAATCCAGCCACAAAGCATACAGAGTGGAGCGAAACGAATTCTCATGGCAGATGAAATCAAGTTCGGTACCGATGGCTGGCGTGGCGTAATCGCCGAGGATTACACCTTCGAAAACGTGCGCCGGGTGGCCGGCGCTATCGCTTCTTACGTTTTGAAGAACGAAGAACCCCGGCGCGGGCTCGTCATCGGCTACGATACGCGCTTCGGCTCCCGCCGCTTTGCCGAAGCCACAGCAGAAGTCATCGCGCGCGCCGGAATCCCTGTAAAACTTGCCAACGATTACACGCCCACTCCGGCGCTGTCTTATGCAGTCAAGGCCCAGCGCACCGCTGGCGGAGTCATGATTACCTCCAGCCACAATCCCTGGAGCTGGAATGGAGTCAAGTTCAAGGCCACCTATGGCGGATCGGCGACTCCCGGCATTATCAAGCAGATTGAGGACGAAGTGCGTGCCGGCGCAATGCCCAAAGGCTCGACGGCAAAAATTGAAGAAGCAGACTTCACGACTCCATTTGTAAACGCCATTACCGGCTTCGTTGATCTCGACAAAATCGCCAAAGCCAACTTCAAGTTCGCCATCGACTGCATGTATGGCGCCGGACGCAACGTGCTCTCCGGCATCTTCACCGAGCGCGGCATCCGGCATGTGCAGATCCGGGCTGAAGTAGATCCTCTTTTTCCCGGCATCAATCCTGAGCCCATCGAGCCTCACATTCGCATGTTGCAGGAGACCGTCGTCAAGGAAAAATGCCACGGCGGCATGGCGACCGATGGTGACGCCGACCGCATCGGCGCGGTGGCTGAAGATGGCAGCTTTGTCGATTCACACAAGTGCTATTCCATCATCCTTGAGTGGCTGCTCACGCATAAAGACTGGCCAGGCGACGTCGTCCGCGCCTTCAATACCACGCGCATGCTGGACCGCATCGCGGCCAAACATGGACGCAAGCTCCACGAGTGCGGCGTCGGTTTCAAATACATCTGCGACCTGATGCTGGAAAAAGAAATCCTGATCGGCGGAGAAGAGTCCGGAGGCATCGGCATCCAGCGGCATCTGCCGGAACGCGATGGCCTGCTGAACTCGCTGCTGCTGGCCAACATCATGGCCGACAAAGGCAAAAGCCTCGGCCAGCTCGTGGAAGATCTGCAAAAAGAATATGGCCCGCATTACTATGCGCGGCGCGATCTTCATGTTCCCAATGAGATCAAGCAGGCCGCGATTACCCGTGCCGCCAGCAAGGATGTCCAGTCGTTAGGTCGTTACAAAATCCTGAGCAAGGAAAATCTTGATGGCATCAAGTTCTTCCTCGATGCCCCGACAAACGGGAATGGGGCAGAAGCGTGGCTGCTGATGCGCGTCTCCGGCACTGAACCTCTCATGCGCCTGTATTCTGAAGCGGCCTCGCCTGAGCTCGTGCAGGAGTTGCTTGAAGAAGCTGTGGCTTTTGTCGATGCCAAAGAGCCGCTGGCCATCCGTTAACTCTCAGGGCTTACTTGGAACTCTCAAAACGTCATCTCGAGGGATCTCCGCGAAGCGGAGATTCGGAGAGACCCTGCGGTTCTTCGCACGCTAGAGAGGACTGTT
>DATDNH010000167.1:0-16431 GCA_036518395.1 Candidatus Angelobacter sp. | reverse complement strand
CATCGTCCATCCGGCGATGTTTGGACAGATGCTGGTGATGCGGCTCTTCCGCGAACAAAAAATTCTCACCCAACTCTGCGGCAACAACTTTATGGTGCTGAAAGTCGCGCCTCCACTCATCGTGAGCGAAATGCAGATTGAAAGATTTGTGGATGCAGTCCGCGACGTCATGGATTTTATCCATTCTTCAGGCTCGTTCTGGCGGGACGCCCTGCGTCTCGCCCATCGCACGCTGAATATTTAGCTGAGATTTTGGTTGTGAAAAAACAAGAAGTCACGACCGAGACACGGAGCCACGGAGAAACCGGAACGGGCCAGCGCCCTTTACTTTTTGATGACCCGATGACCCGGGGTCCCCAGCGCGCGCGGTTTTGTCTTGCGCGTGATGGGGTGGTGGTGGCCCGACGACGCGATGACCCGATTCTCAACTTCCATCAATCTGCGCTCATCTTGCGGAAATTTGCGGCTAATTTGCTTGTAGCTCCAATATTACTGCTGCTCTCCCTGCGATTGGCCGCCTTTGACCAGAAGCCCAACGACTTCTGTGCCGGGTTGGCCGCCGGATATTGCAACATGTACAACCTGGATTTCGAAGCGGCACATCAGGTATTCGCGCGCTGGCAGCGGCTCCATCCCCAGGATCCCATGGGACCGGTCTCCGATGCCGCAGCCTATCTGTTTTCAGAATTTGATCGGCTGCACATTCTGGAAGCAGAGTTTTTTACCAACGACAAGAACTTTCAAAACCAGAAACAGCTCAGCCCGGACGCTCAAGTAAAACAGAAATTTGACTCACAACTGGAACAAGCGCGGAAGTTGGTTTTGGATCGCCTTTCCCATGACGGGAAAGATGCCAACGCCATGTTCGCCAACATACTGATGCTGGCGCTCCGCGGAGACTATCTGGCGCTGATTGAGAAACGCAATCTTGCCGGGCTGAGCTACCTGAAACAGGCGCGCACGGCGGCGGAAACCCTGCTCCGGAACAATTCCTCGTACTACGACGCTTATCTCGCGATTGGCGTAGAGAATTATCTGCTGAGCCTTCGCGCCGCGCCTGTGCGCTGGCTTCTCCACATGGGCGGCGCGCAGACTGACAAAGATACCGGAATCAAGAACCTTCGCATTACCGCCGAAAAAGGCCATTACCTGCAGCCCTATGCGCGCCTGCTGCTGGCCATTGCCGCTCTGCGCGATCAGGACCGCAACCGCGCCCGCGAGTTATTGCAAGGCCTTTCCCGGCAGTTTCCCAACAACCGCCTGTATACAAGGGAGCTGGCCCAAATTCGATGAACAAAGACCTGATCGCCCGCAGAAACGATTCCGCGTATTCTTTTGAATTCGCGTTAATTGAAGTTTCTTTTTTAAATTCTCTTGCCCTTTTGTCCTCCCGCGCTTCCTCGGCCTTTGCGTTTGGTTTCGCTTTTGCCGTTGCTTTTGAAATCGAAAATCAACAATCAGAAATCTGTTCCGCCGTGCGCGGTGCTGGCGTGCCGTGGATCAACAATTCTCCTTCTCTCTGCTTACTCTGTTCCTCTGTGTTGAGGGTCTTGATTTTGGTTTTTCCCAAACTTGCGTTCATTCGCGTTTATTCGCGGCCAAATGGTTTTGCGTTTGCGGTGATGCATGAATAAAAAACTCGATACCGACGTGCTCGTGGTAGGCGGAGGACCCGCCGGACTGGCCGCGGCCATTGCCGCCCGCCGGCAGGGCTTCAGCGTGCTGGTGGCCGACTCCGCCACGCCGCCCATCGACAAAGCCTGCGGCGAAGGCCTGATGCCGGACGCGCAGTGCGCGCTGCACGACCTCGGCGTAAGCATCGAAATTCCCGAAACGGGAACCGGTATCTTTCATGGTATCAGGTTCATCGGGCCTGAAGGCGCCGTGCTGGCCCGGTTTCCGCGCGGGCAGGGAATCGGAATTCGCCGCACCCTGCTGCACCAGCTCCTGCTCGATCATGCCGCGCGCCTCGGTGTGCAAATGCAGTGGGGCACGCATGTGCGCGGGCTGGAACCTCTGGGCGTGCGCATCGGCAGGGAAGTGGTGCGGGCGCGCTGGCTGGTGGGAGCAGACGGCCAGCATTCGCGCGTGCGCAACTGGGCCGGCCTTTCTGCCGGACGCGAGCACACCCAGCGCATCGGCCTGCGCCGGCATTTTCATGTCCCGCCGCTCAGCCCCTTTGTCGAGATCTACTGGGGAGCGGAAGGCCAGGCCTATGTCACGCCTGTTGCCCCGACAGAAATCTGTGTGGCCCTGATCTCGCGGAAAAGATTTCCGTCGTTTGACGCGGGAATCGCGCAGTTTCCCGCGCTCGCGCGCCACCTGGCAACCGCAGAACGAACCACTTCAGTGCGCGGAGCTGTGAGCATCTCGCGCACTTTGAAATCCGTCATTCGTGGACGGGCCGCGCTGATCGGCGAAGCTTCCGGCTCGGTGGATGCAATCACCGGTGAAGGCCTGGCCATGGCATTTCGCCAGGCGCGCGCGCTTGGCCGCGCCCTGGCGGCAAATGATTTATCGCTATATCAGGCGGCGCACCGGGAGATTTCCAATCTGCCATCGTTCATGGCGCAAAACATGCTGCTCATGGACAAAAGCTGCTGGGTGCGCCGTCACGCCATGCGGGCCTTCGTTCGCCGGCCCGCGCTGTTTGAGAGACTGCTCTCCGTGCACGTCGGAGAACTGAGCTTGAAGAATTTCGGCATTCGCGGCATCCTGAATCTCGGCTGGCAAGTCCTGATCGCGTGAATGAATTGAGGAAGAAAACAATGTTGTGGACGCAAGAACGATTTTGCAAAAATAAAAAAAATATTAGTCCTGTCATCCTGAGCGAGTCCGAGCCCGCTGCGGCGGGTGAGGAGGAGTCGAAGGACCCCGAGAATCTTTACTCAAACCGTGCTGCATTAAGGCATTCCCACCATGCTTTAAAACCCTTCGCTAAAATTTTTCCAGCAAAATTAAAAAACGCTTTACCCATCATTTCTCTCCTCGCCCTCCTTTGCGCCGCAACGCCCGCTCCGCAGCAACAGACGCTGGACCTTGACACGGCGCAGACCAAAGTTCAATTCACGGTGGACAGCACATTTCATACCGTCCACGGCACCTTTCTGCTGAAATCAGGCTCCATCCAGTTCGATCCCGCTGGCGGCCCGGCCAGCGGACGGTTGGTGGTAAACGCCTCCAGCGGCGACAGCGGCAGCCAATCCCGCGACCACAAAATGACGCATGATGTCCTTGAGGCCAACAAGTATCCGGACATCATCTTCACTCCGCAACAGATGAAGGGAACTCTCGCTTCCGCGGGCGGCTCAAAGATCCAGCTCGAAGGCACGATCTCTCTGCACGGCCAGTCGCATCCCCTGACGCTGGACGTAAACGCGCAAGTGCAGGGCTCGTCGCTCACCGCCGATACTTCCTTCGAAATTCCCTACATCAAGTGGGGCCTCAAGAACCCGAGCGCGCTGTTCCTCCGCGTCAGCGACAAAGTCGAACTCCACATCCACGCCGTCGGCACGATAAAGCAGGGAACAGGGAATAAGTAATAGAAAAGCAGCAGTCAGCAATTAGCAATCAGCCAAATCTGAAGACCGGCCGCATTATCTGCAAAAATCTGCGTGATCTGTGGCATCAGTGGTAAGGTGTTTCGGTTATGCTCAGAGCGCTTACATCAATCTCTGCGGTTCTAATCGTTCTTGCTTCTTCAGCCGTTGCCCAGGAGCAGCCGGCCAATCCGGCGCTGCAGGACGTCATCCACACGCTCTTTGCCGCGCATGAATTCGAGCAGACCGCCATTTCGCCCGACGGCAAACATGTCGCCTGGGTGGAGAGCCTGCCTCAGGGCGGTTCAGCGATCTATGTCTCGGACGTGAACGGTGGTGCATCGCATAGAATCAGCGCCGTCCTCGCAGGAAGCGCCGTTTCTGAAAGCAACATTGCGTGGTCGCCGGACTCTAAGCGCATTGCGTTTCTCTCCGATGCTGCAAAGTCCGGCCGGCAGCAGCTCTACATCGCCGACGTTGCCACCGGAAAATCCACAAAACTTACTGACGTAAAAGGCTTCCTCGATTCTCCCGGCTGGTCGCCCGACGGCAAAACCGTTGCCGTACTCTTCACCGAAAACGCCACGCGCGCATCCGGACCGCTCCAGGCCGAAACTGCGCAGACCGGAGTAATCAAGGAAGCGGTCACCGAACAGCGTCTCGCGCTGGTCGATGTTGCCGGCGCGACGTTGCGCCAGATTTCCCCGCCGGATATGTACATCTACGAATATGACTGGTCGCCGGACGGTCGTAGCTTCGTCGTGACCGCCGCGCACGGCAACGGTGACAACAACTGGTATATCGCGCAGCTCTACACCCTGAGCGCCGCCGGCGCCACGGATGCCATGAAATCCATCTACAAGCCGGCGCTTCAGATTGCCGTGCCTGCGTGGTCGCCGGACGGCAAATCCGTCGCCTTCATCGGCGGCATCATGAGCGATGAGCCTGCCGTTGGTGGCGACATCTTCGTCGTTCCCGCCGAAGGTGGCGAAGCCCGGAACATTACGCCCGACATGAAAGCCTCTGCCAGCTGGCTTACCTGGACGCGCGACGGCCGCATTCTCTTTGGCGAATGGATCGATGGCGGCGCTGCGCTGGCGAGCCTCGATCCCGCCAGCGGAAAAATCGAAACCCTGTGGAAGACTGACGACCAGATTACCGCCACCGGCTGGGGCTCTGCTGTCAGTCTGGCAGCAGACGGAAAAACTGCCGCAATGCTTCGCCAGTCATTCAGCCGTCCACCGGAAGTGTGGGCCGGGCCCATCGGCGACTGGAAGCAGATCACCTCGCGCAATGCCAATCTCAAGCCTGCCTGGGGCGAGGCAAAGAGCATTCACTGGAGCAACGAAGGATTCAATCTTCAGGGCTGGCTGATGTATCCGCGCAACTTCGATCCGGCCAAGAAATATCCCATGGTGGTCAATGTGCACGGCGGGCCAAGCTCCATGGCGCACCAGGGCTGGCCCGGGCCGCACAGCTTTGCTGTCGCCCTCTCCGGCGACGGATATTTTGTTTTCTTCCCCAATCCGCGCGGTAGCTATGGCCAGGGCGAGGCCTTTACCCGCGCCAACGTAAAAGATTTTGGCTATGGCGACTGGCGCGACGTCATGTCCGGCGTGGATGCGGCATTAAAACAGGCGCCTATCGACGAGCATCGCCTGGGTCTGACCGGATGGAGCTACGGTGGATACATGACCATGTGGGGCGTCACGCAAACCAGCCGCTTCGCCGCTGCAGCAGCCGGGGCTGGCCTCGCTAACCTCCAGAGCTACTATGGTGAGAACCAGATTGATCAGTGGATGATTCCGTTCTTCGGCAAGTCCGTCTACGAAGATCCCGCTGTCTATGCCAAAAGTTCTCCAATCACCTTCATCAAGAACGTAAAGACTCCCACGCTGATCGTGGTAGGCGATAGCGACGGCGAATGTCCCACACCGCAGTCCTACGAATTCTGGCACGCGCTGAAGACGCTGGGCGTAGAAAACGAATTCGTGGTCTATGAGCGCGAAGGCCACGCTTTCGCCAATCCCGCCCACCAGCGCGACGTCATCGAACGCGTGGCCGCGTGGTTCGATGGGCATCTGAACAGGAGCCCTTAGTCCTTGGCCTTTGGCCCTTAGCTCAATTTGTCATTCCGATCCCGCTCTGCGGGAGAGGAATCTGCTGCGGCATTTGATTTGGCTGTCTTCTGACTTCTGTCTTCTGACTCCTGACTTCTGTCTTCTGACTCCTGACCTTCTGTCTCTGCCTTTCTCCGAGGAATCTGCTGTTTGGTGTTGCCGTGGCCTGTTGCCAGTTGCCTGGGTTTTGCTGTCCCCTGCCTTCCTAGTGCTAAATCCTAATTGCTATTGTCACAAGCTATTTATAAAATCCAGAGCTGCTCCCCCAGTAATCTGAAGTGGTTCCGATATGCATCCGGCCCGCGGCCGCCGCAGCGGAGAGAGTTATCTTATGAAGTGTCGTCGTGTCTCTGAGTTCCAGCGCTTCTGCGCTGGACTTTTTCCTTGTTCCGCTCATTTTCTTTTCCTGATAGGGATTCTGGGTTTGAGCATCAGTGCCTGCGCTCAGACATCCCCATCACCTGATAAGAGCGAGCGCTCTCCAGCGCAGCCGGTGCGGATCGTCCCATTTCGGGAGCAGGGCGCTGTGCATTCCGCCGGGCAACTGTCGGCTGGAGCGCACGTTACTTACTTTGGCGGACCGGTAATCTCAAACGTTCACGTGGTTGAGGTGTTGTATGGCGGCAGCGGGTATCTTTCTGGTATCAGTTCCACCACGGCGCCCAGCGTTGCCAGTTTTTCAATTGCCATTACGGCCGGCCCTTTCTTTGACATGCTCAATGAGTACACCACGACAGGAGTGGCCGCAGCGGATGGTCAGCCAGGGAGCAACCAGACCATTGGTCACGGTGTTTTTGACGGGCTCTTTACCATCACTCCCTCCAGCGCCAATAACGGTTCCACCATCACCGATGACCAGATTCAGGCAGAGCTCTTGGCACAGCTTAACGCAAACAATTTGCCGGCTCCTGTACTCGACGCACACGGCAATCCCAACACTGTCTATGTCATCTTCTTCCCGCCGGGCAAGACGATCCGTCTCGGAACCTCCAGCAGTTGCGTGAATGGCGGCTTCTGCGGATATCATTCCACGACCCTCGGACTGTTCGGTGGAAAGAACCTTCTCTACAGCGTGCTGCCGGACATGCAGCCGCCCAGCGGTTGCAGCACCGGATGTGGTGGCACCGGCCAACTTGATACTGTCACCAACGTGCTGTCCCATGAGTTGTCGGAAGCGGTCACAGATGCCGATGTCGGCATCGCTACTGCCATTGCCAGGCCGCTCGCCTGGATCCAGGCATCGGATGGGGAGGAAATCGCGGACCTCTGCGATGGTCAAGAGGCAACGTTCTTCTCCAACGGCCAGCCTTATACCATCCAGAGAATCTTTTCCAATTTTCAAAATGATTGCGTTGATGGCCCGGCTGTGTTCAATATTGCAGGAGGGCAGAACGTCTTCCCGGGCCAGCAGTTCGATCTTCCCGTGACGGCACAGTCGAACGCCGGCCACCCTATTACCAGTTACACCGGAACCGTGCACTTTACCAGCACCGATCCCGGCGCCACCCTTCCGGCCGATTACACTTTCACCGCGGCGGACGCCGGTTTTCACACTTTTGTCGTGTCACTGAGCACTCCGAGTGCTCCAGGTGGATTTCAAAGCATTACCGCCACGGATGTGGCTATGCCGTTGTTTACCGGCAGCGCCAACTACACAGTTCCCAAAAGCGCTGTCGATACCATCAAGGTAGCGGAGCCCGGAACCGCAGTTCAGGGTACGCCTATTTCCGTGATCGTCTCCGCCAGAGATTCAAGCAACAACATTGTTACCAGCTACACCGGCCCGGTCCATTTCTCGTCCGGCGACTCAGCAGCAGTTCTTCCCGCTGATTCCATGCTGACGGACGGTACTGGCACATTTTCCGTGACCTTCAACACCGTAGGTTTCCAGAGCTTGGTGGTTGCGGACAAGGCGAACGGCTCACTCTTTGGCGAAAACGGATCCAATGTGATTGCGCCGCCCACCAGTCCCACCTCAACTACGCTCAGCGTCAGCCCCAATCCCTCCACCTTTGGCCAGGCGGCTACCTATAAAGCGTCTGTCAGCCAGAGTGGCGGGCCGCCTACGACCGGCGTGGTCACCTTCACCGCCGATGGTCAGTTCATTGTCAGCATCAATGTGGATGCCAATGGCAATGCGCAAACCCCGACAACTCTGGGCGGTGGTCCGCATACCATCTTTGCCGATTACACCGGAGGAGGCAGCGCGCATCCTCCAAGTAGTTCCGCGCCGTTCTCCGTTCAGGTGAACCCGGCGCCCACCACGACAGTGGTGAGTTCCAGCAGCTCGCCGTCCATTTTGGGATCCAAAATATTCCTGAATGCCACATTGTCTTCGGCCACTTTCATGCCCGACGGCGGATTTGTCACGTTTACTGATGGCGCCGCTCCGCTGGCAGTGATTTCACCGCTGAATGGTGTTGCCTCGTTTGGCGATACCTCTTTGACGGTCGGTTCGCATACCATCGTTGCCACCTATTCTGGGAGCACCAACTTTTCCGGCTCAACCTCCGCGCCTTTTGTGCAGGTGGTCAACGCGCCGGCTCCCCCCGACTACACCCTCATGACGAATAAGAATTCGGCAACCCTCCTGGCGGGCCAGTCTGCGACGTTTGTAATTACCACCACCTCGATCAACGCTTTTAATGGGACAATCAGCTTCAGTTGCGGCAATCTGCCCCAACTTGCGACCTGCTCGTTCGTTCCCACCAGCACATCGGTCGGGCCGTCTGCCACCACGGCCACCACAACGCTTACGGTGAAGACTACAGGACCGAACGCGTTGCTGCTGCCGCAACCCCTACGACCGGCAAATCGTAACGGCGTTTACGCGAAGATTTGGAGCTGGGGTCCAATCGCTGTAGGCGTGCTCCTGTTGGCAGGCGCGCGGCGACACAAACGCAGCTACGTGGTCCTGGGATGCCTGTTGACTCTTCTGCTGGTTATCTCCCTGACCAGTTGTGGAGGTGGAAGCTCAACTCCACCACCGCCGCCTCCACCGAGAACCCCGTCGGGGGCAACGACGATGACGGTTTCAGCAACTGGCGCCGCCACCGGAGGAGGCGCACAAGCTGCCAATCCCAACCAGACGCTGAATATCAATATCACAGTGCAATGACCTCTGGGCCTGCCCTGAGCGCAGCCGATATGGGCCTGCCCCGGCGTGTCGTGGGAGGCGAGCCTGTGTAGCCGAAGGAAAGAATCCATGCATTTTGTGTTGCTGTTGCCTTTGGTCTTTGCCGCTTTTCCATCGAGGAATTTGCTGTTTCTGGTTTTGCCTTTTCGGTTTGGCTGATTGCTGAATGCTGAGTGCTGTCGTTTTGACAGCCACTGGCTGTCACAATGACGTACTTTTGACGCTATCCTCTTGACCCATTCCATCCCATCCCTCATTCTGGGCATGGCTCACATTTCCCATGAGTGAAATGTGACTGTCGCCCCAGGGCGACCGCGCTCCCGCGAATGCGTGAGTGCGTCTTGATCTTTGACAAAACAATAAAGACCACCTGCGCTGACAGAATCGCAGGTGAACGACGTGTCATTCTGACCGAAGTGTGTAGTGTGCACTGAGGAAGAAACTAAACTCTTCGTCCTCGCGGGCGTGAACGCGGTGGGACTCTTGTGCCTCATCGTCTTGGTAGCGGCAAGGAGCGGATAGAATGGCTTCCGCTCCCTTGCCGCTCCCAGCTAACTCTTGTGAACTCAATAGGTTCAGCGGATGAGCGGCAACGATGTGTTTTTTAATCCCGGCAGCGGGGTCCCCAACGCGGGCGTGTTTTTTGCGCATGGTGGGGTGCTGGCAGCTTGGTCCCCAACGCGCGCGCGCTTTTTGCGCGTGGTGGGGTGCTGGCATGCCATGGATCTGCATTTCCATTCAGCCGGTCGGCAGTACCGAACGGAACAGAACGAATGAAACGGCTTCCGTTCTCAATCCGTTCCGGCGTATATCGTTAGTTTCCAGTATCTTCCAAGCCAGAACGGAAGAACGGATACAAGGCCCATTTCGGATAAGGCGAGTCGGAGAGGATTATCCTCTCATCCTCCGGCCATCCTCTCGGATTTACCTCCAGTAGATTCAATGGAAAAGGAGGAAGAGAGGATAACAGCCCAGTTTCCTTTGCGTCCTCTGCGTCTTTTGCGGTTAATGATTTTGGTGTTGGATTTGCTGTTGCTGCTCGGCCCCCTGTCACCTGTGGCCTGTTGCCTGTATTTTGGATACTTCGACAAAAAAAGTATCCTAAAACCTGCCTAAAACCTACTTTTTGGTTGGTTTTAACCGTCCCGCCCGGCGAGTTTGATTTGTGGATCTCGATCTCGGTTTTGGTTTTGGTCTTGTGGTGTTGGTCCTCAGCCAACTGCTAATGGCGAATTACTAAGGGCTGCTTCCATGATGTATATGCGTAAACCATCTGCATTTTCTCGCGCGAGGAATCCCCATCCGCGAGGCATTCCGCGCGGAGCTTTTGCCAATAACCACGCGGCATCTCGCGGAATCGCGGATTCGAGGCCCGATTTTGGTTTTGAAATCAAAAATCAAAACTCTGAAGTCCAGGATCTGTCGTTCGTGCTTCCAGGTGCTTCTGCCCATTTTTACCACGCAGCTATCCCGCGTTAATTCAGCAGGTTATAGGGACCGTCCTCAAGCTGAGGTGACACCCACCCCTTTTTGTAACCTGAATCCTCCCTAAAACCTACCTGCTTGGGCTGATATAACCGTCAACAACAGCGTTTAACCCTGTTTCCGATTTTTCGTCCTTCGCGCCGCGGGCAATGATCTTGGGTTAGGGTTTTGATGTGAGCTAAGAGCCAATGGCCACTTATCGAAGATCCCGGCGTTGCCGTGGATCAGCGGCAAGATTTGCTGTTGCTTTGCTGTTGGTTCTGGCCTGGAGCTGATTTTCTTCAATATTTGCGCTGGTTGTAGCGGTGTACCAGATGCTCGCACAGGTCCAGGGATTGACGTTTTTACCCTTTGTAAGATCGGCGTTACCACCGGTAATCAGCGGCTAGACCCGGTTGTTGTTTTTGGTCTCGCTGTTACCTGGTTGTCGCATATTGCTTTTCCGTTCTAAATTCTTGTCCGTGTCTCGTGTCGTGCAGCTTGTCCTCGAAGCGAGGTCGCCATCGGCGACTGTAGCTGAAGGATGGCGATCTTTTGACTTGAGGATTTGGTTTTTACCAAGGGCTACCAAGGGCCAAAAGCCAAGAGCCGATGTCGTTAACAATTATTAACACACCAACTGTTTTCAATTTTTTTGCAAAGCTGCATCATCAGAGTGTTGATTTTCCGAGTCTAAGTAATGTGGCGCTTCTGCGGTGCGGCACCCGCGCGGGCTTGAACGGTTCTGATCGCTACCCGCGTTGCTGTGACATAGCGCGTTTCCCTGATACATTCTTAGGGCGTGGATTGAGAGAGGAGATGAATGTTCCTGAGGGGTTCATCTTGTTTTAATTTGACTGTACGCATCGGCGTCCTGGTTCTTGCCGCTGCGTTTCTTGCCGGATGTGGCAACGCTCCCGCCAAACAGCAACAGCAACAGTCATCGTCCAAGGGCGGAGGACGCAAGGGCGGCGGACAAGGTTTCGGATCGCAGGCTGTTTCCGTCTCGGTCGCCAAAGTCGATACCCGCGATCTTCCTGTCTATCTCAATGGCCTGGGTTCCGTAGAGGCTTTCAATACCGTTGTGGTGAAGAGCCGCCTCGATGGCCAGCTTGTGAAGGTGGCGTTCCGTGAAGGGCAGCAGGTGAAGGAAGGCGATCTGTTGGCCGTGATTGATCCGCGTCCTTATGAAGTGCAACTCAGCCAGGCGCAAGCAATGCTCTTCAAAGATCAGGCAGCATTGAAGGATGCCAACGTTAACCTGGTCCGCTTTCGTGATCTTTATCAGAATGGCGGAGTGATCTCCAAACAGCAGTTGGATACGCAGGAGTCCACGGTGGGGCAGCTTGAAGGCGCAGTGCGCGCCGATCAGGCGCAGATTGACAACGTGAAGCTGAATCTCACCTACACGCGCATTCTGGCGCCGGTGAGTGGACGCGTCGGGCTCAGGCTGGTGGACGTAGGCAACATGGTGCATGCTGCCGATCCCAACGGTCTGCTGGTGCTTACGCAGTTGCATCCCATTGCTGTGGTCTTTACCCTGCCGGCGGACAATCTTGCCTCCGTGGCCCAGCACATGCGCTCCGGATCCCTGCAGGTAGATGCCTACAGCCGCGATGATCAGACAAGACTTGCGTCCGGCAAGCTGCTCACCATTGATAACCAGATCGATCCTTCTACCGGCACAGGCAAACTCAAGGCCATATTTGAGAACACGGAGCAGGCGTTGTGGCCGAATCAGTTCGTGAATTGCCATCTGTTGCTGGAAACGAAGAAGAACAGTACGGTGGTTCCGGCAGCGGCCATCCAGCGCGGCCCGCAAGGCACATATGTGTTCGTGATGAAGCCGGACAAAAGCGTGGACATGCGTTATGTGACAGCTTCGCTTACGGCTGGCAACTTCACCGCGATCACTCAAGGGTTGAATCCGGGTGAAGTGGTTGTCACGGACGGCCAGGACAAGCTTCAGGCCGGGAGTCACGTCGAGCCACGTGGCGGAGCCGGCCCAGGCGGGGCAAAGGGCGAGACGGGAGAGGCAGCACAGTAGATGAGTCCGTCACGGCTCTTTATTCTTCGGCCTGTTGCCACCACGCTGCTGATGATTGGCGTGTTGCTGGTAGGCATTGTTGCGTATCGCGAGCTACCGGTTTCCGCGCTGCCGCAGGTCGACTATCCCACCATTCAGGTCACCACGTTTTATCCCGGCGCGGGACCGGACGTAATGGTGTCTTCTGTCACTGCGCCGCTGGAGCGGCAGTTTGGACAGGTGCCCGGCCTGAGCCAGATGACCTCCACCAGCTCGTTTGGAAGTTCGGTCATCACGCTGCAATTCAATCTTGACCTGAACATTGATATTGCCGAGCAGGAAGTGCAGGCGGCCATCAATGCGGGATCAACTTTTCTGCCGCGTGATCTTCCCAATCCGCCCATTTACAGCAAGGTGAATCCGGCGGACGCGCCGATCCTTACGCTGGCCCTCACTTCAGACAGCCTGCCCATTTCCAAAGTGGAGGACCTTGCAGACACCACGCTGGCGCAGAAGATTTCCCAGTTGACCGGCGTCGGCCTGGTCTCAATCAGCGGCGGACAAAAGCCGGCAGTGCGCATTCAGGCAAATCCCATGGCGCTGGCTTCCTACGGGCTGAGCCTGGAAGATGTGCGCAACACGCTGAACACGGCGAACGTGGACCAGGCCAAAGGCATTCTGGAAAATTCCCGGCAGGCCTTCACCATCAATGCCAATGATCAGTTGCTCTCCAGCAAGGATTATCAATCCGTGATTGTTGCGTACCGGAATGGCGCGCCGGTCCGGCTGAGCGATGTCGCCAACGTGATCGACAGCGCGGAAAACGTTAAGCAGGCTGCGTGGATGAATCTTTCTCCTGCTGTGATCATGAACATCCAGCGGCAGCCGGGCGCCAACATTATCAGCGTGGTGGACCGCATCAAGGCAGTGCTGCCGGTATTGCAAAGCGCGTTGCCGAAAGCGGTAAACGTCTCTATTCTCACCGACCGCACGGA
Source organism: Candidatus Angelobacter sp. (assembly GCA_036518395.1). Lineage (GTDB taxonomy): Bacteria > Acidobacteriota > Terriglobia > Terriglobales > Acidobacteriaceae > Angelobacter. Next base: position 3,151 of record DATDNH010000167.1, on the reverse strand, counting down.
AAGCATTCGCGCATCAGTCAAAGACGTTCAATTCGAGATGATGCTGACCGTGGCCCTGGTTGTGATGGTGATTTTCCTTTTCCTGCGCAACCTGTCCGCCACCAGCATTCCCAGCGTGACCGTTCCGCTTTCCATTGTTGGGACCTTCGGCGTGATGTACCTGCTGGGCTACAGCCTGGACAATCTCTCATTGATGGCGCTCACCATCTCCACCGGCTTTGTGGTGGATGACGCGATTGTGATGATTGAAAACATCAATCGCTTTCTGGAGGAAGGACATTCTCCGCTGGAAGCCGCGCTTAAAGGATCAGAGCAGATCGGATTCACCATCATTTCACTCACGGTCTCGCTCATTGCCGTGCTGATTCCGCTGCTGTTTATGGGCGACATTGTGGGACGGCTCTTCCGCGAGTTTGCTGTCACTTTGGCAGTCACCATTCTGGTCTCTGCCGTGGTGTCACTCACTCTGACGCCGATGATGTCTGCGCGGCTGCTGAAGAACCCGGCAACGGCGAAACATGGCCGGTTTTACCATGCGTCGGAGCGCGCCTATGAGCGCATCATCGCGTTCTATGGTCGCACTTTGAAATTTGTACTGCGGCACCAGCCGGCCACATTGCTGGCTACTGCCGGCGCGCTGGCGCTTACGCTGTTTCTTTACGTTGTCGTGCCCAAAGGATTTTTCCCGGTGCAGGATACAGGGGTGATCCTGGGAATTTCGGAGGCGCCGCAGGATGTCTCGTTTGAAGCCATGGCCGCGCGACAGCAGCAGCTTGCGAAAGTTATCCTGAAGGATCCTGAAGTGGCCAGCCTGTCTTCTTTCATAGGCATTGACGGCACCAATACGACGATCAACAGTGGCCGCATCCAGATCAATCTGAAGCCGCACGCCGACCGTAACTCGAGCGCCAGCGACATCATTCGCCGGCTTCAGCCCAAGCTGGCCGACGTGAGTGGCATCACCTTATATATGCAGCCGGTCCAGGACCTCACGGTGGAAGATCGCGTGAGCCGGACGCAGTATCAATATTCGCTGGAAGATGCTGACGCGAATGAGCTGGCACAGTGGGCGCCGCAGATTGTCGACAAACTGCGTTCCATGCCGGAATTGCGCGACGTTGCCAGCGACCAGCAGACCAACGGATTGAAAGCCAACCTGGTGATTGATCGCGACACTGCCGCGCGCTTCGGCATTCTGCCGCAGACTATTGACGATACGCTCTATGACGCGTTCGGGCAGCGCCAGGTCTCAACCATCTTCACGCAGCTCAATCAGTATCACGTTGTGCTGGAGGTTGATCCGAAGTTTCAACAGGACCCTTCATCATTGAAAGATATTTATGTGAAGCCGGCCAGTGGGGCCGCCGCGGGCTCGGTTCCTTCCGCTGCTGCCGCCAGCACTGGCGCGATTTCTACTCCTCCGCCGAGCGGAACGCAGACGACCGCCGGCAGCTTTACCACGCCCAGCACCGCTTCCGGCAGTGGGCAGGTTCCGCTGCTGGCGTTCAGTCATTTTGAACCGGCGAATACGAGCTTGGCGATCAATCACCAGGGACAATTTCCGGTGGTGACGATCTCTTTTAATCTGGCGCCGGGCGAGTCGCTGGGCAAAGCCACCAAACTCATCCGTCAGGCTGAAATAGATATGGGGATGCCCACCAGCATCCATGCAAGCTTTCAGGGAACTGCGGCGGCGTTTCAGAAGTCGCTGGCCAGCGAGCCCTATTTGATTCTGGCAGCGCTGGTCACGGTGTACATCGTGCTGGGCGTTTTGTACGAAAGCTATATCCATCCGGTAACGATTCTTTCCACGCTGCCTTCGGCCGGTGTAGGAGCGATTCTGGCGCTGATTGTTACGCGACAGGATTTCACCATCGTTGCGCTTATAGGGGTCATCTTGCTCATAGGTATTGTGAAGAAGAATGCCATCATGATGATTGATTTCGCGCTGGAGGCGGAGCGCAAAGAACACAAGCCGCCGGAAGAGGCCATTTATCAGGCGAGCTTGCTGCGTTTTCGTCCCATCATGATGACGACGATGGCGGCGCTCCTGGGCGCGGTGCCACTGGCGCTGGGCACGGGAACCGGATCAGAGCTGCGCCATCCGCTGGGAATCACCATTATTGGAGGATTGCTGATCAGCCAGCTGTTCACGCTCTATACGACGCCGGTGGTGTACCTGTGGTTTGATCGTCTGGCAAGGAAGTTTGCTCGGTTCCGAATTGGGAATGAGATTACGCCGGAACCGGCGGGAACCGACTAAACCTCACCACGGATACACGGAGGCACGGAGAATCTGGTAATTGGGTAAATTTCGTAATTGGGTAAATGAAATACAGCAGATTCCTCGGCTACGCCTCGGAATGACAAGCCGCAGAGGGGCTGAATGCTGAGTGCTGACTGCTGATTGCTGCTTTTCTCATGAACATCTCTGCTCCATTTATTCGGCGGCCGGTGGCAACTTCGTTGCTGACCATTGGTGTGCTGATGGCTGGAATCCTGGGCTACACCCGCCTGCCGGTGGCGCCGCTGCCTCAGGTGGAGTATCCGGTAATTTCGGTGGGGGCAAACCTGCCGGGGGCGAGCCCAGAGACCATGGCATCGTCTGTGGCTACGCCGCTGGAGCGCCAGTTTGGGCGCATTGCCGGGGTCAACCAGATGACCTCGACCAGCCAGCTTGGATCTACCAACATTATTCTTCAGTTTGACCTGAGCCGGAACATCGATGCTGCCGCACGCGATGTGCAAGCGTCAATCAATGCGGCGCTGGGACAACTGCCGGCCAACCTGCCATCACGGCCGAATTATCGCAAAGTAAATCCTGCGGACGCGCCCATCATGATCATGGCGCTGACCTCCGACAGCGTTACAAAGCCGCGCATGTACGACGTGGCGGATTCCATCCTGGCGCAAAAACTTTCTCAGGTTGCGGGCATTGGACAGGTGTTTGTAGGAGGCGCCGCTCGTCCGGCGGTGCGCGTGGAGGTAAATCCCACGCTGCTGAACAGGATGGGCGTGGGAATTGAGCAAGTGGGTGCCGCGCTGGCTGCGGCCAATGCCAACAAGCCCAAAGGTGAAGTTTCCAACAGCGGCAATGCCTGGGAAATCTCTGATAACGATCAGCTCTTTACCGCTGATCAGTACAAAAGAG
>DATDNH010000166.1:0-5924 GCA_036518395.1 Candidatus Angelobacter sp. | reverse complement strand
TTTTACAGGGCTTGCTGGTGGGCGCCGTAGGAACACTGGCCGGCCTCATTATTGGCTATGGAATTGCTCTTGCCGGCGCCAGATACCACCTGATTTCACTCTCACCGGAGGTCTATTCCATTGATTACGTTCCATTTGCTCCGCGGGCGTGGGACGCCCTTCTGGTGGGGGCGGTAGCAATGTTCGTTTCTTTTGTTGCTACTCTTTATCCCTCCTACGCGGCAGCGCGGGTGCTTCCCGCCGAGGCTTTGCGCTATGAATGACGTTCATATTGATATGAGAAGGCGAATGGGAGCCTATGAAATTCGGGATTGCGGGTTAAGAACATGAGTAACCTGCGTAACAAAAAAAGACAGTACATCTGTGTTTTTTCGGGTTCTAATCTGATAGTAGGGTTGCTTGAAGCAGTAAACATTGCGGATTCAGGCAGTTGAACCGATGGAGTATGCACTTGCATCCAATAGAAGAGCAGCCTGAGATCCTTCAGGTTGAAGGATTGAAGAAAGTTTACCGTTCCGGACGAACGGATTTAGTGCTCTTTGAAAATTTGTCCTTTCGGGTACGAAAGGGAGAAATGCTGGCGATCGTCGGAGAGTCGGGCGCGGGCAAAAGCAGTTTGCTTCACATACTCGGAACTCTTGATTGGGCTTCAGCAGGTGACGTATACTGCGCGCAGACTCAAGTAGCGAAACTGACGGATGACGCCGCTGCGAACTTCCGCAATCGTGAGATTGGCTTCGTCTGGCAGTTTCACTACCTGTTGCCGGAGTTTACGGCGCAGGAGAATGTTGCCATGCCGCTGCTAATGCGTGGAAAGCCGTACCAGCAGGCGATGCAAGTCGCTGCTGGCTGGGTGGCCAAGGTTGGATTGGAAAACCGAAGCCATCATCGCGCAGGCGAGCTTTCCGGCGGTGAGCAGCAGAGAGTGGCACTGGCCAGGGCATTGATTACGGAACCAAAGATTCTGATGGCCGATGAGCCCACGGGTGACTTGGATAACAAGACTGCAGGATTGGTCTTTGATTTGATCCAGAAACTTCATCGCGAGCACCGGCTGACCTCCCTCATCGTTACCCATAATCTTGACTTCGCGCGACGTTGTGATCGCGTGTTGCGCCTGCATGAGGGCCGGGTCGAGGAAGTTTCACCCCAATCGCTTCCCAGTTGAAGCGAAAGGGTAAGGACATTTTTTGCTGTTTGGTCTGCTACGTGCAGACCAGGAGTTTTGGTTCGGCCGCCTCTCCGGCGCGATCTTGGAGGCCGCCGAGCTTACAAGCTTCTTCCTGGAAGGCCCGGCGTTCGGACCAGGGGAAGAGAAGGATGCTTTCGGCAGAGGTGACTGAGGGCATTCTGGTGAGGGAACCATGTTCGAGCGGTACACAGAGAAAGCCAGGCGCGTGATCTTTTTTGCACGCTACGAGGCAAGCCAGTTTGGCTCTCCATACATTGAGACCGAACACCTGCTTCTTGGCTTGCTGCGTGAAGACAAAGCGTTGACCAACCGTTTTCTGCGGTCCCATGCCTCGGTCGAATCCATTCGCAAGCAGATTGAAGGGCACACGACGATCCGGGAGAAGGTTTCCACTTCCGTTGATCTGCCGCTGAGCAATGAGTGCAAGCGCGTGCTGGCCTATGCCGCCGAGGAAGCCGAGCGCCTGAGCCATAAGCACATTGGCACCGAGCACCTGCTGCTCGGCCTGCTGCGCGAAGAAAAATGTTTTGCCGCCGAAATCCTGCATGAACGTGGACTGCGCCTGAGCGCCATTCGTGAAGAGCTGGCGCGCAGCACGCAGGAAAAAGCCCAGCCGCAGCGCGGCTCTTCTCGTGAGTCTTCCCTGCTCTCTGAGTTCTCACGCGACCTGACTCAGGCCGCCATGGACAGTCAGCTCGATCCTCTGGTCGGGCGCGAAGCTGAAGTTGAGCGCGTTGTCCAGATTCTGTGCCGCCGCACCAAGAACAATCCCGTATTGATTGGGGAACCCGGCGTAGGAAAGACTGCGATCGTGGAAGGCCTGGCGCAGCGTATTGCCGATGGCGATGTGCCTTCGTTTCTCGCCGATAAGCGGATTCTGGCTCTGGATCTTTCGTTGATCGTTGCCGGAACAAAATATCGCGGCCAGTTCGAAGAGCGCCTGAAGACCATCATGAAAGAGCTGATGGAAAATCAGAACTCCATCATCTTTATTGACGAGCTGCATACGCTTGTAGGCGCGGGCTCGGCAGAGGGTTCGCTGGATGCCGCCAACATTTTGAAGCCGGCGCTCTCGCGTGGAGAGATTCAGTGCATCGGCGCTACCACTCCGGGCGAATATCGCAAATCGATTGAGAAAGACCGGTCGCTGGAGCGGCGTTTCCAGGCCGTAAAGGTTCCTCCTCCGAATGAGGAAGAGGCGGTCAAGATCATTTACGGAATCAAAGAGCGTTACGAGAAATTTCATGCGGTCAGCTACACCGACGAAGCTGTTACGTTCGCCGTCTATCATTCGAATCGCTATATTCCTGACCGGTTCCTGCCGGACAAAGCCATTGACCTGCTGGACGAGGCGGGAGCGCGCGTAAAGCTGCGCCAGACCTCGCTGCCGGACGAAATCACTGAAGTGCAGAAGCGGATCAAGTTCATTGTGCATCGCATGGAGAACGCGATTGCCAACCATGAATTTGAGAAAGCGCGTTTCTATTCCGATGAAGAGCGCAAGGAGCGCGAGAACCTGCGCGGCCTGCGCGAGAAATATCATCTCGACGAATCCGCTACTGGCGTCGTGAACCGCGAAGACATTGAAGAGGTGGTCAGCCGCTGGACAGGTGTGCCGGTCACTTCCATCAAGGAAGAAGAGACGCAGAAACTGCTGCGCGTGGAAGAAGAGCTGCACAAGCGCGTGATCTCGCAGGATAAAGCCATCAGCGCTTTGGCCCGCTCGATCCGGCGCTCGCGCGCGGGACTCAAGTCTCCGCACCGGCCGATTGGTTCATTCTTGTTCCTTGGCCCCACGGGCGTAGGCAAGACGGAAGTGGCGCGCACGTTGGCGCACTTCCTCTTCGGCAGCGAGAAGTCGCTCATCCGCTTTGATATGTCTGAATTCATGGAGAAGCATTCGGTCAGCAAGCTGATCGGTTCGCCTCCCGGATATGTCGGCTATGAAGAGGGTGGCCAGCTTACCGAACGCGTCAAGAGATCGCCTTACTCTGTCGTCCTGCTGGATGAAATCGAGAAGGCGCATCCTGATGTCTTCAACATCCTGCTGCAGGTGCTGGAAGATGGCCAGCTCACTGACGGCCTGGGCAACACCGTGGACTTCAAGAACGCCATCATCATCATGACCTCCAACATCGGGGCCCGCCACCTGATGAAGCGCAAAGGACTCGGCTTCCAGGTGGACAACGAAGAGATGGTCTCCGAGAAGGTTGAAGAGATGGTACGGCAGGAAGTGAAGAAGACCTTCAATCCTGAGTTCCTGAACCGTCTGGATGAAGTGATCATCTTCAACGCGCTGACGGACAATGATCTGATCCAGATTCTCGAACTGCTGGTGCAGCAGCTCAATACGAACCTCGCGCAGCGTCACATCACCATTACTGTGACCGACCAGGCCAAGAAGTGGGTGCTGGACAAGACGCTGGTGGATCGCAGCTACGGCGCGCGTCCACTGCGGCGAGCCTTGCAGCGCTATATTGAAGACCCACTCTCTGAAGCGCTGATCCAGGGCAGCATCACCACGCGTCCGGCGTTCATTGAGGTCTATCTGGAAGGCGAACAGTTGTTCTACCGTCAGATCGGCGAGAACCAGGAAAAGACGGAAGGGATGTTGCTAATCAGTAATTAGTCCCGCCAAGCGGGAGTAAACAGTAAGAGCTTAAGAGCCGCCGGCCTTGCCGGCGGCTTTTGCATTGCGCTTAATATCGCAAGTTTCCGGCAAATGCCTGCGAGAATAGACAGTGACGTCATCACTCCGTGGATTTATAGTCTTGTCTTGTTGCCGCACTTCGGGTTTGTGCAGACTTGATTGAGGAGGGATTTACCATGGGCGGTGTTTCCACGGGCAAGCCGAACACCAACACCCGCTTGCCATTTGTGGTCGAGGCCACACAACCGCGTTCCGGACAAATATTCCATGTTCTTGGGGAGACGATTGTCGTTAAGCTGTCCGGCGCGGACACTGAAAGCCTGTATGCGATTGTGGAGGAGACTACGCCGCCAATGTCCGGGCCGCCTTTGCATCAACATTCCCGGGAAGACGAGTGGTTCTACATTCTCGAGGGAGAGTACCGGTTTCAAATTGGTGAGCAATTTGTAGTCGCGAGGACCGGCGACTCACTTTTCGCGCCGCGGGGGATTCCCCATACCTTTCAGAACGTGAGCAGCCGCCCGTCGCGTTTTTTGGGCCTGGCTCAGCCTGCTGGGATCGAAGGATTTTTCAAAGAGTTGGCCAGCGCCACAGCCGCAGGCCTACCCGACCCTGACACGCTCAAGCCGATCTTTCATCGGTATGGACTGGAACTGCTGGGCCCGCCATTGTCCGGCAGGTAAAAGCCAGGAAGGACAGAAGGGATGTTGTTAAATAAGCAAATAGCAAACAGTGCACAGTAGTATCTGCGAAATCTGCGGCGATTCCTATTCCCTGTTCCCTATTCCCCGTCTTTGAGGTTAAATTCAGAACTGATGGAACTCCCTGCCGTAATCCTGCTCGACCCCAAATACCCGCATAACGTGGGCGCCACCATTCGTGCGTGTTCATGTTTTGATGTCAAGTCGCTGGTCTGGACCGGCGAGCGCGTGAACCCGGCAAAATACGAACGCCTGCCGCGCGAAGAGCGCATGAAAGGCTACAAGCGCGTAGATTTTCGCAACCATCAGCGGCCGTTTGAACTGTTTCCCAAAGATGCAGTTCCGGTCTGCGTGGAAGTGTTTGAAAATTCCGAACCGCTCACTACATTCGAGCACCCCGAGAATGCGATCTACGTCTTCGGGCCGGAAGACGGAAGAATTCCTCAGGTAGTCCGGCGCTTCTGCCACCGCTTCGTTCATATTCCCGCACATTTCTGTTTGAACTTGAGCGCCGCGGTCAACGTGGTGCTGGCGCATCGCGTGATGTCGCGGCAACTCGCCGGCAAACAACCCATCCTGCCGTTGCGCGAGATGCTCTATGAGGTCCGCGGAATAGAGCCCACGCCGACGATGGACAAAGTCGGATGGGATGGGAAGTGAAAAGAAAGCTGCTACTAGTCCCTAATCCCTCTTCCCTGTTCCCTATTCTCCAAGCTTTTCCCGCTCCTGACTTCTGACTTCGGGTCTGTGGCCTGTTGCCTGTGGCCTGTTGCCTGTTGCCTGTTTTAGTGCTGTCACTTTGGCAGCCACTGGCTGTCAGTATGGCGCTGTTTTGACAGTATCTCCTTCCCAACGATTTCCATCCATGCCATTCTCGAAATTGACAATTTGCGTTGAATATTTCACCGCAGCCTAACGGTGGGCCAGGACGAGAGCCCGCGTTAGTCAGGGCGGCGAAGTGTATCTAAACCATCCCCGAAGGGGTCATCCCGAACGCGCGCGCCGCGGAGGCCGAAGGCTCGCTATGGCGAGGAACTGCTCTGCTGCAGCTAAGCGTGAGCCGAGAAAACTCGTAGGAGATTTTTGCTCGGCCCTTCTTAGCGGCCGTAGCGGTCAAAGTTGTTTCGTTTTCCCACCTTCGTGTTCCGGAGCCTGTCCTCGAGGCGAGTGCCCGCAGCCGAAGGATGTCCGTAGCCTGCACTGAGCGGAGTCGAATGTGTGGTTAACGCACATTGTCCAATTTAAAAATTTCCAGAAAGGCTTCTATGAAAAACCTTTTGTCCAAAATCTTCAAAACCCATAAACGTCAACCCAAAAATAGCTCCTCGGCTAAGAACAGCCAAGAGCCAGGAGCCAAAAGCCAAAAGCCCAGTATTCATGC
>DATDNH010000165.1:0-3702 GCA_036518395.1 Candidatus Angelobacter sp. | reverse complement strand
TGATGTTTGTTGCTCCTTCGTTAAACAACATGCAATAAGTAATACAATGTTGTCAAGAAGTATTTTTAGGTTTGCTGTATGTTGTTGAAAGGAAAGCGAATAAAGTTCCAAAGGCAGGATGTGGGTCAAAGTGACGCCGGTTTGACAGCCACTTGCTGTCAGAGTGACAGCGATGCAGGGAAATCCGGGCCTCTGAATGTGATGAGGATTGCATATCCCTTATTTAGAAGCAAAGGCAACACCAAGACAATGGACGGAGTGGACTGCATGGACGCGGTGGACCATAGCCCATTTGCGCCGACCTTCTAGAAGGCTACAACGAAGTAACCTGATGAGCCGCCGTTCGCTGAAAGACTATCCGTGCTACCCTTCCTTGGACGTCACGGAGGTTTCCCATGCGCCGATACTGGCCCCTGAGTCTTCTGCTCCTGGCCGCCCTGCTTACGCCGACGAAAGCTGATCTCAATCCGGCGGCCCTGATCTACAAGCTGCCTGACCAGATTCAATGGAAGGAGGCACTCCCGGGAGCAAAAATGGCCGTTTTGCAAGGCGACCCTGACAAGCCGGGACTCTACATTGTCCTGATCAAATGGAGCCCGCACTCCATGAGCCGCCCGCACTTTCATCCCAACGATCGCTTTATCACAGTCATTTCCGGAACCTGGTGGGTCGGCACGGGCAGCAAGTTCGACCCGGAGAGCACAGTGCCGATGCCTGCCGGCAGCTTCGTCACGCACTTTGCCAGGCAGGTCCACTACGATGGCGCGAAGGACAGTGAAGCCATGATTGAAATCGTGGGCGAAGGCCCGGCCACAGCCACACCCGCCGAAACGAAGTGAGACCTCGCCGGTCCGAGTTATCGCCAAAGCTCGGGTCTGTTCCTACTTCTTTTCCGTCGCACCAGCGCAGTGCAGTCTAACTTCGGTGATTTTTTCTGGCGTAAGAATCGGTTTGCCCTCTTGGCAAATTCCGATTTCACTGGTGGGACCAGTGATGCGATATGCGTGGCCAATCTCCAATTTGCTGGTCCTTACGATGCTGTAAAGGAGTTTTGTGGGATCATCAGGTTCGGTAAGCCGCAGACACTCGACTCCTTGGTGTATGCATCCCGTTACTGTGACAATTTTTCCCTTCTCTTGTGTGCTCATGTCCATCCTCCGAGGCCGGAACTTGTCGTGTCAACAATCCAGCCAGATAATCTAACTTTGAACAAATCCAAAATGAATCCAATGCCAAAACCTGATGTTATTGGGGGAAGCTGGACCAATTTGATGCTGAGCTGCAGTGCATCCCTATTTCACGTTTGGCTGAACTGCACTTCTCCGTCGAGCCTCCGCGACTTGACTACATGCACCGGGTAAGTTAATACGTCCAGAATTCCCGTCGTTCGATGCTCGCCGTAAGAAATTGACGTGAGGGGGCCACGACCTTTCAGACGATCGGTGAAATACAAGATCTGGTCAATTTGCACCAAAGAACCGTTGTCAGGTCGCTCACCGAGCCCAACGATAATCACCTCGTCTTTGGCAAAATTAATATTGTCGGCATCAATGCCGGTGTCCTTGATGTCCGGCAGGGCGTTCAAGAGCTCTGGCTTCGAGTGCGCGACTATGGTTGTCAGCTTTTTCGGCCCTCGGTTACCTTGATACAACGTTTGGAATGGTATTCTTTCCCAATATAGGCCGTCTTTCGCTAACATTGGAAACGGTCCGTCTTTTGCCACCGATGCCGGTGAAATGCGCGTCCACATCGGGAACGGCCCATCTTTAGTTGCATCCAGGGGTCCTTTAATAACCTTGGTTAAAGGAAAGGGACCATCTTTTTTCGCTCTTTTTGGCTTTTTCGATTTTCGACCCTTTGACGCAGTTTTGCCCATAACGTCCTCCTTCGGTTCGTGAATGCTGGAACTAGGTTTGGCAATTCTGTTTGACGTACTTTACACAATCCTGATAAGAGGCCGGACCAAAGACCTTCTGGTAGATCATCGGGACAATTAATCCGTCAGCGATAATAAGGCATCTTTTGGCGGGCGGTTCGATCAGTATGCGGTATACATCATATTGATTCTTAGCCTCGGTGACGGGCACGGTGAGTTGTTTCTGCTCGTTTACGAAGATTTGAACCTCTTTGTGGGTTTCATCAATGATGTCCACTGTACGATGCCAGGGGACTACAACATCCGCGCATGGCCCTGGGCGTTCTCGCCACTCGGATATAAAAACTTGTGCAGCTCCCGGGTCTACGATGTACACGCGATGGCCGCCCGGGTATTTATCGATGATCTCGGCGACGTCGCAGGGAGTAGGAAGTTGGCCGCCGATATCGACTGTGATACGGCCATGATGTCGAGTAGCAACAGCGTGTAAGTTGATCATAAATTCATTGCTCCTTTTTGCGATCTAGAGGTTTTGTTTCACCCCCCATCAGGTAGTGAAATAAAGAACGAAAGCGTTACAACAAAACCTTTCAGAATTCAGGATCAACTCAGGTCGGCGTGACCTCGCCCCAGGTAAGATTGGACTTTGCGCTAGCACCGTTCGATTTCGAACAGCCGTTGCCATAACCGAACATTACACAGTCCGCCGCGGCCGCTAATCGCAAGCAGCACAGCCACTTGTCGCCGCAGGACAATGGCCCGGTAAGTGCATCGGTTGGCGTGGGGAATTTCTGTCTTTCAGGAGATGTTGAATGCACAAGCTGCTTCTCGACCTCCGGTTTGCGGTCCGCCAGCTACGCAAGAATTTCGGCTTTGCCACGACAACCATTGTGACCCTGGCGCTGGGAATCGGCGCGACCACGGCCATCTTCAGCCTGATTTACGCTGTCCTGTTGCAGCCCTTGCCCTTTCCTCACCCTCAAGAGCTGGTCAACGTAACCAAGGGCACTCGATCGAACGGCGTCACGCTGCCGGAGTCCGTCAGCTATCCCGATTTCTTTGACTGGCGCAATCAGAATCACTCTTTCAGCGGAATCACGTGCTATCACGACCGCAGCATCACCATGACCGGCCACGGTGAGGCCAGGCATCTTGACATTACCGTGGTGTCTTCAGAATTCTTTCGTGTGCTCGGCGTAGCTCCCACGCTGGGCCGCGATTTTCTTGCCGACGATGAAAAACCCGGTGCTCACGTGGTAATCCTGAGCCATCAGTTTTGGGCAAGCGAGTTTGGCGCTGACAATAACGTAATTGGAAGCTCGATTACCCTGGACGGCAGGAGTTACTCGATTGCCGGCGTAATGCCGAAAGATTTTGAGTTCCCTATTGAAACTCCAAAACGGGCGTTGTGGACCACGCTGGCGATCGATGCGGAAGGAAAAGATCCGCAGACCGGACAGCGCGGCTTCGACTCGCTTAGCGCGCTCGGCCGCCTCAAACCGCAAGTCACTCTGGACCAGGCGCGCGCGGACATGAACGTGATCGCTGCCCGCCTGGCCGCGCAATATCCCGACACAAATAAGAATAACGATGCGGCTACCGTAGAGTCCGAACTTGAGTCTCTGGTGGGCTCGCGGCGCACAGCGCTCAACGTGCTGTTTGCCTCCGTGGTGCTTCTGCTGTTGATCTCCTGCGCCAATGTTGCAGGACTGATGCTGGCCCGCGGCGCGCGCCGGGCGCCGGAAATCGCTGTGCGCGCCTCCCTCGGCGCCACTCGCGGCGCGATCACGCGACAGGTGCTGGTGGAATCGCTTCTGCTGGCGGTG
>DATDNH010000164.1:0-8291 GCA_036518395.1 Candidatus Angelobacter sp. | reverse complement strand
TCATTGAACCCATGGAGCCGGCATATGCCACATCAACCACGGCCAGATCTGCCGCCAGTGCTGGTGCCACGAACCCGGCTAACGCGGCTCCCAGCGTGAGAGATCCAGCGCGCACCAGCAGTTCTCGTCTGCTCACGTTTGTTGTGTCGGGTTGCATACTGGTTTCTCCCCTGGAGGCGACAAGCAAAATTCAAAATGGGCACAAGCGGCAGGACGATACGAGTTAATACGATCTGGACCGTTACTGTCAAGCTGATTTAGGGCATATTTGTCGCGATGAGATGAACTGGAATGTCCGCTTAATGCAAAGGGGAGTTATCTATTCGGCCGGATTTCATCGGCATGTTAATGTGTTGTGCTGCCATAAGGAGCCGCCTCCGTTGTCAAAACCGCAAATGTGTATCTGGCTGCCTCTATGCATGTTGCTATTGGTGACTTGCTCCGTGTCACTGGCCCCCACGCCGCAAAAAACTGTCCGGAAGGCTAGCAGTATCACGCTGAGCGGTTGTCTTCAAGAGGGCAGGATTCTCGATCGTTTTATCCTGCCCGGGGGGCGCGGAAAAATCTACTCCCTGCGCAGCAAGACAATAAAACTCTCCGAGCATGTCGGTCACAACGTCAGCATCAAAGGGCAACTGACGCGGGACGAAAAACGAGACGAATATGACTTTGAAGGATCAGAAGCCAACGAAGCCTATGGGAAAGGTAAGCTCACAGATCCCATTGACGTGGACGTGACCAGCCTGAAAGTGCTCGGGACCTCCTGCCACTGATGACGTTCCGACACTTGCACCAATCCGTTGCAAGCAACGTCCCTAAGTTGCATTTTCGCGGCTTTGGAGGAAAATTCGCGGTCGGCGCGAAGTTCGCTATTTCCAATTGCCCAATTTGCTTCTTTCCTGACACAAGTGGCGCGTCTCACTTGACACATTGCTGCTGAAATTCCGCCATTTAGCGCTGGTCACCAAATTGCTTTTCATTGGACGAAAGAACTCTTGCATTACGGGCTGTGAACTGTTTTGATGGTTCCGCCCAAAAACTTGCAATCAGTTTTATGCGTAAGCCACTTCATCGTCTGTGGTGTGTCTGTTGCCTGGCCGGAGTGATCCTGGCCGGTGCGGCCCCCGTTGCCGTCAGCCAGCATCCGGGAGGCTCGTCGGCACAACGGTCCGCCTTTGCTGATGCCCATCCTTCGGCTTCGCGAGCTCGCCTCGAGGACAGGCTAAGCCCGTGGAACGATGGCACGCCCGCCTTCCTCCACCTGGATGCCGCCTCCGACCGGGCTGCATTCCGCCAGTGGTTTACAGCTATCGCCGAATACCAGGCGCTGCGGCCGGCAGCAGACCTCCCTGCCGAAATCAACGACTGCGCGGCCCTCCTGCGGTACGCCTATCGTGGCGCGCTGCACGCACACAATGAAGCGTGGCTGGAAGAAAACAAGCTGGAGGCCCTTGCCTTCCTGCCATCGGTGAAAAAGTATGCCTACCCGCACACACCACTGGGAGCGGCGCTGTTCCGAATCCGGCCGGCATCAGGCCGGGAAAACCTCAAGCAGTCATTCGCGGAATTTGCAGACGTCAAGACGCTGATTCAGTTCAACACCTTCTTTGTCTCTCGCGACATTCGCGCGGCCATGCCGGGCGACCTGCTTTTTTACCGTCAGCTGGAGCAGAATTCGCCTTATCACTCCATAACTTTCATAGGCCGCAGCCAGTTGGTTCCGAATGAAGGTTCGGATGATGCCATCGTGGTGTATCACACAGGTCCCATAGACAAATCACGCGGAGAGATGCGCCGCATTCAGTTGAGCCAGCTTTTGCAGCATCCGTCGCCACGATGGAGACCGGTACCCGGCAACAGCAATTTCCTGGGAGTTTACAGATGGAACATATTGAAAGACGCAAACTAAATCTCTGGGCGTATGTTGCTGTCTGCGCCGCTCTCTGGCTGCTGTTGCCCGCCATCACCCAGGCCGCAGAGCCCTACTTTTCTGTAAGCACCGATCGCACTTTCCTGCCGGGACAAAAGGCCACCATCCACCTGTACACGCGTGACGTTCAGGCCCTGGAATTCCGGCTGTATCACGTGAATGATCCCATGCTGTTCTTTGAAAAGCTGGGCGATGTTCACGGCTTCGGCCACACCACGCCGAAAGAACAGATTGAAGAGCCAACTGCACTCGAGCGCTTTCACGACTGGAAGCACGGCGTCTGGACGCGAATCCGCAACTTCTTCCGCGGCCAGTTCTCTTCGCGGTCGCGGGCAGAGATCCGCGAAGCTGCGGGGCAGGCGCGCAAAAGCAGCGTGACACCGGCAACCATGTTCGCGCAGATTCCACTGCTCAACGATAAACAGCTCGTGGCCCGATGGAAGCAGGATGTTCCTCCAAAATTTTTCTCTGAGCACCAGGATGTGCCCATCGAGTCACTCGATAAAGGCACGTACGTCGTGGAGGCGACAGACGGAAATCTACGCGCCTACACGCTTATCATCGTCACGGAATTGGCGATAGTAACGAAGAGTGCGCCTCAGCAGTTGCTCGCATTTGCCGTGGACCGTAAAGGGGGTAATCCCATTGCGAACACTCGCGTCGAGTTGCTGGCCAGCCGCAAGCGGCAGGCCGCCGGGCAAACTGACTCGCAGGGCTTGGCCATGTTCGACCTGCCGAAGGAGAACTTTGAAGATCCTCGAGTGATCGCCGTACATGAAAAGGATGTCGCCATTGTTGCGCCCTATTACTTCAACATCAGCAGCAATCCGGACGAAGATTGGACCGGCTACGTCTATACCGATCGTCCCGTGTATCGCCCCGGCCATACCGTGCATTTCCGCGGCATTCTGCGCACGCGCAATGGCGAAAAGTACCAGATACCAGCGGGCGAGCCGCTGGACATTACTGTAGAAGATCCCAACAACAAGCAGGTCTACAAAACCAACTCGAGTATTTCCCCTTTTGGGACTGTGCACGGCGATTTTACCCTGCCGGCCGACGCGGCGCTCGGATATTACGCCATCTCCATCCACAGCTCGAAAGGCCCGCAATATGGCCTGAACGGCGGCTTCAACGTGGAGGAGTACAAGAAGCCGGAATACGAAGTCCGGGTCACGCCGGACAAGCCGCGCGTGCTGCAAGGCGATTCGATTACCGCCACGATTGAGGCCAAATATTATTTTGGGGAGCCTGTGGCCGGCGCCCAGGTCACCTATGTTGTCCACCGTTCCATTTCGTGGTCTTACCTTTTCGGCGAAGATCAGAGCGATTTTTCCGACGAAGCTGGTCCCGGCGACAATCAGGGCGGAGACGAGTCGGATGAAGGCGACTATGGCGGGGCGCAACTCTCAGAGCAGTCGGGCAAGCTGGATGCGGATGGCCGTCTGAAAATCACCATCCCTACCAAGCTGGACGACCACAAACAGGACGCCGTCTACCGCATTGAAGCGCGGGTCACCGATGAGAGCCGCCGCGAAATTGCGGGTCACAATGCTGTCTCCGCGACTTACGGCAGCTTCCAGGTCGGCGTGGAGGCGGACAAATATCTTTATCAGCAGGGTGAAACCATCAGTCTCACGGCGCTTGCGAAAGATTACGACGGCCATCCCATCCAGACGGCGTTTCATGCCGACCTGGTCCATCCCAAGTACTACTCCAAAGGTGAAGGCGAAACCATTTTGGATTCGAAGGAGGGGCAGACCGGCAAAGATGGCAGAGCCACATTCACATTCGTGGCGAAAGAGGGCGGTTCAGTCGTAAGAATTTCCGCCAAAACGCTCGAGGGCCGCGTGGTTGAAGGCCAGACCTGGATCTGGGTTGCGGCGCCCGGATACGCCACCTGGAATGAAACGCGCGGCGAGCAAGTCCAGATCATCCCGGACAAGAAATCCTATAAACCAGGAGACACAGCCCACTTGTTGCTGATGACCACGGTGGCCAATGCGCAAATGCTCGTTACTACGGAGGCGCGGACCATCCAGAGCAAACAGGTCATCAAGGGTAAAGGCACATCAACTATGATTTCCGTGCCCATCACGGCTGAGATGCAACCCGCTGCGTATGTCATGGTCGCCTTCGTCCACGACGACAAGCTTTATACAGGACGAAAAAACCTGAAAGTTCCAGCCGATCAGCAAAAGCTGAACGTTACGCTTCAGCCTTCACAGCCGCAATTCAAGCCGGGAGATCCTGCGAGGTACAACATCGTTGCGCTGGATTCGAGCGGCAAGCCTGCTGTGGGCGAGTTCAGTATTGGAGTGGTGGATGAAGCGATCTATGCGGTTCGTCCTGACACCACGCAGGATATTTACCAGTTCTTTTATCGCGGAGGCGGCGAGCGCGTTGGCACTGATTCGTCACTCAATTTTTATTTCACGGGTGAAGCCGGCAACAAACCAATGATTCTTGCGGGCGCGGGCGGTGGAGGTGACCACCGGCGCCTTGCGCAGTTGAAACCTTCTGAGCCGCTGGTACAGCCCAAGATTCGCAAACTGTTTCCCGACACGGCGCTGTGGCTTGCCGACGTGAAGACCGACCAGAACGGCCATGCTACCGCGCAGCTCTCGTTCCCGGACTCACTCACCACGTGGCGCGCGACCGTGCGCGGGATTACGGTGGATACCAAAGTGGGAAGCGCGGTCAATCGCGTGATCGTGCGCAAGAACCTTATGGTCCGCCTGGCAGCTCCGAGTTTCTTCCGCCAGGGTGATGATGTGACCGTCTCAACCATCGTCCACAATTATCTGCCGACGGACAAAAATGCCCAGGTTTCGCTTGAGACCAAAGGTCTGGATTTGCAGGATGGCGGAGCGCGCCAGGTCACGGTTCCCACCAAAGGCGAGCAACGGCAGGATTGGCACGTTCACGCGCAAAACGTTCATGAATCTGATCTGCTGGCAAAAGCGCTGACCAATGAAGAGTCAGACGCCATGGAGCTTACGCTGCCGGTCATTCCTTTCGGCGTGAAACTTTCAGACAGCAAGTCCGGAGCGATCAGCAAACCGACCGGCAGCGCACAAACTACAGTGAACCTGCCCGGCGATCCTTCAACCGCCGCGCAAACTCTGAGCATCGGCGCGAGTCCTTCCATTGCGGGAGGCATCTTCAGCGCGCTCGATTTCCTGACTTCTTATCCATACGGCTGCACTGAGCAAACGATGTCCGGGTTCCTGCCGGACATCGTGGTGGCCAAGGCGATGAAGGACCTGACTCTGCAATCCACCATCAATACTCCGGAATTGGAAAAGAAGATTCGCGCCGGCCTTGACCGCCTCTATGACTTCCAGCACGAAGATGGCGGCTGGGGATGGTGGAAAGAAGACCAGAGCATGGTCTTCATGACAGCTTACGTGGTCAGCGGGCTGGCGCAGGCGAAAGCTGCGGGGTACAACGTGAAAGATGACGCGCTCAAGAATGCGGAAAACTGGCTCAAAGGACAGCTTGCCCAGCACGAAGCCATGCGCGCCGATCTGCGTGCCTATGTGGTTTACGCGCTGGCGTTGGGCAAGGCCTCTGACGCTGCCATGCTGAATAACGCCTATCGCGCTCGCAATGACATGTCTTCACAGGGACTTGCGATGCTGGGGCTGGCGCTGCAAATCAACGGCGATAATCGCGCTTCGGAAATTGCTTCCCAAATTGAAAAACAGGCAATCGTCACCGAAGCGGAAGCACATTGGCCCAGCGAATATGACACGTTCCTCGAGTTCTATGACGACGATTCGGCTGAAGCCACGGCGCATGCGGTGCGTTTGCTCAGCCTGACGCATCCCGACAGCCCGCTGCTGCCCAAAGCGGCGCTGTGGCTGGTGAACCATCGTGATGGCGGATATTTCTGGCTCAGCACCAAGCAGACCGCCATGGTGGTTTTCGGGTTGCTCGAGTACGTGAAGATCAGCCACGAACTCGATCCTGATTTTACGGCCACGATTTATGTCAACGACAAGCAGGTCATGACGCGCCATTTCACTCGCGCAGATGCGATGACCAATCCTCCGCGCCTGCTGATCGGGACAGACCAGCTTCAGGCCGGAAACAATTCGATTCGCGTGGACAAATCGGGCACGGGACGACTCTACTGGTCCGCGCGCGGCGAGTACTACTCCGCTGACAAACGCTCTTTCCAGAACAACAAGATTTCATTGAACATCACGCGCGACTATTACCGGCTTGCGCCACAACAGAAGGATGGCCGCATCGTCTATGACCTGGTCGCCTGGAAAGGCGATGCGCTCAACTCGGGCGACGTGATTGCCGTCCGCATCAGCGTGAATGGGAGCGATTGGCGATATCTGCTCATCGAAGATCCCATTCCCGCCGGCGCCGAGTTCGTTCAGCGTGACGATCTTTACGAATTGAACACCAAAGCTGAGTGGTGGGGATTCTGGTTCACGCGAAGGGAATTTCACGATGACCATGCGGCCTTTTTCCAAACCTGGTTCAGCGGACATCAGGAATATGTATATCTTTTGAAGATCGTGAATCCCGGCAAGTTTCGCATCAGTCCGGCATCGGTGCAGCCGATGTACCAGCCGTCTGTGATCTCCACCACAGACGCCGCCACCATGGAGGTAAAACCGTGAATTTCTGGAATTCCCTGAGCGCCAGCTTCGTTTCCGCGCTGCGCCGTCCGCGGCTCTGGCTGTTGCAGTTCTTCGGCAACGTGATCATTGTCCTGGTTTTTGCCGCGTGGCTGAACTTCCCAGACGCTCATTGGTGGCAACTGGTCTTCACCCTGATTGTGGCCCTCTTGCTGGTTGTCTCGTTCGCGGTGCTTCATGGCGGAACGCTCAACTATCTTTCAGATTCATGTGAAGCCCCGTACGGAAAGCTCACATCCGCCTTCGGAAAAGCTTTGAGGAATGCGGGCGCTTTCACGGTCTGGGCAATTCTGCTGGGCCTGTTGCTGTGGCTTGTGGGCCACCTCGATGCCTATCAGTACTCTTTTCCCGGTTATCTCCGGTCTGAATTTCCTGCCTGGCTGCGCCGTCTGATCAGCGAAAATGGGATCGACAATTTTTACCTGGGATTTGTGAATTTCCTGTATTGGGTGGTTGTGCCGGGATTGCTTCTTCCCTTTGGCCTGTTCTGCGCGAAAGAAGGGTTTGGCGGGTTCATCATGCCGCGGGAATGGGGGCGAATCGTCCGCAATTGGGTCTACTGGATTGTGTTGATTCTGGCTGTGCTCATAGGCCGCTACTGCGCGGGAAAAATCATGTCGTGGCTGCTGGATCCAAGAACGGCAACTCTGGGCAGCGAAAGAGTATGGCTTGGCTTTCGAATGTTGTTTGCATACCTGCTCGCGCTGTTTAGCTGGCTCTGGATCTGTGCCATGGTGGGCCGGGCCCACTCAGGTCCAGAGCCGCCAGCAGAATCGCAGAAGGCGGCAGCATGAACACATTATTGATTTGTGATTGATGATTTTTGATTTGAGAACCAGATTTGGCTAAAAGGTCCCTGGTTCGCTTCTCAATCAAAAATCAAAGATCAAAAATCAACAATTCTTCAGGGCAGCCCATTCGTCAGCCAACGCAATACCGTTTCCCGTCCATTCTGCTCAACCATCCGCGCCACCCTGGTTCGCGCTGCCCCATATGCGTGGTGGAGTCGGGCATGATCCTCGGGATGCGCGAGCGCATCTTCTATTTCCTTTTCACTCATCTGCACCGGCTCAACGTGTGCAGTCGTATCGCTGAAATAGAGCACCGCGCCCTCGCGAAACCACAGCGGCAGGCCTGCATGGGCGCGAGCTTCGATCAGGAGATGGGTAAATTCGTGGCGCAAGGTCGATTCCAGTGCTGATTTCTGTTGCAATACCGATAAAGGCTGCAATCTGATCGTATGACCGCGGGTGAATGCCGCGATCCAGCCCGGCTGCCCGGTGGAGTCGCGGTACGCGTCGAGCGTGGGATAGACCTTGATCTGCGGCTTGAAATCCAGCCTCCATCCCAAATCTGATTCCAATTTGGGAAGGATCACTTCGGCGGCACGTAACACTTCCGCGTCCTGATCCGGCTGGACACTCAGAAGCTCAAAGCGATCGCCTTCCCGCTTTTGCCACGCCAGTCCTGCGGCGGTCGTTCCCAGAGCGGCGCCGGGATAATAAAAAGCCAGAATCTGGCGGTAAGTCTCGCCTTCTTTGGCCATCTCTTCCGCTCCTGCCTGACACAAACCGACGCCGTGTCCGGCGCCCCGCCCGGTAAAAATGACTGCATCCGGAGTACTTTCAATTTCATAAACATCGCTGCGCACCTGGTTCCATCCAAATGATCGTCCAATGGCAAAGCGCAATGATGAAGCC
>DATDNH010000163.1:0-32293 GCA_036518395.1 Candidatus Angelobacter sp. | reverse complement strand
TAGCTACCATCAACAATCAGGGAATTGCAACCAGCGCCACCGTAGGTCCGACCCAGATTACAGCCACGCTGGGCAGCGTGAGTGGTTCCACTACGCTCACCGTCGCCAACGTGTCGCTGGTTTCGATTACCATCAGCCCGGCAAATCCGAGAATCAATCAGGGCACGTCAATCCGATTCACGGCTACGGGTAAATTCAGCGACGGCAGTACAGGATCGAACCTGGCCGGACTGAGTTGGAAGTCCTCCAAACCGAGTATCGCGAATGTTCGCCAGTCGGGAATTGCTCATGGCAAGAAGAGCGGATCGGTCACGATCTCGGCTACGGCTCAGGGAGTTACCGGAACCACCACTCTGACGATCGGGACCGGAACTCTGCAGTCCATCGCAGTTTCGCCCGTGAACCCGTCAGTGACCGTGGGCAGCACGCAGCAGTTCACCGCTACAGGAACTTTCAGCGACACTAGCACGCAGGATGTGACGCTCAACTCGCATTGGAGTTCGTCAGTCGCCAGCGTGGCCACGATCGCCAACGGGCCCGGCGCGGGACTGGCAACGACGTTTGCCGCGGGGAATACCGTGATCGGAGCCAATTCCGGCGGTATAACCAACTCAACTACGTTGAACGCACACTGAAGCATTTGTAAGGAGAAGGGAACTGATCGCCGGCGGAATCGCCGGCGATTTTTTTGGTGTGCGCCCGGCAGGGCGCACTCACTTGGAGGTGAAAGTCCTCTACACACCCGGCAAGGGGAAGTGTTAGCTGAACGGCAAGGGTGTCCACCGCGAGGTGGAATCCGAAGGAAGCTGTAGGCAAAGCGCTGGCCCGACGAACAGGAAGCGGATAGAGGCGGCGTAGTGGGGTGAGCAGGCACATAGATGCAAAGCCCAGTTCTTGCACGGAATGCTACGACGTAGATCCGACGGGCATAAGCGTGACGGTGGGTGCGTCATACCCGGGGAGATCTGGCAGTTTGCCATGAGCTATCAGCATTGAGAGATGTTGAGAAGAACTGCCAGAAGTCAGCAGAGGCCATAGTAGTACTGCGCGAACAGGACGACGGGCCGAACCTGTCATGAGTGGATAGTCATGTCGCAATCTCTGAGCGGACGGAGCGGAAGTTCCGTGGCAACACGGGAACCCACGAGCGACCGGCGGGGCCGGAAGTCCCAAGAGCACTCGGGGTGTGAATTGGACGCTAGACGATGCGGCGCACGAAACCAAACTCGCTGTCGCAGATTAGCTTCTGCCCAGTAGACAGGAACCGCCCGTTGCGGAACCGCATGTCCGGTGGTGTGAGAGGACGGCGGGGGTAACCCCGCCTCCTACTCGATGTTGGGTAGAAAGTGGCTAAACGTTTGCGAAAAGAAGTGGCTCCTCAGGTAGGACTCGAACCTACAATTCCGCCTGAGGCGGACCTAAACAGCCAGCCTGAGGCGGATTAACAGCCGGGATCGTGCAAAATTGCGCGGTGGATCCATTGCCGGCCTTGTCCGGACTTGAGAGCTCGTTCGCGAGCCATAGCCTCTGCGCGTGTCGCGAACTCTTCCGAATGCACCAATTTCCAAGGACCGGGATTTCGCTTCGTGTGAAGCGTGAGGCGACAGGAGGGATCGTTGTGCTGGCGGAGTCGCTTTTGCAAATCTTCAGTGTGACCGATATAGATTTTCCCGGAAGATTCTGATCGGAGGACGTAGACAAAATAAGCCATGACGGAGAATTCTCGTCTGAAAGAATTGGCTCCTCAGGTAGGACTCGAACCTACAATTCCGCCTGAGGCGGACCTAACAGCCAGCCTGAGGCGGATTAACAACCGGAATTGTGCAAGTCGCTGAAAGAATTGGCTCCTCAGGTAGGACTCGAACCTACAACCCTCCGGTTAACAGCCGGATGCTCTGCCATTGAGCTACTGAGGAGTGGATGGACGGCTAATCGATTGTCTTCACTACAATAACATCCCTGCTCGGGAGCGTAAAGAGCGGACTCAAGAGATTGGTAATTGAGTAATCGGGTAATTTGGTAATTGAACAGCAGATTCTTCGCTCGCGCCACGCTCGTAATGAGCCCTCCAAAAATTGCCGCAACTGCCCGCCAAATTCCGCCAACACTCCCATAAATGAGTATCATCAAACCACCATGATTGGCGTAAGAATCGGCGTGCCAGAGCTCATAGTTCTTTTCCTGTTTTTCCCCGCAATTCTGGATTTCGTCGTTGGCATCGGGCTGCTCTTAAGATGGTTTTTCTTCACCGAGGCGCCGTAGATACCACAAATAGGTGACTTAGTTGCAAATTCTGGTACGCTGGAATGTCGTTTCGTGAGGTTTTTTATGCGCCTGTTTGTTTTTCTTGCGATCGTTCTTATATCTGTGGTCCTCAATGGGCAAAGTCAGAAATTGTCTGCATCGGACGCGAGCGCCAAAGTGGGTGCTCCGCCAAAGGCAGAGGTCAAAGTCGTTGTCGACGATTACAACGGCCGCAAGATTTCCGATCCTTATCGCTGGCTGGAGGACTCCAAATCGCCGGAGACGCAGCGCTTTGTCGACGGGCAAAATGCTTACACGCAGCAGGTGCTGGAGTCGCTGGCCGGCCGCGAGCAGTTACGCACACGCCTCCAGCAACTGCTCAGTATTGGCCGCCTGGAGGCGCCCCGGCCCGCCGGCAATTACTACTTCTATGAAAAACGAGAAGGGCAGCAAAACCAGCCAGTCATTTACATCCGTGAAGGACTGAACGGAAAGGACCGCACGCTGGTGGACGTGAACCAGCTTGCGCCGGATGGCACGGTCGCGCTCGACTGGTGGTTTCCATCACACGATGGCAAATATGTGGCTTATGGGACTTCTCCGAACGGCTCGGAGATCAGCACGCTTCACGTCATTGAGACTGTTACAGGACGTCTGTTGCCGGAAAAAATCTGGCGCACGCGCGCGGCCAGCGTGGCGTGG
Source organism: Candidatus Angelobacter sp. (assembly GCA_036518395.1). Taxonomy (GTDB): domain Bacteria; phylum Acidobacteriota; class Terriglobia; order Terriglobales; family Acidobacteriaceae; genus Angelobacter. Next base: position 29,347 of record DATDNH010000163.1, on the reverse strand, counting down.
CTGCCTGATGATTCAGGTTTCTACTACACGCGCTATCCCCGTCCCGGTGACGTTCCCGCAGGGCAGGAGATGTACAACCGCCATGTCTTTTTTCATAAGTTAGGAAGCGCCGACAACGCGGAAGGGCTCAAAGATCCGCTTGTTTTTGGTGAGGGCCTGGACGCGACGCACTGGCCGAGCGTGCTGATTTCCAATGACGGCAAATGGTTGCTGGTGCACATTTCCGAAGGCTGGACCAAGAGCGAGATTTATATCAACAACCTGTCTGATCCCGGCGGCAAGTTCGTTGCCGTTACTAGCGGCAAGAATTTTCTGTATCAAGGCGAAATTGTTGATGGCCAGCTTTACCTCACGACCAACGAGGATGCGCCACGGTATCGCGTATTTAAAGTTGCGTGCGCCGATCCGCAGCGCAGCAAGTGGAAAGAGATTGTGCCGCAAAGCGATGCCGTGATTGAGAACGGAGCCGGCCTTATAGGCGGCCGCCTTTTTGTGCAGTATCTGCGCAATGCCAGCTCCGCGCTCACGCTCTACGATCTGAATGGCAAGCTTGTCGCTAATGTGGCGATGCCGACTCTGGGCAGCATCATCGGGCCACTGGGTGGACATTGGGACAGCAAAGAAGGCTTCTTTGCTTTCCACTCTTATGCCATGCCGCCGACGGCTTATCGCGTCGGGCTGGATGGCAAGGCCAGCGAATTCCTGCGCGTACAGTCGGACGTGGATCCAACACAGTACGAGGTGAAACAGCTCCGATTCAAGTCCAAAGACGGTACTCAAGTCCCCATGTTTATCGTGCATAAAAAGGGATTGATCCTCAATGGCAAAGCTCCAACGGTGCTGAGCGGATACGGAGGATTCAACCTGGCGCGCACGCCATTTTTTGATCGCAATGCCATGCTGGTTTTGCTGGAGCATGGCGGCATTTATGCCGATGTGCAATTGCGCGGTGGGAATGAGTTTGGCGAAGAGTGGCACCGTGCGGGCATGCTGGAGAAAAAGCAGAACGTTTTTGATGACTTCATCGCTGCCGGGGAATATCTGATTGCCCAAAAATACACGGACAAAGACCACCTGGCAATTCAGGGTGGCAGCAATGGCGGGCTGCTGATGGGCGCGGCTTTTACCCAGCGTCCGGATCTGTTTCGCGCCGTGGTGTGCCAGGTGCCACTGCTGGACATGCTGCGCTATCAGCGCTTCCAGATTGCCAAACTGTGGATACCAGAATACGGGTCGTCGGACGATCCGAAACAATTTGAATGGCTGTACGCTTATTCGCCGTATCACCACGTGAAAGAAGGGGTGAAGTATCCGGCGATTTTGTTCATGACGGCAGACACCGACACGCGCGTCGATCCCATGCATGCAAAAAAGATGACAGCCTTGCTTCAGGCGCAGGCGGTCAACGGCCCGGACCAGCCAATCCTTTTGCGGGTGGATACCAAGGCCGGACACGGCATCGGCAAACCCATAGGCAAACTGCTTGAAGACGATCTGGATATTTGGAGTTTTGTGTTTTGGCAATTGGGGATTAAAAACAGTAATTAGTACTTAGTATTTAGTACTTAGCAAAACAAAAAACCAAGAGCCAAAAGCCAACAGCCAAGAGCTAATCGCCAATTGCCACCTGCTGCATGTGCTTCACGCCGATCTGGCGTCCAGGAAAGAGCCGCTGGAGGATGAAGCCGGAATGAAGGCTGGCGTACTGATTTGTCCGATCCATGCGGAAAACCATTGGCGGCTTGCAGGAGTAAGATAGAGCAGCTCAATACCGCTTTGCTGTTCCGCACGAGATGTCCAGCGGACTATGCCGCTGCCTTCCAGGATTTGTTTGTCCTGTGTAAATTCAACATGTATTTTTATAGGGCCTTCGGGTAACTGGTGAGGTAACGCAATACAGAATCCACCGCGCCCAAAAGCAATTTTGTGTTGTTCCAGCGCGGTAGCCAAGCTGGGGTAGCTCAAGTCCAGCACAGTGGACGGCGTCTCCGGCATCTGGTTGGACCAGAGTTCGTTGCGCGCCAGGAGGCTTTGCTTTACGGCCTGCAAAAGCTCCTGTCTATCCATGGGTTTTTGCAGAAAGCCTTCAGCCCCCAAGGCATAAGCTTCCCGCGCGTCAATATCGCTGAAGCCGCTGATGAAAATGACGCTGGGCGACGGTGGACCGGAGATCAAGATTCTCTTTAGCAGGGTAACACCGTCCATAACCGGCATTCGCAGATCACTGATGATCAGATCCACGTGATTTCCGGCCAGGAGTTTCAGGGCTTCAGCTCCATTGCCGGCAGTGAGCACCCTGGCGGCAATCCGGGCAAACCATGCGCCGATGATCTCGCACAGTGCGGGCTCGTCTTCGACGATCATTACGGAGGCTTGGTTAAGCTGCATGGAGGCCCACACTTCCTGCAACCGGCAAGGTGAGGGAAAAGCAGGTGTGGCCCAGCGACTCGACCAACTCCAACTTGCCGCCGTGTTCTTCCGCCATGGTGCGGGACACGCTCAATCCCAATCCCACGCCCTTGCCGACTTCTTTTGTGGTAAAGAAAGGCTCCATGATGCGCGATCGTATCTCCGGGGGGATGCCGGGGCCACTGTCAACAACGGAAAAGATGATGGATTCTCCGGTCCGCTTGACTTCCAGCTGCACCCATTTCTCTCCGGGCTGTCCTGCTACGGCATCGAATGCATTGGTAAGAAGATTAAGCAATACCTGGGCAATCTGCACTTCGCGGCAGGAAACTCTGAGCCGGGGATCGATTCGAGGCAATCGTAAGGTGACAGAATGTGCGCCGAACCGCTCCTGGCAGATTTCCAGTGTTTCCTCGACGATTTTGCTCACCGGAACCGGCAGGAAGTCATCCTGCGAACCTTCACGAGCGATGCGGCGCAAGCTCTTGACGATGGTGGCGATCCGGTCCGCAGTTTGCTGAATGCGCCGGGCGTTTCTAGTCACCTCTTCCAGTGAAACCTGCCCTTCGGCGTGAATAATATCGAGAAGGTCGCTGGCGGAAGCGCGAATTATAGCCAGAGGATTGTTGACTTCATGGGCCACGCCGCCGGCCATCATGCCCACCGCAGACAGCCGTGCCGAGATCGCCAGTTGTTCCTGCAGGCGTTTTCGTTCGCTGATGTCCATGGCAATGCCGACAATCCGAATCGCTTTGCCTTGTTCATCCAGAACTATTCCCTGAGCTGAGGAAATGTAGCGTAACGAGCCATCCGGGCGAATGATACGGAATTCGACGTAATCCTGGGTTTTCAGGTTGATCACTCGCTGCAGCGAAGCTTCGGCCGCCGGCAGGTCGTCAGGGTGGACCGTGCGCGCCCAAGCCTCATAAGGCATCGGAATCTGTTTAGGAATACCAAACATTTCAAAGTGAGTGTCATCCCAGATAGTCATCCTGGTGCGCAAATCCAAGTCCCATACGCCGATGGAGGCGGCGCGAGTAGCCAGAGAAAGGCGTTCGGTCTGAATTCGCAGTTCGGATTCAGCCCGCTTGCGCCGGCTAATGTCCCGCAGGGAAGTGCACGATCTTACGTTGCCCAGCGGATCCTTGAAAGTGACGCTGGAAACTTCCACGGGGAAGAAAGTGCCATCCTTGCGTCTAGCACTGATTTCCCCATGGGCCACTCCTGTGCGGCTTCGTTGTTCCAGCAACTGCTGGAAGCGGCGGTCGCTTTCATCAACAACGCCTTTGCGCTTTTCCTGGCAGATCTCCTGTTCTGTGCGGCCCAGAATCTGGCAAGCGGCGGGATTGGCCGCCTGCACAGAACCATCAACGCCGGTGAGGAGAATTCCGTCAATGCTGTTTTCAAAAGCCATGCGGTAGATCTGCAATTCCAGACTGCGGTTGAAGGCTGTTTGCGCCAGGTAGACCGTCAGCGCGAGAAATGTGGCGATGATCAAGCCGCCAATCAGCAGCGTCAGGGAGAGCGCTGCGACCGTCCTGCCTTGATGCATGACGAAAGCCTGCCATAAGCCGAGCACGCAGACGGCGAGAGCGAGCCCCGCGCTCCAAGGCAGCCAGCTGGGGAAACGCTGCGATTGCGGATTTTCCTGCCAGGCAACAGCCAGTAGCCCCATCCCAAGCAACATGAGTCCGGCGCGCGTGTGCAAACTGACCTGAAGAATGTGTCCCCAGACATAAGCTTCTTTTTGCGCGATCAAATGGCTCAGCATGCTCACCAATCCCAGCGTGACAATGACCGAACCGATGAGCCCAAAGAGCAAAGAGGCATGACGAGCAACCACCCGGAAAGCGGCGCAGACCAGCGCGGAAGCGATAAGCAAAAAACAAAATGTGGTGAGTTGGGACATGCGGCCCGGGTATGGGGCCCGGACAGTTATGTATCCCGGTCCGAGTAGTTGATCTATGTGCAAGTCAGCATCGAAGATGTATTCCGAAGTAACAGCAACCGCAATGAACAGGGGCAAGGCTGCGCAGGCGGCCGCCGCCGTGCGACGCCCCATAGTTATCAAGCAGAGCGCCAGGCCGCAAAGCGCAAAGCTCAGAGCGGTCATCCGCTGCATGGGAGCAAGCGACGGCACAATCTGGATAAGGGCGACAGAATGCACAGACCAGCCGATTAACACTGCCAGCCCCAAAAGAAATGATGATATGCCCGTGAGGAGGGCAATTCGCCGGGGCCAGTTGGACTGCAAATCCATAAATTCGCTCGTATTCGAAAGTAAAGTAAGGATGTGATGGCAACATCCACTTCATGATGAGCCGAGCAGCGGCCTGCCGGGACGCGCTTGCATTTAGACCGTGTCCCGCTTGGGGTGGCTTGGTGAAAAGACCTGGGACTGGCATTGCTGCACAGTTTTGCACTTAGCGGATTTATACCGGCTGGAGATGTGCCCACGCATCTGTAAGAAACAGCAGTATTGAAGCGGAAGAAGCTACCGGCTGCTTGACGGCATGGACAGAGTGGACGGCGTGGCCGCGTTCGACTGGGAATCTTCTTTTTCAGTTTTCAGGTTCGAAAACCAATTTCTTATTGCGAAGTCTGGCAATTGCCATTTGCTTTATTCAGCCGATCGTCAGCGGCTGGAGCAGGCGAAAGCCCATTCTGCGCTCCGCGGCGAAGCCGACTTCTTTTTTGCCGGTTGTATAACCAGCGGTTGGGCCGCCGGCGGCGCCCACGCCAGGGCCGATCACAGCTCCTTTGTTCCCACCAGCCAGCGCTCCGATGAGCGTGCCGCCTCCCACGCCTCCGCCGATCAATGCCACATTTCGGTTTCCGAAACTTGCGCCTTCAACATACATGCTGTTGGTTTCAATGGGAACTTCCTTGCCATTCAAGGTAATGGAAGAGAGAGTCAAACGAAGATAGCCTGCGTTATGCAGACGGCTGGACTTGCGGACTGCCACGACGCGTCCGCGGACTTCTGCGCCTTCGGGCGCGATGGTGCGTCCGTTCACGACCAAAGCTTCGTCGAGAACGGCGGAAAAATCTTGTCCCGTTTGTGCGGTTGCGCTGGAGATGTTTTGTTGCAAGCGCACATAGATGGGGGTGCCTTTGGAAATCTCAGCAAATCCATTTTGGGAAAATGGCAGAGAACCGGCGTCACGCGGAACATCTGGAGGCGCCGCTCCCACGCCGTTGCATCCAACGGTGACGGCCAGTGTGGCGAGTATCCCCGGCGCCAGGATCTTGATACCGAGGGTTTTCATAAGTCCTCTCTGGGTGGGGAACTACCGTGCCATCCTTACATCTTGCAAGAACCGTACCAATGGGGCAGCTTTGTTTTCAAAGTGTTAGGCGCAGGGTTGGTTTCCGGAGGGATGTAGTTTTTACAGGAGGAGCCGCCGGCAGTACTCAGCTATAGGCTTTTCGCCCCTTTGAAATAAGACAGTGCTCCCCCTCCGCCACGCCAAAACCAGGCGCGTCGGGGACCCCGGTGCTCCCACCCCGCCACGCCAAAACCATGCGCGTCGGGGACCCCGGTGCTGAGCACCGTCTCCAAGGAACAATTTCCGCCACGGCAGACGCTTTTGGCCAGCTCGCAATACTTAGCACAAAAAAACTGCGGCACGGGAGCCGAGGCCCACGTGCCGCAAAGTTTTATCGTCGTCTTTCTAAATTACTTCTTCTTTTTGCTGGCTCCGCCTTTTTTGGTCCCTTTTCTGGGTGCGCCTTTCTTTGGGCCAGGCGGCGGTGCAACCTTGGGTTTTTCTCTTCCACCGATCAGGGAGAGGGCATCGGCAGCGCTGAACGGATACTGCCGCTTGGATATCTGCGACTCTACCCCAGGAGCTTGCAGAGTGATGTCCACGCGCCGGTTCGCGGCCAGGACAATCGTCCGCATGTTCCTGGTCAGCCTCTTCTTTTCTCCAGGAGTCAGTGAAGGATCATCTTCCATGGACTTCTTTACTTCGTCAGGCGTGAGCTGATGCTGTTCGCCCAGTGCATGGGTTTCCAGATTGTCACCAGGAATACCTTGATCCACCAGGAAGCTCTTGACCCGGGCAGCACGACGCTCGGTGAGCTTCAGGTTGTAGGCCTCACTGCCGCGAGGATCAGCATGGGCTTCCAGGATTAGCTTTGCATCCGGCTTGACTGCAAGATATTTCTTGAAGTCAGACGCGATGCCAATCAGGGTATTTTGCTGGCTCTTCACCAGACCGCCGTTGGGGTTCTTTACCGTCGGTTGCGCGGTCGCGAAGTACACGCTGCGCAGCTCGAGAGTCGGCGGAGGCTGCTGAATTACCGGTTTTGGTTTTTCTCTTACTGTAAACGTAGTCGTGGACGTCGCCGTGAGTTGATGATCGTCAGTCACGGTGCAGGTCACGGTGCAACTGCCGGGCTGAATGTTCGAAGTGTTTACGGCAACATCGTTGCCTTGTCCGCTGGCGCCGCAAGTCGAGGTTACCGCGACCGTCACCGGGCCACCCTGCGGGCTACTGGCATCAGAGTGAACAGTGATAGACCCACCTTGTTCGACGCTGTTGGGATTCGCGTTACAGGAGATGGTTGGCGGCAGGCGTTTCTTGGTGGAAAAGCTTGTCTGGCAGCTTGCCACAGCCTTCTTGTTTTTTGGGTCGGTGACGTGAGCGCTGACATTATAGCTTTGACCTTCCGCCACGCCCGTGGTGTTGATGGTTACGCTTTCTCCCGAGCCTTCTACTTTGCCGCCGTTGGTGGTCCAATCGATAGTCAGCTTGTGTTTGGGATTGAAGTTGTGCGGCGCGACGGTGGCTTTCACCGGCTCACCGGCCCAGACTTCTGATTTGTCAACCGAGCAAGTGGCCGAGACCGGAAGCTCTTCTCCCACTCCGCCGAGGAACACGAGTCCGGCAGAAAGGCGGGCGCCATCGATGGTGTCGTGGCTTATGTTATGGCTGCTCCAGATGTAATCTGCTTGCCCCAAGCGAATATTGAGGTGCCTGGCGACGCGCAAGTCAATTCCGCCGCCCACAGCAGCGCCGGGGCTGTCGTCCGCGTTGGCATTTCCTGGAGCGAGTCTGTGCCATCCTCCAAGGGCGTGGATGAATATTTGCAGGTGTTCACCTGGAAAACGCAAAGTGGGACCGCCGAAGACCTCGTCGGCATCATAAAGATCCCCAAAATGTGCGCCGGTATCCAAGGTGACGCCAAACCACTTGTTAAAGAAATAGGAGACATCAACGAGAAATCCGCCGCGATTGTCTTTCAGTGTGAAGGTAGCCGGAAACCCTCCTTTCGTGCCGATGATTTTCGGATTGTTCAGAGTCATCCAGGAGTATCCGGTAAACACCTCAACCTTAGCGGGTTTGGTTTCACCAGCATCAGCGGCAGGAGCCGGACTACTGGAGCTGGAGCTGGGTTGTGCAAAATGATTGTCGGTACTGCTTTGTCCGGAATCTGTAGTCTGGGCTGCTAAAGACAACGTGGCGAAGGCCAGCAGCACCATGCTCAAAGTACGGCTGATACTACGATGTGACATTGCATCCTCCGAGAAGTGCAAACCAAATTTCTTTTATGGGAACCGGGAATACAAAGAAAATTACTGAATTAAACCAGTCGCCTCAATTAATTTCGGCAACGGAGTATTATAAGGCTTCTATCCAAATTCGCCAGCTATGAATGTCAATCTGCCCGCAATTTGGCAGCGTGGATTTGTAACCTGGCTGAGCTCGCTTCTTTTCGCTTCGCTCTGCTTACGTCCTTTTTCCTTCGCTCATCCTTCGGCTTCGCAAGCCCGCAGTGCGGGACCAGAGGACAAGCTAAAAGTATGCCTAAAGGCACGTTTTCCGGCAAAGCCGGGAACTGGGCGCTGATAATGATTGGTTCACTGCTCATGCAGTGAACATTGAGCTTCGCTCATCCTTCGGCTTCGCAAGCTCGCCCCGAGGACAAGCTAAAAACGCCTAAAGGCCCACAACTCGCAAGCGAGTTGTTAGACGCTGATACCGGTTAGCTCACTGTTCATGCAGTGAACTAACCTGTAACACCATTTGCGTGCCGCTGTCCAGCTTTACATTATGGTGTGTTGAAGTGATAACGGAGCCGGCGCCACCGCCGGGCTCACGATGCAGCTTCAAATCCGCCAATCCAAAAACGCCCCGGCTTCCTGCACCCATCAGGTCAGTCTCCGGATTTCCGTGCTGGCCTCCGGCAGCCGAAACAGCAGGTCCGGTGGCAGGATTGATGGCCATTGTGTCCTTGCCGGATACGGTGGGACTTGCAGGAGAGCCGACATCAGGTGATATTTTGCTACTCCCAGATGAAATGCCGGAAGAATTGGTCATAGGCTGCGGAGTCGTGCTTTGGCCGATAAAAGGCCCGCGCGGAGGGGCTCCCATGGGGTCGGGCTTGTCTACGGCTCCGACTCTGACGCCCGGCGCCAGCGCGCGAACGGCAGCAGTGAAATCGATTTCGCCGCCACCTTTCAAAAGCGCTTTATCGAAGACCACGCCTAACCTTGATTCCTCATCTTCCTTGCTTCGAACCTTGGCCTCAGTGACATGGCCAACGAGTTTGGAACCGCGGCGAATGACGATCTTGCCCTGGGCAAGTACGTCCTGCGTTACGGTGGCTTTGACAGGATCGCCAAGTTTAACTTTTTTGACGTTAACGGATTTGCTTAGTTCGGCGACCACATCGGTGCCGGTGATAGCCGGAAGGTTGGAATTGCTCGCGACGAGATCAAGCTTGCTTTGACATGCTGCAGTGACCGTCAGGGCGCTTGCGGTGATGGCTATACAAAACAGTTTCATTGGCCCAGTCCTTTTGCGCATGAAGCACACACGCCGATTCACCGCCGGCGCGGTGAACCGGACACTTTGAATTATAGAACTTAAAGAAGGGTAGGGAATTGGTTTTATTTGCCAGTGTTGTCTGTTTGGCAATTTGGATTGCTCATGTACTTTTGACAGTGGTTTTAGTCCTAGGCTTGTTTGCTATCGCGCGAGAGACGTTGCAATGCGATTGCAGTGCAACGTCTCTGCCATTCATTGCACCTGTAAAACCATCTGCGTGCCGCTATCCAGCTTCACGTTTTGGGTGGTGGAGCTGATGATAGAGCCTTGCGCATTCGCGCTGCCGGATGTGGCTGAGTTCAGAGTGAGCCCTTTAAGCCCGAACACTCCGCGGCTGTTGCTGGTGAGCGCTCCGTTGGCAGCAACGCCGCCCACGGTACTGTTGGCTGCTCCGGTAGCGGAACCAGCAACCGATCCAGCCGTATTGCCAACTGCGCCGACTGTAGATCCAACCGTTGAGGTCGCCCCGCCAACTACGCCGCCCCCAACCGCACCGCCGCCTCCCATAGGGGCTGGACGACTGGCACCTGCCGAACCGCCTCCCACTCCCATATCGTCAGTGGACGCGGAAAGTGGTGCAGTCTGAACCGCTGCAAGCGCCTGCACAATGGCATTGAATGTGACTTCCGAACCGTCTTTCAGAACTGCGTGGTCAAAAACCAAACCTAAACGGGATTCAGCATTTTCTTTGCTTCGCGCCTGGGCCTCAGTGACATGCCCGATCAGCTTGGAACCTTTATGCACCACGACCTTACCGTTGGCTTTAATGTCCTGCGTTGCCTTTGCCGTGACTTCGTCACCTGCTTTGGCTTTCTTCGCGTCCAGTGTTTTGGTCAGTTCGGCCTGCAGGGTTGTTCCGGTACCCAAGGACGCTCCGCCCGGGCTGGCAGCAGAATCGGTGTGCGCACCGCCGCTGGACGCTGCAGAAGAATTGCCGCCCTTGTTGTTCTTCCCGGCAGCATCTGCCTGCGCGCCGGTATTCGTGCTGGCCGAATTGCCAGAAACCTGCGCATCCGCGTTGGTGTTGGTGTTGGCGCCGACTCCGGTTTTACCCGCCGTGGCCGAACTGCTGGTGGAGGCCGATCCGCTGGCCCCGGTTTGTGCTGCCGCGCCGGCAACCAATGTTGCGGCGACCATCACAGCCATCCAATAGTGTTTCATTCCTTGCGCTCCATTCAATAAAATAGTTGAAAGTGGCCCTGATATATCTGTGATGCAATCCGGAGCACCTGCGTCTATACTGGTTATTAAGTTTATTATATTCAGCAGGTTACGGTTGATATAGACTTTTTTACATAGTTTGGCATCAAACGAGTGTTGCTCCTGCTTATGCAAGAATGTTTGGGGTGGAAAGGGCGGCGTCTTGAGTATCCAGGAAAAAGTCCTCATCGTTGAAGACGAAGAAAACGAGCGTTCGGGTCTGGCTGAGCTGGTCTCCGCCTGGGGCTATCGCACCGATACAGCAAAGGATGGCCTGGAAGGTCTGGAGAAGGTGGCGGCGTGGTCGCCGAGCATCGTGATTACCGACTTGAAAATGCCGCGCATGGACGGCATGGAATTGCTGCACCGGATTGCGGAACAGCCGCAGGCGGTGGCGGTGGTCCTGCTGACGGCGCAAGGCAGTATCGATCTGGCCGTCGATGCCATGAAAACGGGCGCTTATGACTTCATTCCCAAACCGGTAGATCCCGCGCGCCTGAAGCAGATCCTGCAAAATGCGGTGCGTTATCGAGGCACAAGCGTGGAGCTTGAAGTCACCAAGCGCAAGTTGCGCGATACCGGAGTCTTTGGGCATCTGGTGGGCTCTTCCAAAGGCATGCAGGAAATATTCCGGTTGATCGAAATGGTTGCGCCCAGCACGGCTTCTGTATTGATCACCGGTGAAAGCGGCACGGGAAAAGAGCTGGTAGCACGCACTATCCACGATATGAGCCCGCGCAAGAGCAAACCATTTGTGGCGATCAATTGCTCGGCCATTCCGGAAACGCTGATAGAAAGCGAAATCTTCGGGCACGAAAAAGGCGCATTTACCGGCGCTCTGGAGCGTCGCGCAGGCTGTTTTGAGCTGGCGGAAGAAGGCACGCTTCTGCTGGATGAAATCGGCGAGATGCCGATTGCCACGCAAGCCAAGCTGCTGCGCGTGCTGGAAGATCACAAGCTGCGACGTTTGGGCAGCAAGATTGAAACACCCGTCGATGTGCGAGTGCTGGCGGCCACTAACAAAATTCCCGAAGATGCGGTGACCAAGGGCGAGCTGCGCAACGATCTTTACTATCGCTTGAATGTGTTTAACATTCATCTTCCGCCGTTACGCGAACATAAAGAAGATATCCCTCAGCTCGTAGACGCGCTTCTGGCCGACATGAGCGCCAAACATGATCGTGAAGTTGCAGGAGTTCATGAGAGCATCCTGCAGATGTTCAACAACTACAGCTGGCCGGGGAACGTTCGCGAGCTGCGTAATACGCTGGAGCGTGCCGTCATCGTGTGTGAAGGATCGGCGATCGAGCCTCGGCATCTGCCGCCAAACTTTGGCAGCGCCGGTCTGCGCGTGGCCACGGGCGATGCGGACGGGGTCCGTCTGGAAGTGGGCACAACGGTGGAAGAAGCCGAGAAAATGCTGATACTGAAAACGCTGACGGCGACGAACAACAATAAGACGCGGGCGGCAGAAATCCTTGGCATCAGCCTGAAGACGCTGCATAACAAGCTCAAAGAGTATGGTGGCGCGGCCAATGCGGCTACGGAAGTGGCAAGCTGAAAGAGAGCAATTAGCAAATAGCAATTAGCAGTTAGCGAGCTCATCTGAACCGGGAAAAAATCTGTTTTGTACTGCTTTCCTTACCCGCTGCGCTACCAAATTGAGTTAGCCTAGAGCCAGGAGTCAAAAGCTGATTGCTAATTGCTAGCTGCTAAGTGCTGTCTTATGCCCGCGTTGCGCCTGAAAACCAAGCTGGTCTTTGCCATCACCGGAATGGTGCTGGCAATTGTGGTCACGCTGGCCACGCTTTATTTTTCGGAAGTACTCCGAATCGGCATGCAGCAGACGCTCCTCAATGGAGAGGAGATCGCACATAACATTCTCGACGTCGCGCGTGAGCCTTTGGAAAAAGACCTCAGCGCCACGAAAGTCGATCTGAACGATCCCAGGCAAATCGAAGATGCGGTCACAGAGATTCTGCAATCCGATCCCGGTCTAAATGATCTGCTGGAATCGTTTCTGAGCTATTCACCCAATATTCGCGACGTGGCGATTGTTAGCGTCAGCGGCCGGGCGCTGGTGCACAGCAGTCCTTCCCTCATCGGGCAAACGCTGAAGCGGCGCGAAGAATTTTCCACCATTGCCAACGGAAGCATCTGGAAACAATTCAAGGTCATCTACGGGCCGCTGGAAACGTATGACGTTGTCTTGCCGCTGGCGCGCAATGACGTGCCTTTCGGGGAAATACGCGTCGGAGTTGCCATGGTGCTGCTGAAGAACACTTTGCGTCCCGTGCTTACGCACGCGCTGATTTTCGCCGGTGTATCCATTCTGGTGTGCCTGGTATTGGCAGCCGGACTTTCTAACTTCGCGCTGCGGCCGCTGGAGGCGATCAGCCGGAGACTCGATTTGATCAGCGCAGGACAGGTTGAGACGGCGGAAGCGCCGAAGCCAAGATTGGATGAATATGGAGCCGTGACCACCAAAATCGACCGGTTGGGCCGGCAGATGCGCGACGTGAAAGAGGTCTTTTCTGCCTTGAAAGAAAACCTCGATCAGATGATGGCCAATCTTCAGGATGGCGTCATGCTGTTTACCAGTGATTTAAGAGTTGTGCTGGTGAGCGCTTCGGCTGAGCGCTTTGTAGGCAAACCACGGGGAGAGATGCTGGGCAATCATCCAACAGAAATCTTTTCTGAGGACTCGCGGCTGGGTCGCGCCCTGCTGGCGGCATTTGAAAAACGAGTGCCACTGGAACAGGAAGATATCGAACTGGAAAACGGCCGGCGTATACAGATCGCGCTGGATTTTATTGAAGAGCGCGGGGAGCGCATTGGCGCTCTGCTCACATTGCGCGACGCTGAATCTGTCCACCGGATTGAGGATGAAATCGAATTGTCGCGGCGGCTGTCGGCCATTGGGCGGCTGACCTCAGGTGTGGCCCATGAGGTCAAGAACCCGATCAATGCCATTGTGGTGCACCTGGAAGTGATGCGCCAGAAACTCCAGCAGATGGACCCGGACACGCGCCGTCACATGGACGTGATCAGCAGCGAAATCCGGCGGCTGGACCGCGTGCTGCAGACGCTGGTGGACTTTACCCGCCCGGTCGAGCTGCGCCTCACGGAAATGGACCTGCGCAAGCTGGTGGATGAAGTCGCGTTGCTGGCATCGCCGGAAGCGGAGCGGCATAATGTGCATATCCATCGAGAAACCAGCTCTGAACCCTTGCCGGTTCGTATTGATGCGGACCTGGTGAAGCAGGCGGTATTGAACATCGTAATCAACGGCGTGCAGGCGATGCCTGAAGGCGGGAACCTGCACATCAGCACGCAACGCAACAGCGAGCTGGCAACGATTGAGGTGCGAGACGAAGGGCCGGGGATTCCGGCGGAGATTCGCGACAAGATTTACAATCTGTACTTCACCACAAAAAAAGGCGGCAGCGGCATTGGGTTGGCAATGGCCTATCGCGTGGTGCAACTCCACAATGGCGCGTTGGAATTTGATTCTGTGGAAGGGCAGGGCGCTACATTTACATTTCGCATCCCATTGATGGAGAGCAACACAACCGTAGAGCAGCCGGCAGCGGCGCCGGCAGATTCCGTCAAAATGGCATGAAGAGATTCCGGTGGAAAAACGGTCTGATCTTCGCCTCCTGGGCGATGCTGCTGATCTTCGGCTGTCACAAGAAGAAGCCGCCCATTCCGGCGCAGGAGCCGCCCCCGGAAGTCAGCACGACCAAGGCTCCGGAGACACCGCAGCAGCCACAGACCCAGCAGCCAACGCAGAATCCTCCAACACAGGAGCAGCCGCAGACGGCAACAAACAATCCGCAGGATAAGCCCTCGCCCAAACATCCTAAACATCCGCCTGCGCCGAAGAAGCCGACGCCTGCGACCGCTGAGCAGGACAAAACGCCAACGGAAGTGGCCAAGAATTCGTCTCCGCCCCGAATTGTGATTAAGGAGGGCGGAACCAGCGCGGTCGGGTCGTCAAAAATTGACGGCGGAAACGAAACTGCGGCATCACAGGCCACGACGCAGCAGCTCATAGATATTGCAGAAGCTAATCTGCGCAGCATCAAGCGCCAGCTCTCGACCGATGAACAAACCACGGTATCGCAGATCCGCGATCTGATTAAACAGAGCAAAGATGCCAGCAAAGACGGAGACCAGGCCAAGGCCCACAATCTGGCGTTGAAGGCGCGGCTGTTTTCAGATGAGCTGGTGAAAGCGAAGTAATCGCCGTGATCGCGCGTGATCGCCCGGGATCGCCGTGATCTGAAAATCGCCATTGTTCTGGCTCCTCGATTTCCTTTAGATTTAAGGTTTTTATTTCAGATCGGCGCACCACCATTCTTACTTCGATCACGCGCGATCGCGGCGATCACGGCGATCACGCGCGCTGATCTGTTATCCTCCCGGCATGAATCTTTCGGTTTGCATCATCACCTTCAATGAAGAAAACAATATCGGCCGCACGCTGGAGAGCGTGAAGGAGATTGCCGACGAAATCATTGTTGTGGATTCAGGCAGCACAGACAGCACGGTATCCATTGCGCAGTCCTATGGCGCTAAAGTCTTCGTGGAGAAATGGAAGGGATTCGCGCGGCAAAAAAATTCGGCCCTGGACAAGGCAAACTGCGACTGGATCCTCTCGCTGGACGCCGATGAAGAGGTCAGCAAGGAGTTGCTGGAAAGCATAAAGGCAGTTTTCAAATCGGGAAAAACTCCTGTTGAGTGCGACGCTTACACCATGAACCGCCGGAACCTTTATCTGGGGCGATGGATCAAGCATGCGGGCTACTACCCTGATCCCAAAATGCGGCTGGTCAGGCGCAAACTGGCTGAATTCGAGTTGCGCGCTGTGCATGAAGACATGAAAAGGCTGCCGCGGACGAGCCATCTGGGGGGTGATTTGATTCATCACGCTTATCCCACGCTGGAAGGCTTTATCGAACATGCAAACAGATATTCTTCGCTCGGCGCTGAAATGGTCGCGGCAGAACGCAAAGTGGGCTTCAGCTTTGTGAATATAGTGCTGCGGCCGCTGGTCAGGTTTCTCTATATGTACATCTTCCGTCTGGGTTTTCTCGACGGCCGTGAAGGCCTGCTGGTGCTGATGACCCATGCCGGCTACGTGAGCTGGAAGTATGCGAAAGCATGGGAGAAATCGCGCATGTCATCATAGTCTGCCTCGGCATGTTTGGACGATGGACAAAATAAATGACTGGACAATAATTATAACTACTTTATAATGAGATCATGCAAACCATCAACGCGTCCAAATTTAAGGAGCAATGCCTTGCACTGCTGGAAAATCTCGATCCAGACGGCATTGTCATCACCAAACACGGCAAACCAGTGGCGCGCGTCATTCCGGCCAGTTCCGATTGTGCCGACCTCATCGGTAGTATGAAAGGCAAGATCAAAGTTCATGGCGACATCCTTTCAACGGGGATTAAGTGGGATGCTGAATCTTGACACTCACATTTTCATTCATGCTCTGGAAGGAACTCTGCGCGGAACCGAAAAGCGCCTGCTTGCGAATCATTCCTGGAGCATTTCGGCGATTGTTCTTTGGGAAGTAGCGAAGCTGTGTCAACGAAAACGCATCACACTGGATATCAACTCTCCGGATTTTGCGCGAGTACTTTCCAGAGTACATGTCTGGCCGCTGGACCTGGCCATATGCCGCAAAATTATCGAGCTTGATTTCCAGAGTGATCCTGCTGACGAAATTATCGCGGCCACTAGTATTGTTCATCAGGTGCCTCTGGTGACTCGAGATCAAAAGATCCGCGGTTCTAAACTGGTTCCATTCCCCGGTTGAATTAAAAAATCATGAATGTCCTCCAATGGGGTTTTACATCCAAAGAACTGCGCAAGCTGCGCAGCTTGAAAAGTCCGTACGGCATCCAGAAGGCTCTGGACGCGATGCCTTACCATCTGGCCGATACTGCGTGGTCGCCGCGGCTGGTGTTGCGCGAAAACACGTCACACTGTTTTGAAGGCGCAATGTTTGCAGCGGCAGCGTTGCGGGTGAACGGATATCCACCGCTGGTTTTCGATCTGGAAGCTGAAGCTGACACCGATCATGTGGTGGCCATCTATCGGGATCGGGGTCATTGGGGCGCGCTGGCCAAATCGAATTTCACCGGCTGCCGCTATCGCGAGCCGGTGTACCGCAATTTGCGCGAGCTGGCGATGAGCTACTTCGAGGTTTACTTCAATCTTCGCCGCGAGCGCAGTCTGCGTACCTTCTCGCGGCCGGTCAATCTCAGACGTTTCGATCATCTGGAATGGATGACAACAGACAAGCCACTGTGGTTTGTGGCCGAATACCTGTTCAGCATTCATCACTACAAGCTGCTGCGTCCCGGCATGGCCGAGCGCCTGCACCGGCTGGATGACAGATCGTTTCGGGCAGGATGCGTGGACAGAGCCGAACATCGCCGTGATCGCCGTGATCGCAGCGTGATCGCACGTGAACCACAAGACCTGATCTAGCCGCGAATTAACGCGAATAAACGCGAATAGGGAATCAGTCTGGAGCGCAGCCGCCCTCGACTGGTTCTTCGCGATTAGGGATCTCTCGCCCGCTGCGCGGGATTCGAGATAAACTTCAAAACTATTTTCTCCCCTCTTTTCTCTGTGCGATGACCAGCCCTCTTGGCGTAGGCAGCAGGACCACGGAGATCAGGCCTTCTTTTTCCAGGCGCAGGGCGGCTTCGCGAACAGTTTTCAAATGGGAACTGGAATCGTGCATCAGGATCAGGCCGTTGGGATTCACCTGGGGAAGAAAATAGCGCACCTCCGGCTCGCGCAGCTCCGGCAGGGAATCGCAGAATAAGACGTCAATGGTGCCCGGTACTTTCAGCTTGAGGCTCTCCTCGCGGCGGTAATCAATCCATTTCTTGAGGCCTGAAGAATCAATCTTCTCTTTGGCCTTGGCGAAAACCTCGGGATCGGGCTCGCAGGTAATGATCTTGCCCGAACCGTTTTGCTTGAGACCCTCAGCCATGTAAATCGTGCTTATGCCGAGAAAGGTCCCGGTCTCGACGACCAGGTTGGGCTTGACGGTGGTCATGAGGCACTTTAGAAAATCCAGCACTTCAACTTCTGCGGTCATACTGTCTAACATCCTCCAGCGCTCGGGATAGGGGCACTCCGGCGTCGCCCGATGATATTCGGGTTTTGGATCACTGCCGTGCTGCTGCACATGATTCAGCGCTTTGTGTACGGGATCGACCTGGCGGAAGCGGCGGCGAGCAGAAATCAGCAAAATGATTCCGGCAAAAACTGAGACCAGCGCGAAAAACTGGGCATTGCTCATGCCCAAAATCACCCGCGGGTTGATGCGCAGGAATTCGACAAGAAAACGCTCCATGCCGCTCAGGATGAGGAACTCACCGGTAATTACTCCGGGAGCTAATGGGTGCTGGGTTGCGCGCTTGCCGCGCCGCAGCAGGTACCAGAAGATCAGTGCCCCGGCGATGAACTCATAAATGGGAGTGGGGTATACGCGGCAATCCGCGGGAAAGCCGTACTTCGGGCAGACCTCTGTTGTGGGAAGCAGGCCGTGAGGAAAGGCCATGCCCCAGGGCCACGGCCACGAAGTTGGTTTGCCGTAGTCACCATCACCGGAGATGAGGCAGCCAAGTCTGCCAACCCCGTATCCGATCGCTGCCGCCGGGCTGCAAATGTCCAGCATGGTCAGCATGCTGAGACCGTATCTGCGCGCCAGCAGCAGCAGCGTTGTAATCCCTGCGACAAAGCCTCCGAACCATGCAAAGCCCTGGCGAAACCAACTGAAGAAATTTGCGAGGAAGACAGAGATCGCTCGAATCCACCCGATGTGCGCGAGAAAGTCGGGGAGAGAAACCGGCTGACGAAGCATTTCCAGGGTCAATCTGTCGTCCGGGGTATCAATCGCGTGCCAGATCTTGGCGCCAATAATGCCAGCGAGCGCCATGCTGAGGATGATGACGCTGGGATCCAATGAAAGCTTGCGCCGTTTGATTTCAGCCTGGAGCGCAAAAAAGGCCGCGACAAATGCCGCCCACATCAGCAAGCCAAAGGTGCCGATGGTCAGCTGCCCAATGTGAATGAATGGATACAAGGTTTGAGTATAAATGCAGAGAAGGCGGCCCTTGGCCTTTGGCGCTTATTTGAATCTGCGCAGTTTGAACAATCTGCGGCGAGCGGCGGTTTTGTTCTGTTCCCTGTGACCTGCAACCTACAACCTAGCTTTTTGCCACCCAGATCTTGTTGGCGGCGGGCAGGCCTAGCCTGACGGAGTGGGTGCCGATTTCCAGGGTCACGGTTCCATCGTAATTTTTCGACTGGACCGACACTGTTGTCCCGGGACGAATGCCTTCTTCATCGAAAAATTCCAGCAGCTTGCGGTCACGCTCGTAGACGCTGCGCACGCGGTATTTCTTGCCCTCCAGCGCTTCGCTCAGCAGGCAGAGTCCATGCTTACGCCGCTCGGAGTCGCTGCGCAGTGACAGCCCATTGCCATGGGGACAAAGATTCTTATGCCCCAATTTGTCTACCAGCTTCTTTTCGAACGCAGTGGAGACAGCGTGCTCCAGGCGCTCCGCTTCATCATGGACCTCATACCATGGCATGCCGAAGATTTCCGTGAGCATGCGCTCGATCAAATGATGGCGGACAATCGTGCGTTCTGCGATGGCGCGACCTTCCGAGGTTAATTGCACGCGTCCATCTTTGCCGACCCGCACCAGTGAGTCCCGGGCCAGCCGGCGTAACGCTGTCGTGACCGCCGGACGGGTCACGCTCAGCCAGTGGGCCAGAGTGGCGGAGATGACGGTTTCGCCCTCGGCCTCAGCTTCCGCAATGGCTTTAAGGTAGTCTTCTTTTGAAACTGTAATAGTCGCAGGCATCTTTTGATGTTCGCGTACTCTGGGCCTGGGGGATTGCCTTCAGAACTGGGAGACACGCTTAAGCGTATTGTAACTGAGAGAGACGGAATTCCCCATTTTTTGGAAGAAGCAAGTCAGCAGTTAGCAATTGGCACTCAGCCCGCAGACGTTCTTGCCTGGCGCATCCTTTTAGGTGGGCATCGTTAAGGCTAGCTTTCTAAATTTATAATCCATCGTTCTGGATGGAGGTCTACGGTGCGACCGCCGGAATCGTGACCGATGCGTTGGCGCTCCCAATCAGCCCGGTATGGTTGTCCCGCACGCCCAGGCGCAGCAGATATTTTCCCGGTGGCAGATCCATCTGTCTCTGGCAGGGATAAAAACTCTTGCGGACGCCGGCGAACTGTTCAGGATTAAGCTTGCTAGATGAAGTGCCACCTTCGGCCTTGACGGGATCGCCCCTGGGCGAAAAAATCGCTACGGCACAGTCCACTTCCGCGTACTGCAATCCATCCCTTTCTTCAAAGCTGATCTGGCGAGGATCAATGGCAAAGCTCACCACGAATTTATTCTTTGTCTCCACGGACGGCGGGAACAGCCGTGCCTGAAAGACCAGCGCCGTTGAGGCGGGGAACTCCAGGCTGAGCGCCTGTCCGAATTCAGCATTGCGCTGCCGGGGATCCATTTTCGAATAAGAGTGGGGATCGATGGCGAAATATCCCAACCGGTAGCGCAGCTTGACTCCCTGTCGCTGCGATTTCACGCTGATCTTGCGGAATTTTCCGTTCCAGTCTTTGTTGGCTGGATAGTAGCCCAGGGTGTAGTAGTTGGCGCCGTCGTCAATAGTGCGGCGGATTGAGGTATCAACTTCATTGCGATTGTAGTAAGCCTTACCACCGGTCCGGTCGGCCAGCTCGTTCATGGTGGTGTGCGCGTCATGCAGTTCGCTGCCAGTCAGGTTCAACTCGTTGTTGATGGCCTCCCGCCGCTCGACATTACTGGCGCCTCCGCTGCGCGCGGTGGCGACACGTCCGAGATAGTCGCCGTTGATGTCGCTGGTATTGCGCAACGAAGAATAGAATTCGTCGCCAATCAAAGCCCTCACATCAACGGGATAAACGGCAACCTGAGCATCCGTGAGCAGGCTGGCGGTGCGGGCCACTTCGATCATGTAATCTCTGCCGCCTATGCCCTGGTTGGGAGCATTGTTCACACCCGTCTCCCCGGCCTCGGGGTAGGTGGTTTTGGGGAGAATCGAGAGCGGGAAACTCTCCGAAAGCCAGATCAGGTTTTTGCGTCCGGGATATCCCGCCAATGTCCGGGCCAGAGAATTCAGCGCAGCCAACGAGAGACGCAGGCGGAAATCGTCTTGCATGACCGTGTTGTCCTGCTGAAATTCTTTGATCCGGTCCTGCATTTGCTGCGGCATATTCTCCAGCAGCGTGCCGGCCAGATTCTCATCAACCGAAGCGCCAGTTCCGGCAGGCTTCTCCAGCAGAGGCGAGAGTTGCCCTTTCGCTCCCATAATGGCTTTTTTCAGGGCGTCTGGATCACTGGTGAAATCCTGTAACAAGTGCAGCTTTGTTCCCAGAGCATAGACTGCAACCGGCTGATCGGACGGCAATTTCTCCAGATACTTGAGCATCTGGTCTTTCGCATAGGCCTGGTTGCTGAGTTTCGTGTTCAGACCATCCAGCAGAAGCACGTTCAAGGTTTTAGTCACGTTGTAACGTGGCGCGTTGGTAATTACGTTCGCCGGCAATTTAGGTAAAGGCTTGGCGGGCGCCGAGTTCGTTGAAGATTGAAATTCAAAAACGCGGATGTCCTGCTTCGTGCCATCTTCCGACAAAACAAAATCTTCAGCCTTCAGGTCGGGTAGCGCCTCACCCTTGTGATCGGTAGCGATTACGTCCACAAGAATCAATCGCGTCGTATATTTGAGCACCGTGGCTGACCTGTATACAGGCTCTGTGGTGGCGCCGCTTGCCGAGGCCGGTTGGCTCGATGAAGGCGCCGGCTGCTGAGCGTAAGAAAGTGCAATGACGGCAATCAGTAGTAAGCAGAACAGGTAAACAGCGCGCACAGTCTTGCTCATAAAAGCAATCGGCTCCTTCGGTCGTCGGTCAGGTTTGAAAAACTCAGCGTCCTTCGTGTTGATATGGACCGCAAAAATCCGCAGTGATCAGCGCAATATTAGCAGTTTGTTTGAGCCATTTGCAGTAACATTGCTGTGCTTTCGGGAGATACAACGCTTTCAACGGGAGGCTTTGATTGGCTGGTTACTCAAAGCGATCACTGATCGATAAGCTGGGCATTAAAAATGGCCACAAGATATACATTGGAAACGCTCCTTCCAACTACGCGGAGACGCTGGGCCGCATGCCCGAAGGCACACATGTGACCAGGACGCTGAATGGACCCTGCGACTTCATTCAATTCTTCACGAAAGAAAAGGTTCAGCTTGAGTCGTCATTTCCAAAATTGAAACAGCACCTTTCCCCTGCAGGCGCGCTGTGGATTTCCTGGCCCAAGGGAGCATCTAAAATCAAAACTGACCTGAATGAAAATGTCGCGCGCGAGATCGGGCTCAAGAACGGCCTGGTCGATGTGAAGGTGTGCGCCGTTGACGAAGTCTGGTCGGGGTTGAAATTTGTCTTTCGTTTGAAAGATCGCAAGTAGGTTACGGGTTACAGGTGACAGGTTACAGCCTTCCCGAACCCGGCGGCCTACCTTATTGTGCGCCTTTAACTTGTCACATCTAAGCAAAGAGCTGTATTGAATTGTTAAGAAGTCAGCTCTCTTTATCAGGGCAAACCGGCATTTCTGCACGGAATCTAAACAACAAAAGAGCAGCACATTTGCAGGTTCGGAGTACGTGAAAGGGCCATTGCGAACCTGCGAGAAGCGCCTGCTTGAAAGCGCCGCGACCTCAATACTAAAGGAGGAAAGGAGATCACCCATGCGCTATTTAACGATTCTTGGACTGCTGGCTTTGGCATGTACGCTGTGCGCCACGCCTGGAGTGGCGCAGTCCATACCACCAGGTTCTTACCAGCAGACTTGTACGGACATCAACGTGGTCAATGGGAGTACGCTCGCAGCTCGCTGTCAGGATGCGAGCGGCAACTGGCGATCCACCCGGATCACCAACATTCAAGACTGTTCCGGTGAAATCGTGAACGACAATGGATCACTGCGTTGTGGTAGAGGTGGAAACGGCTACTACAACAACGGCGGCTACCATAGTGGCGGAAATCAAGGAGGCTACTATCAAGGCGGCTACCAGAATGGTCTGCCTCCCGGCGATTACGTGCAAACCTGCCGGAATATGCGGATGGACGGTAATCGGCTGGAAGGCCAATGCCAGGAACGCGATGGCGACTGGCGCAGGGCATCACTGGATGTTAGCCAGTGCGGTAGTCCGATCGCCAATGATAATGGCCGTTTAGTGTGCAGCCAGGGATCTGGCTACAGCAACGGCGGTTACGGATATCCAGGCGGCTATCAAGGCGGCTACCAGAATGGTTTGCCTCCTGGTGATTACGTGCAGAGCTGCCGGAATATGCGGATGGACGGCAATCGTCTGGAAGGCGAATGCCGAGAGCGCGATGGCGACTGGCGCAGGGCGTCACTGGACGTTAGCCAGTGCGGCAGTCCGATCGCCAATGATAATGGCCGTTTAGTGTGCAGCCAGGGATCTAGCTACAACAACGGCTACGGATATCCGGGCGGGTATTCAGGTGGCTATCAAGGGGGCGTTCCTCCGGGCACCTATACCCAGACCTGCCGCAATATCCGTACGGACGGTAACCGGCTCAATGCCGAATGCCAAACCAGAGACGGCGATTGGCGCCGCACCTCTTTAGACCACATCGACCGTTGTGGCAGCGCAATCGCAAACGATAACGGCCGCCTGGTGTGTGGGAGATAGCAGATAGCCCGCCTCGGCGGGCAATTGGCAATTAGCCAAATCAAAACAAAAGCCCCGGAAAGTTCCCGGGGCTTTTGTTTTGGCTGATTACTACTTACCATTTACTTACTGACTAACTGGCTCTCTTTCCTTTTTTGTCTTTGTGGATGTCGCGGCGATCATGCCGGATGTCTTTCCTGTCATTGCGCGCATCCTTGCGGTCCTGGTGCAGGTCTTTTCTGTCATTGCGGATGTCGCGATTGTCCGCTCGCAGGTCTTTCTTATCGTTGGTTATGTCTTTCTTGTCTTTGGCGATGTCCTTGCGATCGCTGGCCGCGTCCTTGCAATCGGCCTTATTGCCTTCTTTGCACTCTTCGCGATCGCCGCGCAGGTCCCGGCGGTCTTTTGCCAGGTCCTTCTGGTCGTGTCTTATGTCTCCTGCGTCTTTGTTGCGGTCAGCGCGATCTTTGTTGATGTCTTTCTGGTCTTTGCGGATGTCCTTGCGGTCGTTGCGCAGATCAGCGCGGTCTTTGCGCAGATCCTTGCGATCATTTTTCAAATCGGAATTGGAATCGGTGCTTCCTCCCGTTGAACCGCCGGTTTGTGCATAAAGCGCCGTTCCAAAACTGAGTACAGCCAGTGCCAGCAAATATGCAAATACACGTCGCATGTTGTGAAACCTGTCCTTTCGTTTCCCTTGTCCAGGGTTTTAAAACTTCCTGCGCTGTATTAACCCATCTTTACAGGATAGTTGCGGCTTTCTAATGCGCGCTGGGCTGCGAACACGAAGTGAGGTCATGTGGATAAAGTACTCGCGCGCCGGGGAGTTCCTGGACTTTGGCGTGGCTGAGGCTGAGGGCCCACGATTCGGAGTGTGTTCCCGGAGAAGTTTGCAAACGCACTGCATACACTTTGTCAATGATTGCGGCCATGGCCGTGGCTGTCCGCTGCAGTTCCTGCTTCTTAGCATCCGTGACCTTGAATTCCTGGCGCTTGCTTGCCGTATCCTCGGCGACGATATAGCCGCCGCTGTTCACGCTAAGGGGAAGAAAATCAGCATCTCCTGCCGGCCCGGAAAAAGGCAGGCCTTGCCGCACCTGGCCGAAGCCTTCTCGTCCCATGCTCTGTGTGGATAGCGTCTGGTTCATCAGCAGCAGGTGACCGAAGGCCACTCCAAACAGGCGAATCCGATGCTCTTCCAGCATTTTGGAGACTAGCTTGAGGTTGGTTTTGTGATTGTCACCCAGGTCCATCGCCATCAGCACAATGGTGTCGCCCAGGCGTGGCTCTCCAAACCAGGTGATTCCTTCGGCGACGGCGTCCAGCACGCCCAATTTGCCTTTGTCCTGCTCGTTAGCGCCGGAATCCAGCGCCTGCCGCAAACGGGTGCGGTCTGCGCCGAACTTGACTTCACGCACGGCTCCGCGGGCTGTGAGCAGGCCCAGGGAATCTTCCGGTTGCAGTGATTCAATCAGCCCTGCGGCAAAAATTTCTTCCGCGCTCCGCCCTTCCGTAGACAGATCGCGAGTGGCATCCAGGATGACGAGAACGCGTCGCGGAGAGCTATCAGGACTGACCGACTGGATCGGCGCTGATTGCTTCTTAATTTCGGCGGAGAAATCCACGGCGGTGAGTCCCTGGATGGGAACGCCGGTCGATTGGATCACATTCACGGCGACATCCGCGCATGATGGCTGCTCGGCGGTTGAATTTGCGGTCAGAACGAGACAAAGAACAGAAACAAAAATATAGCGAGAATGCACGATAAATCTCCTGAGCTGGTGAACGTAGGGAAATTATAGAGGCATTCTGCTCACTGCCTGTCTTTTTTGCAGGAAGTTATTCGAAATCAATGATCTTCGGGTGAGAACCGTGTGGGGCCGGGTCTTAACCGGGCAGCGAATTCTCGGACTCGAATCGCGATTATTTGCACTCCAGTTGCCTGGGGTACAACACGGCCGTTTTCGGAAAACGCTCCAGCGCGCTCTCTGAGAGCGCCAACTTGAAGGATTGCGAGCTGGATGGCGATTCGACACGCAGGTGCTGAAAGTCCGTCATGACCTGGTAAAACTGCAGGCCCATAGATTGCAGCCGTTGCAGGCGCTCGTCTGTAAGTTTCCATTCCTTGTGTTCGGCCATCGAGTTGTCGCCCACCAAGTATCCACCGCTGTTCATGGCCAAAGGATAGAAATCCTGATCGCGCGTATCCGGCATTGTTCCCGCCGTGGCGTAGGAAAATTGTCCTTTGTAGTTGTCACTTTGTGTGGACACCGTGCTGCCCAGATTGATGGGACCCAGAACCAGGCCAAACAGGCGCATGTGACGGGCATCAAGTTCGTGCGCGATCTTTTTTACGTTGGTCTTGCTGTTTCCTTCCAGATCCATAGCCATGAGAAATACAGAGTCGCCGGACTTTGGCTCGCCGAACCAGCTTATGCCTTCCAGCATGGCGTCCAGCACACCCAGCTCAGTGGATTTTTCTTTAGGATCATTGGCCAATTCGGCCACTACCTGTTTCAACGCGTCGCGGCCCTGATCAAATCTGATTGCGCGTGCTGTCCCTCTGGCAGTAATCAAGGCAAATGAATCGGAGGGACGGGCTGAAGCCAGAATGCGGTCCACGATTTTTGCTTCGGCTTTGCGAGCATCGGAGGGGAGATCGTGCACGGTATCAAGCACGAACAGAATCCGGCGCGGCGCATTATCGTAACTGACTGACTCGATTTTCAGTGGTTGGTTTTTGGCGCTGGCAGCCACCAGATCAGCGGGCTTGAGGTTACGAATGACTCCGCCGGTCATCGTAACTACGTTTACGGGAAGATCTACGCTGCAACCAGAATTACCAGCATTCGCCGTGACTGCAGGAATAAGAAAGATTGAAAAAAGACAGAAATACCACCGCATGAGCATGCCTCCTATTTTCTAGGACGCAGGTGGCAGGAATTGGTTAGCTGAATTCAGGCCGTGCCGCCGGAGCGGCCAGTGTACGGAGCCACAGTGTAGAGCTGTATGGCCTCGCCGATGGTGGCCCAGAATTGGCGGTCTGATTCCGTCGCATAACACTCGCCAAGATAGGCAACCAGAGCCCGCGCCTGGTCAGGCTTGAGAGTGACCGCGTGGGTGAGCAAATCTTTGGAGCTGAAGAAAAGTTCCTCCTGATCGGAGGTCTCCGCGGCATTATCAGAGAACAGGAAGTCGCGCAGGAACGTCCAGAATTGGTCCTCCGGGCGCCGTGTGCTGAAAGCGCGCAACAAAAACCGCAGCACAAACATGCAGCCTTCGGTATCCAGAGTGTTCAGCCGCCATTGGCCCATCCACACTTGAAATGCGCTGGCAGGTAATCCGCTTTGGGCATTATTGTCCATTCGTGTCCTCTGTGACGCCATTTACTGGATAGTGATCGGGCGGGAGCAAACGTTTCATAAAAAAGTTAATTTTTTTGCTGCCTCGGCTTGCAATTACCAAGCGGTAATCCATTCTGCTTCAACAGATTAGGACTGCCGACCCGATCAAAATCGCCGTCATTAGAAGGAACGGTTGGGGCGGGTTTTTCCTGCAAAAAAACTACATCATTTTTCATTGTGCTGTATCCGATGGATGGTATCGCACCCCATTGCCGTCGGCTTAGTGCTTCGTGAGAATGCCTTAACGCTGTATGGTTTGAGCAGGCGTCTCGGGGGCCTTCGACGCGCCCTTACCCGCTGAAGCGGGCGCGGGCTTGCTCAGGATGACAGAATTAGAGAGCTGCTAAGCGGGATACACCAGTGTGAACAATGGTTTAAAAATCTCATGGAAACATCCTTCGGCAGTCTGAGAGCCGAAGGGCAGACTGAATGTCGAAGATCCCGACGTGCTGTGGGCTAGATTTTCAGGAAGATTTTGCGCCGGTATAAGACGAGCATGGCCAGCCAGCACACAAGCACAAACGCAAGGGCAAAGAGCAGGGAAGAGAATTGAGGGCTGCTTAGCGGCGCGAAAAGATGCTGGTAGAGGTAAGTCCAGAGCGAGACGCGCTTACCATCTGCGGTGAAAAACTTTACAATCAGGAGAATTTTCGCCAGCAGAACGGAAAAAACAAAAGCAGCAATTGCATTCTTCCCCAGCACAACAAAAGGCAGTGCCCAGGCCTTCCATTGCTTCATTTCAATCAGCCAGTAACACAACGCAAGCAAAACGCAGGCAAAGCCAGCGGTGAAAATCACGTAAGAGCTGGTCCAGAGATTTTTGTTAATGGGAAACCAGACAGTCCAAAGCTCACCCAGAGCAAGTCCCGCGGCGCCCGCAATCAGCAAGCCGGAAAATTTTTTCAGTTGTGATGCCGGCGCTCGCAGCCATAGGCCGACAAAAGTGCCCAGCAAAGTGGTAGCAATTGCGGGCAGTGTGCTGAGCAATCCTTCGGGGTCCCACGTCGGCTTCCAGAGGTGTCCTCCCATGATGGCGCGGTCGAGATAAGCGGCAAGATTGCCATCCTGATCGAGATGTCCGGCTCCATAACCTGGAACCGGAACCAGCATCATCAAAGCCCAATATCCAAAGAGCAATGCGGCAATCACGGCAATTCTGCTTTTCACTGTGGTCTTGAGCGCAATGAGACCGGCAAAGAGGTAGCAAACCGCAATCCTCTGGAGTACTCCCATGATTCTGATCCGGTGCAAGGGATAGAACGGGAAGATATGCAGGAACAATCCCAGGGCAAAGATGATCACCGAGCGATACAGCACGTGCCGCATCATTGATTTTGCGGAGGGCCGGCCCATGCTTTCGCGGCGTGAAGCAAAAGAGAACTCCATGGCCGTGCCCATGATGAAGAGAAAGAAAGGGAAGACCAGATCGGTGGGAGTCCAGCCATTCCATTCGGCGTGAAGCAGTGGACGGTACACGGCGCTCCAGCTTCCGGGATCATTCACCAGGATCATGGCGGCAATAGTCATGCCGCGAAACACGTCGAGGGAGATGAGCCTTTGTCGTTCTGCCGGCGGAGGCACCGTACCCGAATGTGCGGGCGCCGATTCGATCGTGGTGGGTGTGGACATAGAGTACCAGTATTTAGTACTTAGTATTTAGTACTTAGTAAAGGCAAAAGCAACTCAAAAAGCTTCTGGGATAAACTCATGAAACGAGGTGACGGTGTGACCTGGACGGAAACGTTCAATTGCGATATCTGCGGAAAGCAGAAAGGCAGTATTGATCACTGGTGGCTGGCATGGACGGAACCGTACAAGCCGCATGACCAGGCGCCGCCGCGGGGGATGCTCAGGATTTATCCCTGGGAAAACATGGCAGCCCATGACGTCCTGGCCAAACATCTGTGTGGGCAGGCATGTCTGCAAAAGCTGGTCGATCGCTGGATGAACTCGGAGATGGCGAACGCCGCTAGCGCGCACGACTCGAAAAAGTAACTGAAAATGCCGGCAATAAGAAAAGGGCAGCAAAAGCTGCCCTCTGAAAGATTCTTTGGCTAAGTGCTAATGGCTAATTGCCAAAGGTTGCCTTTCTAGTAGCGGTCCCAGTAGAGATCGCGGCGATCATGCCGGACATCTCTGTAGTCACGCTGCAAATCGCGTTGCCGCGCGCGAATCTCGGCACGCTCACGAGCTGCCGCACCATAATTTCCTTCTCTCAGGTCACGACGCAGCTCCCAGCGATCGTATTCGATCGCGCGTTGGTCACGGGCCATATCCCGGTAATCGTTGCGAACGTCCTGCCGGTCGCGGTTCCGGTCACGCCATCCATCCTGACCCATAGCAGACCCGATGCCGAGAACGCCCATCAGAAATGTACCAATTAGAACGCGTTTCATATTTCTTCCTCCCAGGGCTGCTATTTGCGCCCTCTGCTGATAGGAACCCCGAGGGTTAGGGAAGTCGTTCAAGAAAAGTTAAGAAACACGAAGTTTATTTTCAGCTTGACCTGACGAAGGTGTTGTCAGCCAAAGCTTTACGAATGTAGCGCATCATGGTGATCGCTTTCATTTCCGCGAAGATCGAAGCGCCGTTCAGGTCTTTCAGATTTACTGGGTAAACATATTTCGTCCCGTGAACCGTAACCGTGTAGTAGGCATTCTCACCGCGCAGAAAAGAAAAATGCGTGGTGTTGTTTTT
>DATDNH010000162.1:0-3765 GCA_036518395.1 Candidatus Angelobacter sp. | reverse complement strand
CTCATCCCGGCTGCGCCGGACTCGGACTTGGTCAGAATGACAAGGGTTGGAGAGTGATGGTCTCCTTAAGGTTCTCGGATTAAATTCGTGAATACTGCGGGTTAGCAAGGAGTCACAGAGCAGGCAACAGGTTCCAGCTCTGCCCCTGCTCCGTGGTAGATTTGCTTTTGGTGGAGAATTATTTCAATTACTTCACGGAGATCGAAGAGCACTTCCAGCAACGCCGGGGCAGTGGATTGATTCTTTCCACGCTGGATTGGGCGCTGATTGAAACCTGGAAAGATGCCGGAATTCCGCTTGAGGCGGTGCTGCGCGGCATTGATGTTACGTTCGATCACTGGGAGCAAAGGCCTTCGAAGACAAAAAAAGTCAATGGGCTGGCCTTCTGCTCGCAGGAGGTCCTGGCGGCTGCCGAGGAGATGAAAGAAGCGGCCGTGGGAAGTGTCCGGCAGGAGGCGCAGGCGACGCCGGGACTGGAGCCAGAGGAGATCGCGAAATATTTTGTGAAAAACGCGGAGCAATTGAGAGTGGTGCAAGCGCCAGCACCGGTACAATCTGTTGCTCATGAATGTGCGGCCAATCTGAGCGCTCTGGCAGAGGACTTGAAGAATATACGAAGCAAGCTGCGCCTGGAAGATCTGGAGCGCTATCTGACGGTAATGGAAGAAAAAATTCTGGCGGCGCTGACCATGACTTCAACGGCCGCCGACCTGCTGGCCATGCGCACGCAAGCTGACCGGGAGATTTCTCCGTATCGCAGCAAGATGCCTGCGGTGCAGATCGAGCAGCTTCACAAGCAGTTTGTCCACAAGCGATTATTTGAGCAAGCAAACATCCCGCGCCTCAGTCTGTTCTACATGTGAACCTTACCATTCAGAAAATGATTTATGGCGGTGACGGGCTGGCCCACAGCCCGGAAGGTAAAACTGTTTTTGTTCCATTGGTACTGCCCGGAGAAGAAGTATTGGCCGACGTAGTGGAGGAGAAGCCGGGATTTATTCGTGCCCGCCTTAAGGAGTTGCTCAAACCGTCAGAGAAGAGGACTCAGGCGGCGTGTCCTTATTTTGGCAGTTGTGGCGGTTGCCATTACCAGCACACCGATTATGAAAATCAGCTGGAAATCAAGCGCGCCATCCTGCTGGAGTCCTTTCGCCGGACCGCCAAGTTTGAGTGGTTCAAGGATGTCATCACGCACACCGACACCTTGTGGTATTACCGCAACCGCACACGCATGAAGCTGAGCACGCAGGACGGATTTGCGCTCGGCTATCGGCGGCTGGCCTCGCACGAATTGCTGCCGGTAACAGAGTGCCCTATCAGCTCGCCGCTTATCAATCGCGCGATCTGGCACCTTTGGGACCTGGGGAAACAAGGGCGGGTACCGCAGGTGATCAGCGAGATCGAATTCTTCGTCAATCACGATGACTCTGCGCTTCTGCTTGAGGTCTACGGACTGGCGGCTGCCGCGGGGTTACAGGAATTCTTTCGTGACGTGCAGCAGCGCCTGCCTGAACTCAAAGGCATAGGGCTTTTTGGCCTTGCTGATCGTGAAAGCTCCGGCGTAACGGAACTGAAGGAAGCCATTGGCCAGCCGTTTTTGTTGTATCAGGGCGGCGATTGCACGTTCCGCGTAAGTGCAGGTTCGTTTTTTCAGACAAACCGGTTTCTGGTGGATGAGCTCGTGCGCAACGTGATTGCAGGCGTCTCCGGACGGATGGCGCTGGACTTGTATGCCGGGGTGGGACTGTTTGCCAATCATCTCGTCAAACGCTTCCATCAGGTTTTCGCTGTGGAATCGTCGCCCGCCTCGGCCGCTGACTTGCGGGCCAACGCGCAGAAAAACGTTACCGTGGTGCAGGCAACAACGGAGCAGTTCCTGCAAAAATCCTTGAACTTGAAGCCTGATCTGGTTGTGGCTGACCCGCCGCGCGCAGGGATTGGAGAGGCCGCAGCCAAACTGCTGGCCGCACAGCGTGTGCCTCGGATTGTTTATCTTTCCTGCGATCCTACGACTCTGGCACGGGACCTGCGCTGGCTGCTGGATTCCGGCTATCGCATGGAAGAAGTACATCTCATCGATCTGTTTCCCCAGACGTTTCACATTGAAAGCCTGGTCAAGCTGGTGCGATAAAGCCCCCCAAGACCTTCAACGCAGAGGAACAGAGGAAGCAGAGGAAACAAACTTATTTAAACTGCAACGGCAAAACCAAACCGCTAACAAAAGTGACATCGGTTTCGAAGCATCCACTCAAACATTGAAAGCTGAGGAAAAGCGGGAGGCATAGTTCTATTTCTTACTTTTCTGTATGCCGAGTGGCGCCCATTTCTGCACGTCGACTGCTTCGCCTTGCATGCAGGTGGTCGGACCGTCGTGCCGTTTGCCGGTGAACTGGATGGCGATGCCTAAAGCGGGCTGTTTCCTGCCGGCGAAGAGCAAATTGTAGAGAGTTTTGGTTTTGGTGTCCTGGAGCATGAGGCAGCCGGCTTCGACTCCGGCTGTGACGTAGCCTGAGGCGGTGATGGATTTGTCAGAAGGCGCATTGGGCTGTTTGTTTTGTGCGTGAGAAGAGACAATCATCAGAAAAAAAGCGTAAATAAGGGTGAGTATTATTTTTGAACTTCTCATTTTGTAAGTCTCCAGCTACGGAAGACGCAGCCGAGGGCACCTCCACCCCATCGCGCGCAAACGCGGCGCGACGCTGGGGACCCCGGCGGCTGCGCTCCACAATTTCTACTTCAAGCTTCTTTCACAATTTTAGTCTTTCGCTTAGCCGATACTTATGAGAAAGTGCCGCTGCCGAAAATTACGTGAGTTCAGCCAGAAAATCCGTTCCCCGAGCGGCCAATCCGCGCGCCCCGCTGGCTCTTGCGGCGGTGGCATTCGGTGTTGGAGTGTGGCTGGCCGGGCATCTCCATCGTTTCGCATGGCTATGGGGCCTTGCTGCTGTGGGCCTGCTCGCGTGCGCGCTGGCGGCTCTTGTTGTTAAGAACATTCGTCTTGGATATCTGGCTGTTGTAGGCGCGTTGCTTTGTTCTGGCGCTTTCGGCCGCGTCTGGATGCCCAGTCCTCAACTTAGCTTTCCTCCGGAGAGCTTTCTTTATACCGCGCAGGCGGAAATCATCGGCCACGTAACCAATGACGGGGCGTTGCTCGCCGGATCAGAGCCACGCGAGCGCTTCGACCTGGAAACGGAGGTCATACAGTCTGGCGAAATGAGATTCACGCAACCAGTAGGCATACGCGTGAGCATTTTTCCAAAGCAATCTTCTGAGGAAGATCAGGACGATACAGGCGAACCCGGATTTCCTGCCGTCGTATATGGCAATCGTGTAAAACTTACGGGCAAGCTGCGGCTGCCGCGCAATTTCCGCAATCCGGAGGCCTTCGACTATGAAGGCTATCTGCACGGGCTGGGAATCGCTGTGTTGGCGTCAGTCCGCGCGGACCGGGTGCAGATCCTGCCGGGAAGCTCAGGCACGCGCTTTGGATTCTGGCGCAGCCGGATTCGCCGCAGCATCCTCGAACACCTCCATAATTCCAGACTCTGGAGCGAAGAGGATGCGGCGCTGTTTGCGGCCATGATCGTTGGCGATGATTCGCTGCTGCTTCGGCACGTGCGCGAAGAATTTCAGGCAACGGGTGTCTACCACCTGCTGGTGGTTTCCGGAATGAACGTCGGCCTGCTGGCATTTGCCGTGTTCTGGCTGGCGCGAAGGCTGCACGCGCCGCAATGGGCTGCTTCGGCCGTGACCATCGCGCTCTCA
>DATDNH010000161.1:0-22206 GCA_036518395.1 Candidatus Angelobacter sp. | reverse complement strand
CCGGCGAGAAGACCGCTGTGGGTGCCCAGCAGTAAGTTGACGATTGGCCTGGACAAAAAAGGCGCCCTGCGGGGCGCCTTTTATTTTGTGGCTAGGCGGAAGGAGCGCGGGCGCCCTCGCCTGCGGAGAGTTCTCGTCGCAGCTTGCGCTGACTGAGACCCCGCTTGATGACTGCTCAGCAGCTAACGGCTGGAAGCCAGCAGTTGCTGCTTCTCAAACGTTCCCACAAATGCGCTGCGCTTGTTGTGCAGCGTCCACGTGACGTTCAGGCCCTGGCCCCGGAATTCATCGGTCAGGGCGACTGCCGGCATGGCGTGCGTAGTCTCAGTCAGCGGCGGATAGAAGGTCGATTCATTCCCGCAGAGATGATCTTTGTCGCCGATGGGCCGCGTTTCCACCGTCACAAAATTGCCCGCGTGAACGGACGCACTGGCATTGTGCTGCTGCTGCAGTACCTGCATATTGATCGGCACGTCCATGACCTTGACCACGTGGCGAAGCAGCTCTCCGCCCATTTCCTGGGCGAAATTGATAAGCGCCTGGCGCTGCTCGGGCGTGGCCTGACGATCGACCAGAAGAACTGATTTTGCGGGATAGGGCTTGCCATAGGGGTCGCCGAGCGTGGCGGCGGCTTTGACCGCGCCCACAACGCTCAAGCCGGACAGCGAAACGCCGTCCCACTTCCCTTCCTTTACATGCCAGGCGAGTATCGCTTCATCGCCCACCAGGCCTACTTCGCCATTGGCAAAGCATTGGCCGGTATAGACGTCGGCGCTGCGGGTCTCGACGTATTCGCCCTTGATCTGCGCGAGAGCCGAAAGAGAAAAAACACAAACAGCAACAAGCGTGAGGAAAAATCGAGCGTTTCGCATTCGCAAAACTCCTAATCTGCTTATAAGTATTCTAACAAGAGCCGTTGGGTCCGCTGTGAAAGAATGCAAGCCCCGCAAGATACATAATGTTCGGCTATTTTCGTGGTGGATGGGCCAGGTATTGGATCGCTTTTGATTTCCGATATCCCGATGCCCCGATGGCTCGCTCTGTGATTCCCGTCACAGTCAGGTACGGCACGCATGCGGCAAGATTCTGGATTGCAGCAGGTAGTTTAAAATCTGAAGTACACGCTGTCACACAAAATCGCGAGGGACTTGATTGAAAACTGTATTCGTCGTAGGTGCAGGACCGGCAGGACTGTTTGCCGCTCAGAAAATCGCTCAGGCCGGACACCAGGTCGTTGTTTTTAACCGTGACATCAAACCCGGCGGTTTGGCCGAGTACGGAATTTATCCAACCAAAGACAAGATGAAGGTCGGGCTGCGAAAGCAGTTTGCCAAAGTGCTCAGCCTCCCGAATGTTCACTACATCGGGCACGCATGTGTCGGGAACGGCTGCGGCATTTCTATTGCCGACCTGAAGCAGTTTCATCCCAGTGCGATCGTCTTTGCCGTGGGCGCGCAGGGGGCAAAACAGCTTGGACTGCCCGGAGCTGAATCAAAGGGCGTCTACTCTGCCAAGGATTTTGTGTATTTCTATAACCTGCTGCCTCCGTATGCGTCGCAGGACTTTTCCACGGGCAAGCGCGTGGCCGTGGTCGGCATGGGCAACGTCGCTGTGGACGTGGCCCACTGGCTGCTGGTGGATGATCCCAACCACACGGCCGAAGACGTGATTGTGATTGCCCGCCGCGGTCCCTTCGAAGCCAAGTTCGACAAAAAAGAGTTTGCCTACATCGAACAGCATCTCGACCGGCAATCGTTTCAGCAAGAGCTGAAGCGAATCCAGGATCAGCTTGCTGCTGTGGGACAGGATCCGGCGAAACTTTGTGAAGCCACTTTTCCCTGCCTCACGAAGCCTGATCCCGGCCCACAAAAGGCACGGCTGCACTTCCGCTTCCTGAGTTCTCCCAAGGCGATTCATTCTGATGAGAGTGGCCGCATCGCCAGTGTCACCGTAACGGAAAATATTCTGGTGAAGCGTGGTGAAGACGTTGCTGCCAAAGCCACTGACAAAACTGCCGACATTGAAGTGGACACCATGGTTTTTGCCGTTGGCGATGTGGCTGACCCGAGTTTGGGATTGCCCTATAACAAAGACTGCTATGTGACAAACCCGCATCCTCAGGATCCCAAACAGCCGGGCTATGAAGTTCTGGATCCGCAGGCCGGACAAATCATGGACGGAATCTAC
Organism: Candidatus Angelobacter sp.; assembly: GCA_036518395.1. Classification (GTDB taxonomy): domain Bacteria; phylum Acidobacteriota; class Terriglobia; order Terriglobales; family Acidobacteriaceae; genus Angelobacter. Next base: position 20,019 of record DATDNH010000161.1, on the reverse strand, counting down.
GTGGTAGGCTGGGCTCGCAAAGCCAGTGAAGGCTTGGTGGGAATTGCCCGGCACGATGGCGAAGTAGGCGCTGCTGAAGTGATCAAGTATCTACAAACCGCATCCGATCGCGATAGCGCTTCCTACGATGAGATCGTCCGCCGCCTGGAGAGCAGGAACCAGCGTCTGGTCAGAAAACCTGACCTGGAGCTTCTGGCCAAAGCGGAAGATCGCGAAGGCCAGGCGCGCGGCATTCAGTACTTCAAGTTCTCTGATGATGAAGCCATGCTGGCGGCGATCGAGGAGCAGAAGAGTCAGACGGCATCGGTATAGCTTTTTTGAATTTATCCCAAACCCGTCCATCTCTAGCAAACCGTGATATAGAGACTTTTTCGGTTCGTAGATTCGCGTGCTGTTGCGTTCCTATTCCCTAATCGCTATTCTCTGATTCTTTCATTTACCCGTCTTCACGGTTGCGGTGAAAACCTCTTCCATCAATTCGTCGGTAGAGCAGCCGGTTGAAGGTTGCTGGTTGCGACGGCTGTCTGTCCAGACCGGATGCGAAACGCCGCCGAAAGAGACCAGGCCTTCATAATCGCCCTGCTGGTTGCCGTAATCGATTGCATTGCATGGAAAAACGCCATTGCAGTCATGCTCGTTGGAACTGGCAGTAGTCACGCGCACATTTGGCGAGAGAAACGTCGCTGCGCCGTCAGTGGACTGGGTGAAATAAATATCAGTCTGGAAACGCTGGCCCGTCGTGTCGTTCCGTGTGTCATAGAAGGACAGATTCACGTCTCCATTTGTCGGATCCACAGAAAGCCAGTGATTGAAACGGTCTACCGGTAGTGCGTCCGGGACGGTTTGCGGCGTTGACCAGGTTGTGCCTTGATCGTCCGAAAAAGAAAGGAAGATATCGCCGAAACCGGCGGATGTTTCATCCAGCCAGGAACAATACAGCCGCCCACGATGCGGGCCGCTGGAACGATCGGTATCACAGGCTGGATAGATCAGTGCGCCCCGAAATGATTCCGCCGGCAGCAGGATCTCAAACGGAATGTTTTTGGAGGCCACGACATTCTGCTGGCCCCACGTCACACCGCCATCGAACGAGCGATTGAAGGCGATGGTGTTGGCCTGAAAATCGTTCCACGCAACGTACAGTTCGCCATTCGGTCCCACAAACGGCACTGCGCCAATTCCCTTGCCTGGCCCGCTGGGACTATCAACACGCATGGCAGCGAAGGTGGCGCCATGGTCGGTGGAGCGTGCCAGCCGGATGCCTCCTCCTGTAGAGCCGCCCGAGGCTGCGTCCCATGCAACGTAAACATTGTCCCGAAACGGGCTGGCGACATTTTTGTCTGCGGTAATCATGGGCTTGTCATTGAAGTGATTGCCGCCGGACTGAAATGAAAAGAACGCAGTCTGAGGATAAGTCTGTCCACCATCGGTTGATCGAGCCACAGCCAGCTCAGTTCCATTCACGCCGTTGCCGTTGCCAAAGAAGACCACGATATAGCTGTAGAACACATTCCCCTGAGTATCGAAAACCAGGCTCGGATCGGATCCAAAGCGGGTGTCGTTGGTCCCGGAAAGCGGCGAGGGCAGCGGCAGATCGACGCCTCCCCAGCTGGAGCCTCCATTGGATGAAAAATAGCCGCGCATAGGCAGCCGGAAGATTTCGTTGGAACCTGCGGCGAGTGTGTCGGTATTAGAGGGATTCAAGGTGATGAAAGTTTCGCTTTGCGGGCCACATTCGTTGGAGGCGTCCACGTTAGCGCCAACCATCACTGAGGAAGTTGGCCCGCCGCCATTGCCTGCGCCACTATTGAGGAGTCGCTGATATTTGGCCCACCACGTGGGCTGGTTGGGATTCAACGTTTGCGCCGGGGCCAGACTCGCGCAAGCCGTGCAAATAAGCAACAGAAATGAGCAGTGCAGGAAATTCTTCATGAGGTACCTCCCAGTTAGACAAACGGAAAGCGTCAGCGTGCAGAAGCGCAGAAATGGCGAGCTTCACAATTTTAGCAAAACTTTTACCTGGCGAAATGCCGCCGCCGATCAAAACAGTCTGGCAACCCGCATCGCTAATCAGCCACTCACATCGCAAATGCCGCAGGATTTCTCAGGGCAAATTATCGAGAGCGACGTGCCTGCGCGGCTGGACCGCTTGCCCTGGAGCCGCTGGCACTGGCTCATTGTGATCGCGCTGGGAATTACCTGGGTGCTGGATGGGCTGGAAGTCACATTGGCCGGCGCGCTCGGCGGCGTGCTTAAGCGGCCAGACACTCTGGGATTGACCGACGCGCAGGTGGGCGCAAGCGCCACTTGCTATCTGGTGGGAGCGGTTGCCGGCGCACTGATTTTCGGCTACAGCACTGACCGCCTGGGACGCAAACGCCTGTTTACCATCACTCTCTTCGTATACCTTACGGCGACGGCATTGAGCGCGCTCTCCTGGAATTTCGTTTCGTTTGCAGTGTTTCGCGCTTTAACCGGGGCCGGCATTGGCGGCGAATATTCCGCCATCAATTCCGCCATCGATGAACTGATACCGGCGCGGGTGCGTGGGCGCGTGGACCTGATCATCAATGCCAGCTTCTGGATTGGAGCGGCGATCGGAGCCGCCGCCACCATAGGATTGCTGGATACCGGGATTGTTCCGATCAACGTCGGCTGGCGACTGGCATTTGGCATTGGCGCAATCCTGGGATTGATCATCATTTTCCTGCGCCATTCCGTGCCGGAAAGCCCGCGCTGGCTCATGATTCATGGGCATGAAGCGAAAGCCGAGGAGATCGTCCAGCAAGTGGAGCACAGGATTGCAGACGGTCCAAACGCGCTGCCTGCTCCGCAAGGCAAGATACGAATCTGCACGCGCAGCCACACCACGTGGTCGGAGATTTGGCAGACGATTTTTTTTCAGCAGCGTAGGCGATCCATTCTCGGTCTTTCCCTGATGATGGCTCAGGCTTTCTTTTATAACGCGATCTTCTTTACTTATGCGCTGGTGCTGGTCAACTTTTATAATCTGCCCGCGCAGAAGGTCGGCCTGTATCTCTTCCCGTTTGCGCTCGGCAATTTTGTCGGACCACTGCTGCTGGGCAGATGGTTTGACTCGATTGGGCGCAAACAGATGATCACGATCACTTATGCTCTGTCAGGCATTTTGCTGGCCGTGAGTGGCTGGTTGTTCCGGCAGGGGTTGCTCACGGCGCAGACGCAGGCCATTGCCTGGACGGTGATTTTTTTCATCGCTTCGTGCGCCGCCAGTTCCGCTTATCTCACCGTAAGCGAAATCTTTCCTCTGGAAATCCGCGGCATGGCGATTGCGGTGTTTTACGCTCTGGGCACATTTGTCGGCGGCGTCGGAGCGCCGTTCCTTTTTGGACTTCTGATCCAGACCCGCTCACGCACAGCTCTCTTCTATGGATACCTGCTCGGGGCCGCACTGATGATTGCTGCGGCCGCAGTTGAAGCGATCCTGGGGGTTCGGGCCGAGCGCCGGCCGCTCGAGGCCATTGCCAACCCGCTCTCGGAAGCAGTATAGCGGCAGTGCCTGGTATTCAGTAGTCAACGAATGGAACTTACCACCAGTCTGCCATCGATAGAGGCGTCATAACTCCAGCAATTTGACAGCACGGCACAAAAACGGTTATTTAGTACTTAGTATTAGCCCTTCGCTTTTGGCCTTTGGCTAACTACTAAATACTAAGTACTAAATCCTGAGGTTTAAAACCATGGCAGCTAAGAGAAAACCTAAGCGCGACCCGGAGCGCCGCGTCACGTGGCGTCTGGACCCGCGAAATCACGATTATTTGATTGAGCAGTCTGAGCGGATGGGCCTGCGCAGCCTGAATGCGACGTTGAATGTCGTCTTGAGCCAGGCAAGAGCGGGGGGTAGCAAGCCTAAATCACGCAAGCGGAAATGATTTGCGCTGACGCCCAGCCTTGGGCTCTTAGCTTTTGGCCCTTAGCACGCTTATGCTAAAACCTCGAGCTGCTTCCAGTGTTGCTGTGTCTCGAGCAACAACGAAAGCTTTCGCGCTTCGCGCGACAGACGTTGCAGTGCAACGTTTCTACGTCTGGATTCTTCACTCTTCCCTGATCATCCGCTGGCTTCAGCAACTTTGGAATTGCTTTGAAAGCAAGACGGACTTACCCGGCCGCGCACCAAAAAACAGAAGCACTCGTCAGTGCGAATGCGCCGCTGTCTTCGTGGCCCCAAACCTTACTGTGTGCGCGACCAGTTTGTTGCCTTCTTTGCCAGCGTGAATCACCACGCGATCGCCCACTTTTAAATCGTCCAATTTGGCCGGAGCGCCAGACTTCTCAAAGGTGGTCTTATCGGTTATTGCCACTTCTTTGGTCTGATTGCTGGTCGTCTGTACCATAATCGCATGACTTGAGATGCTGGTTACGGTTCCCATCACGTGCTCTTCGTTGCCGTGGGCAACCGCAAGGGACGCGACGAACACGATCATCAAGAAAATTGCAAACTGTCTCTTCATTATGAATTCTCCTTGTCAGTGCTTCATCCGTTTCGATTGGTTCCCCTGAGGGGACTGGCCATTGAGAAATTCCTGCTCTTCCTTTTCCTCTTCGTTTTCTCCCGGGGCCTTGGGATTCAAGCTCTCCATGTGTTGCTCTTCATCCGCCGTGAGCTTGGGGAGATGGCGAATGAACAGCACTAGCTTCCAGGAGGCTTCGTCATCATCTCCGCCCTGACCCCACGCTGGCATGCCACTCAAGCGAATGCCATTCTCGATGGTGTAATACAGTTCCCCGTCAGTCAGATTCTGCGTGTCGGCAAGGCGCATGTCCGGCGCTTTAGGATAAAGGTTTTTGCCAATCACCGTGTCACCGTTGCCATTGTTGGCATGACAGGTCGCGCAGTGATCGGCCCAATGCTCCTCGCCTTCCTTCACGTTCTCCGGAGTATTGGGTATGGGATTCTTCAAATTCTTTGCGTGTGAGGGCACGCTCATACTTCGCGCTTTCGTGGCAAGGGTGGTCTCCAGCCACGATGGATTGTCTCGGGCGCTGAAGCCACGGCGCACCACCACGGTCCCATACACCGCCACCGCGATGACGATGATAACGATGATCAGGATTCCGAAACTCTTTCCTCTAGTCATGTTCTCAAGCCTGCCCGTCAGTCACTCAACGGCAGGAAGAGCGAAAATTGAAATCATTCTACGATGATGCCCGTTTGGAATCTCAAAACTCGCGCTTCTGTTGCTCCGCCGCCGCCAGCCTCTCGAAAACGCGCTTGACAACCCGGTCACAGCGGACGGCATGGAATTGCAGCGAATGCGATGCCCTGCGCTGAAACTGAGAGGTCAACCTGCGACGCAGCAATCCGCGCGCCCGGTGCAGCCGGATTTTAACGTTCTCCTCCGTCAACTCCAGGCACTCCGCGGTCTCCGCAGTGCTCATTTCTTCCACCTCGCGGAAGACAAAAACCGTGCGATAGTCTTCGGGCAGCGCCAGAATCGCGTCTTCCAGCAGGTGATTCAATTCCGAATCCATTACCTTCTGTTCAGGATTGCGATCGGGATGTACTAATGGTTCCACGTTATTTCTCCCTGACTCGGAGTCATCCAGCGGGCTGAACCGAGCGTGACGGCGTGAGCGTGCGAGGGCCTCATGGACCGCAATCCGGGTCAGCCAGGTGGAAAACTTCGCCCTGCCCTCAAAGTCGCCCAAATGCTGATAGGCGCGCACGTAGGCATCCTGCATTACGTCTTCCGCCTCGACGTCATCCCTTAAAATGGCGCGGGCCACGCGAAAAAGCCGCTGGTTGTGCCTGCGCATCAGGATTTCATAGAGCGGCGTCTCTCCGGCCAGGACGCGTTCGACGACCTGCTCGTCCGTCCAGCCTTCCTGGTTCGCCGTCTCAAGAAGTACCGCACTGGTCATTTAGGCTCCTGAATAACTGAGTCGAATCCCCTCTTTAGGTTACAGGAATTGTTGGTTGGGGGTGATTAAAGTGAACTCGCGCGGCTGAGTAGCCGCTTGCGACTCCTTGGACGCTCTAGACGCTGATACAGGCGATTGCGCCCTCCAGGCGGCAATCGCCTGCGGGTGGGCCTTGATACCCACTGGATCACGTCCCGGAATGGCGGATCCGTCGGTGTGCTGAACGCCAGGGCTGGCTTTCAGGCCGACTGCATGTCCTTCCACGCTGCCGCAGGCCCCTTAAACATACTGTCTGGAACAGAGTCAGAACACTGTCAGAAGTTACACATATTTCTGGGAAGTCCACCGAAGTGGACTTCCCAAAATGGAGCCAGTACAAGTTTAATCGGAGTCAATGCGTGTAGAAATCATGCTGTAAGTTCCGGCATTGACAAAGATGAGTCCTCGCACTCGCACCGTCAATCCGGCGCTGGGGGTGACCCGCTGCTCGGTACCGCTCACAATCGATACTGCGATCGAGGTCTGGCCGGTGAGGCTGGCAAACGCTGACGTGGGGCTGAGGGTCAGAGTGAATCCGGATGAAGTCGGCGCCGGTGACGCTGCGACGGTTCCAATCAAGGCCTGCTCGCGCAGCTTGATCTTGTCCGCCACCAGGGGTGTGCTGGTGCTGCTGCCCGTGTCTGCTTCCACACGCTGGCCTTTACCGATATGGCTGGCATCAAAAGCCGGCGGAGCTCCCAGGTTGAGCTTGTCTGCCCGCACCACAAACTGGGTATTGCTGTTGATGGCCACGTCCACGGTGACCGGCGCATTCGATGTTCCATCGGAGTCCACCTGATGCGCCAGGGTGATCTGCGTGGCCGGAGTTCCCGTTACCGCCGTGAGAATGCCTTCCACTTCCATGGCATTGGCGTTTTCTTCTTCCATCTCGACTTTGGTGGCCAGCTTGGTTCCATCGGTCTTGGTAACACCGTCCACCTCAACGATGCCTCCTAGCTTCAACTGCGAAAGCGAGGTAATACCGTCAGTGAACTGGGTGTTGCTGTCGGTGGCAAAAGTTAGATTGCTTTGGTCCGTCTGGATGGTGAAGTTCGGAGCAGTGATGTTGGTTACTTTGCCATGAACATCTTCGATTTCTCCATTGTCGTCGTCCTCATTGCTCTGATTGGCCACGCTGGAGATGGTCACATTGAATTTAGGAGTCACGGTGGCGGAACTGATGGGATTGCCGTTTAATGTGACGGAATTGGCCAGATCGAGATCGAAGTTGATTACGGTCGAACTCGAACTCGTAATGCCGATGGCCGAGCTGAACGTTACTGTGACGGTGGAAGTAGTCAGAGTTGCCGGCACTTTGGTCGGCGCTCCGCTGTTGATGACCACTACTTCGGGGTTCGATACCGTCAGTGTCGCTCCCAAATATGTGCCGGCGGGAATATTCACTACCGCAAGCGGCTCAAAGGTGCCCGCCTGGTGAACAAACTCGACTTCTGATGGCTTCGACAGCAGGTTGCCTGTATTACTGGTGCCTCCGCTGCCGGTCAGGGTGACTGCACTGACCGTCAATTCAAATTTGACAATCTGATCGTTGACGGCGTCGCCGGTGTTGATAGTTGCGTTTCCCGCCTGAGGGGTCACCGTGTTCGCAGTATTGCCTCCTCCGCTGCAGCCGGCCAATAATACCGCGGCGATAATTGTGGTGATTGTGAACAGAAAAACCCTTTTCATTGCTCCTCCAAAGTACGTATTCCGAGCTTGCGTGCAGTGCACGACGCCCCGGTGGTGTGGAAACTTCATACTTCCTCCTTCTTTTTCATGCTGTGGCCCATACCAACAACTAAACTCGTGATGAAAAGTAGTTCTGCTTGTCCTGCTTCGGCTGAAATTGAGAGCTTTGTTGTTAGTGATTGCCGCGACAGGTTGGAACTTCGAGCGTATTGAACGAACTACATGCCCGGCAATGGAACTTCTGATTAAGAAATTCTAATGTGCTGGAATCAGAGGTCTGCTGTGACAGCGCAAGAATCATCAGCACACCGGGAAAAGTGGTAATGCTCCTCATCACGGTATCGCTCCTACATTGTTGATTCGAAGGCGCGCATCGCATCTTGAGCAATTCACCGATTTCTCCGGAAGGTTGCAGGTCCAGAGAATCGGCGGGTTCATGCAAAGGCAAGGTGTAGGGGACGACCTACTGTTATTTTGAACTTACCCAACGACTCTGCTTTCTGCATAGATTACGGACGTTCAGGCCAGGGTCGAAGCCTCGACATTGGCCGGATGCCAGGCAGCAAGCCCCCTGCTCAAGATTGGACGAAAGCAAAGTTGCTGCGGAACAACAAAAATGATGCTTTTTGGTTTCGAATTACCTTTGTGGTACCGCTCTAGGTCGGATCGGAAAATCGCATCCAGATATCGGTGCCGCCACTCTTATAGTCCACCTCGGCGCGCACTACGCCCCATTTAAATTCATCCTTGCCGCCGAGCTGGAGGGCGAGTTCCTGCTGGTATTCCTTCTCGCGCTCTCGCTCGGTTGCTTCAGTCCAGTTAGCCCAGGTGTCGTCCTTATGGGCATAGGCAAAGCTCAGCATGTTGAGGTGGCCTTTCAGAAATACCAGGAAAATTCCCAGACGACGATCCTCGGAAATTAACTGGCCAATGTTATATCGCTGCCAATCACCGTTTCCGCCCAGGTTGTCGCGATTGAGCTTGGCCGTTGCGGCGATAAACTCACGCTCGGACATTAGCGGCCGCAATTCCAGGGAAAGATCAGGAAACCGGATTTGGCCAGTTTCAGGATCAATTCTGAACGGCGCGCTCATGTGGCAATCACAACATCCAGCGTGCGTGGGCCGTGCACGCCCTGGACGCGCGTCATCTCAATATCGACGGTAGCAGATGGGCCGGAAAAAAACGTCAATGGCAGGGTCCTGAACGGTTGCAATACTTCCAACGCTTCGGCAAGGAATTCGACGATCTGGCCCTGGCGAACCACACAAAGCTGATAATCCGGGACCAGTGTGACCGCGCGCCGGCCGTCGCGGCCGCTTACCAGGGCGATTGACCCGGTTGAGGCAATTGCCACCGTGCAGCCGGTCAAGACGCCGTCAATTTTATCGAGCGCTTCATTGCTCAGCCCGGTGTCAGACACTGCTTCTATCCCGGAGGGAATCCACTCCCGCGGGAATTCCTGCGGAACCACGAGTCGGTTTTTCTGCCGTTCTTTTAATACTTGAGAAATCACAGTCGAGACATGGTTATTTTGTGCGACATAGGAAGTTGCGCCGTAGTGCTTCAGAATTGCCTGCAGCAGGGCCATGCGTTCCTGTGCAGGAAGCGTTCCCTTGCGCCTATATTGGCGAGGAATTTGCGGCCATTCCTGTTTGCGGAGCAAATCGCGGGCGGCGGTCTCGGCGGTCTCGGCACCAATCGCGTTGCGAATGCGGGCGAAGATGGCAGATTTGGAGTCAGCGTTATTCATTGACGTTCACAAAACAAATCCACACCACGGAGGCACGGAGACACGGAGAAAATAAAGCAGAAGAATGAGATTTTTTCGGAGCGATCGCATAAGCGGTGATCTTAAACAACTAGTCGAGCTATTCGTGTTTCTTTCGGTAATTCGTGGCTCAATTCTTTTTCTCTTCTTCCCGCCACATTCGCTTGGTGTTTCCAGAATCGCATCTATGTCACTCTTTCATCTTCGTTTTCTTCGTGTCTCCGTGTCTCCGTGGTGCGTTTTTCTTTTGGCCGATTCGCGTTTATTCGCGTTGATTCGCGGCTCACCTCTTCTTCACCCTTTCCCGCCACCATTCGCGAAAACTTTGTTTCGGGATTGCGGGCAGGTCGCGGCCTCGCGTCCACGCGCTCAGACCGGGCATGGAGGAAACTACGCCATCATCCATGAAGGGTCCTTGTCCAAAGCGCGCCAGCTTATGGGCACGCCGCAATCTTCCTTCGCTTTGGAAGACTCGGCTCATCAGCTTCATGCCGAGATTTTCTTTGCTCAACTTCCCCCCGAGGTGCGATTGCTTCTCCTGCACCAGCTTGGAGCGAAGGTGAATCAGCACTTCTGGAATATTGATCTTCGCCGGGCAGGCCTCATAACAGGCCCCACACAACGACGAAGCATAAGGCAGCGACTGCGAATACTCCATCGCCTGCAATTGCGGCATGAGAATGGCGCCAATGGGCCCGGGATAAACGGCGCCATAGGCGTGGCCGCCGGTGCGTCCATAGACCGGGCAGGCGTTCAGGCAGGCGGCGCAACGGATGCAATGCAGCGCCTGTCTTCCCTCCTCGTCGGCCAGCACGCGAGTGCGTCCGTTATCCAGTAAAACCACGTGGAATTCCTTCGGCCCATCATTGGCATTCACCGCCGTCCAGACGGACACATAAGGACTCATGCGCTCGCCCGTGGCCGAACGCGCGAGCATGTTGAAGAAAACTTCCAGGTCCTGGAACGTGGGGACCACTTTTTCAATTCCCACAACGCTGATGAGCACATCGGGAAGCGTCAGGCACATGCGCCCGTTGCCTTCGCTTTCCACCACGACCAGCGAGCCGGTTTCGGCCACGGCAAAATTTGCCCCGCTCACGCCTGCCTTCACGCGCAGAAACTTTTCGCGCAGGTAACGCCGCGCTGCCTCGGCAAGCTCCGGCGGCTTCTCTCCCAAATCGGGAATGCCCATTTTTTCCAGCGGCATCTTGCGCTTGAAGATTTGCCGGATCTGCAGGTGATTGATGTGAAGCGCAGGGACAACGAAATGCGAGGAGAAATCCTCGCCCAGCTGGATAATCAATTCCGCCAGATCGGTCTCGTAGGGAGTAATGCCATGGGCCGCCAGCTCGGGGTTCAGCTCAATCTCTTCCGAGGTCATGGTTTTTACCTTGATGACCTCTTTGCTGGCATGCTGCTCTACGAGGCTGCGGATGATCTGGCGCGCCTCGTCGGCATCATTCGCCCAATGCACCTGGCCGCCGGCCTTGATCACGTTGCCTTCAAACTGTTCCAGATACAGATCGAGATAGCGCATGAGATGCGCTTTGATGGCGCTTGCGGCGGAGCGCAATTCCTCCCAGTCCGGCAGCTCGCCAACAATGTTATTTCTCTTGTTGCGGATCACGTGCGTCGCATGGCGCATGTTGTGGCGCAACTGGCTGTCTTCCAGCGCGTGGCGCGCAGCCTCCTGGAATGGAGGCGCCTCAGCCGCTTTGCCGATGCGAACGCTCATGCGAACGGCTCTCCTTCCGTTGACGCCAGCACTTCGGCAATATGCGCCGTTCTGACGCCCGTGCGCCCACGATGCAGCGCCCCGAAAATATGCATGAGACAGGAATTGTCTGTGGCCACGCACAATTCCGCGCCGGTATCGAGGATGGTGCGCACTTTGTCTGCCAGCATGGCCTGCGATGTATCGGCATTCTTGACCGAAAAGGTGCCGCCGAAACCGCAGCATTCTTCTTTCTCTGGAAGATCAATTAATTGGAGGCTGCGCACGCGCTGCAGCAACCGATACGGAATGTCACCGAGTTTCAGACCGCGCAACGAGTGACAGGCAGGATGATACGTGACGCGATGAGGATAGTAAGCGCCAACGTCTTCGACTCCGAGCTTCTTCACCAGAAACTCGGCGAACTCGTAGACGCGAGGCACCAACTGATCGACTTCTTCGACGAGTTTTGCGTCATCCATTTCGCGCGCCAGCTTGGGATAGTGGTCGCGCACCATCGCAACACAGGAAGAAGAAGGAGCGCAAATCGCTTCTGCTCCGCGTAAGGTCTCGACGAAACGCCGCAGCAGCGGCTGCGATTCACGAATGTATCCCGTGTTGTAGTGCATTTGCCCGCAGCAGGTCTGCGCGCTGCGAAATTCAACGGTGTGACCCAGGCGCTCCATGACCTTCACGACTGCTTTGCCCGTGTTGGGGAAAATTAAATCGTTATAGCAGCCGACAAAAAGAGAGACGAGCATAAGCGATCCCAGTCATCGGGTCGTCGGGTCACCGGATCATCTGAATCCGATGCCGGACTACCACTCGGCATGGAGTATATAGCGTGGTTTGATTGATGTCAGCCTTTGACCGGTTTTGTCGGTTCAGGGTAGCTCAATCTCGGATACCATTTGGTTCCCCGGCCATCGGGCGTGTAATCAAACATGTTCCAGATCGGCCACAGCAGGTCTACATGACGATGATCCTGCCCTGGCTCGGGCGGGACAAACATCAGATCCGTGTGATAGAAGTGATGGATCTTTCCATTGCGACGCGTGAATACATTCAATGATGGCTGTTGGTTGCCTTTTTCATCCTCACCAAAATAGTCGTTGTTGTAGGTATTGGCGGCAGAAGAGAGAATGCGGAGATGGTTCCAGCCGCGCTCACGCGCCACGTCGCGAACGCGCTGGATGGGTGATTTTGCGACCGCAACAAAATTGATTCGCTGATTGATATGCGGCGAGCTTCCGTTCAATCCGTCCAGGATTGAGGTGCAGGAGACTCAAGGCTCTTTCATGTTCGGGCCAAACATATAGCTGTAGATGGCCAACGTGTCTTTGCCTGGCTGAAATAATTCCGACATGCGGACCTTTTTCTCCGTCGTCGAATCATTCAGGTCGGAGCCGCCCTCGGTGAATACATAATCCTGGGGAACTTCACCGCCGAGCGACAGTTTGCGCCTGAGCGCAGCTACATCTTCAATGTTTTTGCGAAGCTGGATTTCCGCTTCCAGCAGTTTGTCGCGAGCTTCACGATACGCGGGAGTTTCCCCCGGGAAACGGAAGGAATGAGACGATGCCATAACACCCCCTCTTTTTGCGAATCAAAATTTTGCGAACCAAAACGAATTCAACAAATTGACCCAATACCGCCACGGATGTCGCCGTAGAAACCTGGCATTGCTACATCTCCGCACCCTAGGCGCGCCTTTACGCCGTTTTGGATCGTGCTTGCGCCGGCAGCCAGACAGAGGCTTTCTTCGCCCACATGCTGTATGGATACTTTTGCAGCTCCCGAGCCACCCGTCCCAGAACTGTGTGATCGTTCGTCTTCTTGTAATGACTGACCGCCGACCAGTACAGGGCTTCTGCAGCGCTCAACGTGTCCTGCGATTTGTCGACAACTTCGGTGTAATGATTCTCCGCTTCGACCCAGTTTTTATGCATGAAGGCGATACGACCGAGACCAAGACCTAATTGAGCAGCAAATTCCTTGCGGGGAAGATAACCTTCCAATCGGAAGCGTTCCACTCCGGCGCTATCCAGGAACAGCACGGTAGGCGTCCACAGCACCTCAAAGCGGTGGAAGGGCGCGGGCGTTTGTTTGATGTTGATAGTGACAGGCAGGAGGTTCTGATTGATGAAATTAGCAATCTCCTGATTGGCGTATGATTCGGCCTCCAGCCGAACGCACCCGCTTCACGCAGGCGCGGCGCTGAAGTCAAGCAAAACAGGTTTGCCTGTATTTTTGGCTTCCCCCAGCGCGGTATCGGGATCTTTGATCCATTGCACGGACATATTCGTCCCTCCGTAAAACAAGATTCTATTATTTTTTCGCATGCGATGTATCAAACTCCCTTCACCCACTCATCCTGGACTAAAAGTCCAGGACGAGTTTTTGGGGGAAGGCTATTTAAGCCGCCAGATGCGGTGCTCCCGGCGCTGGCCTGGAAATTTCTGCCACTGTCTTGGAGACTTTTTCCGGTTTTTCGCGCAGCGCCAAATCAGCTTGCGCCAGAATGCCAATACAGCGCATTTCGGCATCCACAACGGGAATACGTCGCACCTGGTGTTCCTGCATCAGCCGCTCGCAATTGTCAAGGTTCTCCCCATCACGACACGAAACAGGGTTCAAGCTGATGAACTTGTCAATTTTAGTGGCTTTAGGATCCAAACCCGCGGCCACAATGTTACAGCAGAGATCGCGGTCCGTGATGATCCCCAGCAGTTTGCGTGATTGCCGGTCCAGAACTACAGGAACGGAGCCGATATTTTGGTCGCAAAGGATTTTTGCCACTTTCTGCGCACTGTCTTCCGGGGTGCAGCATACCGGATCGGAAGTCATGATCTCGCGTACTTTCATGTTGTCCTCCTTTTTTTTCATCTGTCTGCCTGATCGCTGCTATGTCTTCTGGCGAATTTCGATTTGGTCGACGATTTTTCTGCCGCCGGCATACTGCTGCGCCAGTTGCAGCGCCAGCTCGTGTTGCTGCTTGGATTCAACCGTTCCGGTCAGCAAAATCGACTGATCATCCACCGTTGCTTTGAGTTGCTGGTCGCTCAGGATCGAAGCACGACCGAATTCCTTTTGCAGTTCGTCTTGAATGTCCTGACTGGAGACTTGACCCGGAGCGGGCGCCGTTGTCTGAGCGGGCGCGGTTGTGTCCGGTGGAAATTGCCCTCTGGGCGACTGAGTTGCGTTCGGAGGCGCTGCCGGCGGAGTTGCCGGTTGCTGCCCCACAGCAATGGTTGCACACACTAACAATAGAATTGAAAACGGGGGTTTCATGGAACCTCCTCTCATACCTTCATTTTTGTTTGTGTGACTCTGGAATTCAATGTCACGGCTGGAAAACAGTACTTACAGCGTTTCCATAGATGCTGTATCCCGGTACCACCAAGTACCTATCCCATCAAGAGTGTCATCCCGAGTGGTCCGTCCGTGAGCGAGCGCGTTCTTCAGCTCGCGAACAGGACCCGAGGGATCTGCTCCGCTGCACTCCAACCTGGCCCATCCTGCTGGCGCTATGGTTTCTACCCGCGATGGCGTGCGCATTCCCGCTTACGCTGACACCCGCAGGAGCAGATTCCTCGCCCCTACTCCCACCCCAAAACACGCAAACACCACGCGTGTGTTGGGGACCCCGGTACTCGCGCGCTGATGAATACGCGCGCGAGCTTAACGGGGACTTCGGAATGACTCCTTCTTGGGGCGAAGGGACACACCAACTTTAGAATTGCTCTAAAACAAAAGGGCGGCTCGTCGCCGCCCTTAAAATCTTCGATTCCACCAGAATTAATATTTCGGCGGAGTGGTATTGTCCTTGCCACCTTTGGATTGTTGCACCTTGAGGTGGTCCACAACTTTCATACCGCCGGCATTGGCCTCTGCGATTTCCTTCGCTTTCTTTTTCTGGTCTTTATCGGCAACCGTACCTGTCAACTCAACTTTGTTGCCGTTCACAGTCGCGTTGATGTTCGCATTAGCCAGAGTGGGCTCCTGCTGCAAGGCTTTTTGAATATTGGCCCCTGCATCGCTGGAGCTGGTCGCACTGGTTTGAGTGCCAGTCTGGGAGGCCGGGCTTGTCTGGTTGCCAGGCTGCTGCGAACCAGGGTTGCTTCCGCTCTGAGCTCCCGTATTGGGATTCTGACTGGGATACTGCGACGAACTTCCCGTTTGCGGCATGAAGCTGGATCCCATCGGAGGCATCGGCTTCGCAGGCGGAGTAGTGGTCGGGGTGCTCTCCGTACCAGGACGCTGGCCGGCATTTGGAGGCGCCACCGGGCTTGGCGGGTTCGTTGTCGGCCCCGCAGGTGCAGCAGCCACCGTGAGCTTGTTATCGATTTTCATGTCAGGAGCGGCCGAGCGGGCTATCTGCTCAATCTGAGTCTTTTCCGTTTCGGAATTGACCGTTCCCGCAAGCTTGATCTTGTTGTCGTCCGTTGTACTAACGCTCACGCTGTCCGCGCTCGCAGGCAGCTGGCGGCGTAGCGCCGTTTGGATATCCGATTGTGCCTTGGTCATGGCAGTAGTGGACGGCGTACTTGCCTGACCGGAGGTTTCATCCGGAACATGTTGCGTGCCCGGCTGCTGCTGTGAGGGGAATGTTGGAGGTGTTGTTGGCGGGTTCTGCATGCCCGTTTGAGCCAGAGCAAAGCCTGCGCCGAACACCAGGATCATCGCCAGTCTAAACAAATGTTTCATACTTTCCTCTCCTCTTCTGCTCTCGTGCTGCTTGGAATGAACCTGCGCCTAAAAAGGTTTTGTGATGCCAGTGGTAAAAGCGGCATGTGGGCGCGAGTAACCGTCCTTTTGATTCTTCTCGGTTGGAAGGCCTTAGTCAGGATGAGGTTGGCCCTCCAGCTCTGGAAATCGAGAGCTGCCGCTGAGGAAAACCCAGCATGGGAGGGCACGCAGACACAGAGAGAGAAGGAGGCGAAAAATCCCCCCCCTACCCTGGCTCGCGAGGATTTCTCGTGAGCGAAAAGCTGCTAGCGGGCTGAATGCTGACTTCTGACTTCTGGGTTTTAAGGCACCGCCGCAATACTCACCTTATGCTTATCCAGCAGCGTTCCCGTAGCGTGGTCAACTTCCGTGAGTGCTCGCTGGTAGGAAATCTGGGCCTGCACCAGTGTGAGTTCCGCCTGGGAGAGCTGGTTTTGCGCATCGAGGACGAAGAAGATAGTTTCCGCGCCGAGCTGATATTTTCGTTCTTCCGCCGAGAGGTTCTTGGCGGAAAGATCGCGCGAAGTCTGCGCTGCCGTAATCACCAGCTCTGCCTGCTCCAGATCATGGACCGCATTCTTCACTTCCGTGCTGATCGATTGTTCCAGGCTGCGTTTCTGATACAGGCTGCGGCGCTTTGAAACCAATGCCGTTCCCAGATCGGCCTGGGCCGAGCTGTTGCGGATGGGCAGACGGAGTTGAAGGCTCATGCCATACGTAGGAAAGCTGAAGCCGCCGAGCTGGCTGATTGAATCGCCGAATCCGCCGGCGGAAAGCAAACTGCCATCGCTCGCAAATACCATGCCACCCAGCCCGCTGCTGGTATAAGTGGCGCTCAGATTCAAATCCGGCTTCAGATTGTTGTTGGCCAGTTTGACGTTAGTATCATCGATCGCGAGCTGCTGCTTTTGCGCCTCCAGTTCGCGCCGGTTTTTCAACGCCACCGTGAGTGCGTCCTCCAGATCGATGGTGGCCAGTTGTCCACTGATCTCAACTTTTTCCGTCAGGTCCAGGTCCAGGGCCCCAATGCGCGCGTCCAGGTCCGCTCCTACAGTCTGCCGCAGCAGGGTTTCCACTTGCTTGAGGCTATATTCAGCCTGAATCACGGCGATTTTTCGCTGCGCCACCTGCGATTCTGAGCGATAGATGTCCAGCGGCGGCAACGCGCCCAGCTCCAGCGCTCGCTTGTCGCGATCATAACTGGCCTGTGCGAGTTCCAGAGATTTCTTGAGCACATCAAGATTCTTGCGCGCCTGAACAACATCCCAATACTGATTCACAACGCGCTGCACCAGGTCGCTGACCTGGGCTTCAAATGTGGCATGCGATTGCCGCACCCCGCGCTGCGCAATAATGATGGGCGCTCGATTGGGGAACAATCCGCGACGCCGCCAGAGGGGCTGCGCGAGTGAAAATGTAAGCCCGGAATTGAATGAAGGGTTCACCGTGGCAAAGCTGCTGTTTGTCGTCGCGCGAGTGGTCGCGAGACTCACTCCAAATGCGGTTCCAGTCTGGAACTGCTGCGAGTAGCCGAAGCTGGAAGTCTGGTTCAGCGTGCTCAACGTGGACGCGCCTGCCAGAGTGGAAGCGCTGGGTGAAACGGAGCGCGTGGGCGAGAAGCTGGAGACGATCAGCGGATCAAAAGGTTGTTGGGCCCTTTGTACCGCGAACTGGGAAATATCGTTTTGCGCGCGGTTTACCCGAATGTCGGTGTTGTTCAGCAGCGCAAGCGTAATGGCATCTTCCAGCCCGAGGCGAAGTTTGCCGTCAAAAACAAAATCCTCCAGCCGCACGGGACCGGGAACCTGCGTAGGCGCATTCCGCGGACGAAACATTCCGCCAGCATAGACCTGGGCGGAAGCGGAGGTTACTCCGACAACAAATAAGAATATGCAGGCTATAAGAGGTCTTTTCATCTGTTCATTTCCATTTCCTGAATTCGCGCCAATTCAGTTTTCTTTTCTAGCGCCTCCAGGTTTTTTGTAGTGAGATAGCTGGTTTGATCTTTCTTTTCCAATTTTTCTCGGTGTCTCCGTGTAACTCCGTGTCGTGTAGCCTGTCCTGAGGTGCAGCCGAAGGACGTCTCTATGGTGGGTTTTGATTTTTCAGCTTTCACAAAATTCGCGTTCATTCGCGTGAATTCGCGGCTAAATGGTTTTCATCTGCGGCCATCTGCGAAATCTGCGGCTTCACTCGTACCGAATCGCCTCCACCGGATCGAGCCGCGCGGCCTTTCGCGCAGGATAAATTCCGAATAGCAATCCCACGGAAACAGAAAACGCAAATGCCAGCAAAATGGACATGAAAGTTGTGACCGTCGACCATCCGGCCAGCCAGGCAATCAAGCGGGACATTCCAAAACCGAACGCGATGCCGATCAGTCCGCCCAGCAGAGAGATCAGCACGGCTTCCACCAGAAATTGGCGAACCACATCTCTTTGCCGCGCGCCCATGGCTCGCCGTATGCCGATCTCTCGCGTGCGCTCCAGAATGCTGGCCAGCATGATATTCATGATCCCGATCCCACCTACCAGCAACGAGATCGATGCGATAGCCACCATCACGAGGTCAAAAATATGTTGTGTGCGTTGCTGCTGGGCCAGTAACTCCGCCGGCGCGATCACGCTGAAGTCTGCCGCGTTTCGATGCGAGATGTTCAGCAATGAGCGGACAACATCCGCCGTCGGTACAGTATCCGGCGCCGAGGCAAGTTGCAGGTAGATGCCATCGATCTCGTCTTTCATGTTGCTGCGGCTGTCTTCCAGACGCAGCATCGCCGTATACAGTGGGACATAAATCAGGTTATTCATGTCCTGCGAGGGCAGCGCTTCAATCTTGTTTTGCGCGCTGAGCTGCGGTCGGACAACGCCAATCACATGCAGCCACTGCTCATTCACCTTAACGTACTGGCCCACAGCGTTGCCCTGGCCGAAGAGGCTGGCCTTTGCACCCTGGCCAAGAATTGCCACCGTTGAGGCGCGCTCATTTTCGTCCTCATCAAAAAATCTGCCCTGCACGATGCCCAGGCTGGCAATCTGCTGGTAATTGGGATTCACTCCGTAAACCACCGGCATGTCGTGCTGCGGCTTGGGAAACATCCGGCTGGGAATGAAGCGTTTGCGCGGTGTCCCCTGCATCACGCCGGAAACGTTGGCAAGAATCACACGGAAATCGCGCAAGGTAAGACCGAGCGAGAGTTGACGCACCTTCTGCCAGTCTTCCCACGCGCTGACTTCATGCGCCTCGACAATCACGTTGCGCACTCCCATCTGCTCAATGAGTGCCAGTACCTGCTGCCTCGCGCCTGCGCCGATCGAGAGCATGGCAATCACGGCAGATACTCCGAAAATCATTCCCAGCATGGTCAGGAATGAGCGCAACTTGTGCATCATCAGGTTTTCCAGGCCAAAGCTCAGGTCGGCAAAATACTGTGTCCAGTTGGCGGGAGAGAAGGCCGGCTTGAGAGCGCGAATGTCCATTACTGGCCAACTCCCATGGGTCCGGATGATTTTGATTTTTCCTGTTGCTTGAGCGCCTCTTCCGGATTCACCAGCGCCACTTCCGTGCCTTCAGGAATGTTCTCCAGCGCGATGCGGTTTTCCGTGCGGAACTTGACTTTGACTGTAGTGGCCTCGAAACCATTCCCGTGCTTCACATAGATGATCTGGTTGCCATCTTTTTCAAACAAGCACTGACTGGGCAGGTAGAGCTGATCTTTGAGCTGGTTGCCGCGCACCAGAATTTCCGCTGACGTCCCCGGACGCAAATCTCCCGCACGATGCTGAAAAGCAAATAACACCTCAAAGCGGCCGATAGCGTTGGGGCCAAAATCATTGCGCGAGGCTGTGCCCGCAATGGACTTGACGACTGCTGGGACGGCAGCGCGAGGCTGGGCGTCCAGCCGGACTTCCGCCACCTGCCCAACATTTAAGTTTGAGCGATCACTCTCATAAATTTTCGCCATGACCTCCATCTGGTCCATGTCCAGCACTTCAGCCAGAAAACGTCCAGGATAAACCAGGTCTCCTTCGCGATATTCGGGAAGGTTCATTCCGTAGAACGTCATGCCGCTGTCCATGTTTTCCCGAATGGAAACCAGGCCATTGATGGTGGACTTCACCTCCATGTTGTCAATGCTGCGCTGCGCCTGCTTCATTCCCAGCAGCGCGGTCTGGCG
>DATDNH010000160.1:0-4901 GCA_036518395.1 Candidatus Angelobacter sp. | reverse complement strand
TGCTGCCTGCCGTGGTGAAAGAAGTAAGATTTCAGGTCAAAAATCTTTGATTTAAGATTCTTGATTGATGATTTGAAACCGGGCTCGTAACGTCGCAGTTCATGTCTTGGGTCTAAATCACAAATCAAAGATCAAAAATCATAAATCCTCGTCATGGCCATTAGTGAGAAAGATGTTCTGTATGTCGCCGATCTGGCCAACCTCGAGCTCACACCCGAGGAGCGCAACCGGTTTGTCAAAGACCTGAACTCCATCCTCGAATACATTGGGCGCTTGAATGAGCTGAACACAGATGATGTTCCGCCAATGGCGCAGATTTCTGATCGCTACGCTCCAGCATCCGAAAGTGCAGCCGACAAGTTCGCGTATGCGCAGCGCGAAGATGTCCTCCGCTCATGCCTGCCGCATGAAGCGGCCCTGCAAAATGCCCCGGACACAGACGGCAATTTTTTCAAAGTACCGAAGGTGATCGAGAAATAGCTCATGGACTTGAGTCTGCTCACGGTTGAATCGACGCGGGTTGCCATCCGCGAAAAGCAGTTCACCGCCAGCGCTCTGGTGGATGAGTTCTACCAGAAAATCACAGCGGAAGACCCTGAGATCCAGGCTTACCTCGCATTATGCGAAGACCGCGCCATGCAGAACGCCAGGCGCATTGATGATCTTGCCGGCAGAGGCGAACCGCTGCCCCCCCTCGCCGGCGTTCCCGTGGCAATAAAAGACGTCATGATCACCCAGGGTGTGCGCACCACCGCCGGCTCCAGAATTCTCGAAAACTTCATTCCGCCTTACGACTGTACGGCAGTTGCGCGCCTGGAAACTGCCGGCGCGGTTGTTTTGGGCAAGACCAACTGCGATGAATTTGCCATGGGTTCATCGAATGAGAATTCCGCCTATGGCCCCGTGCGCAATCCGCGCGACAAATCGCGCGTCCCCGGAGGTTCCAGCGGCGGATCAGCAGCGGCAGTAGCGGCTGGCACGGCTGTAGCCGCACTCGGTTCAGATACCGGAGGCTCCATCCGCCAGCCGGCTGCATTTTGTGGCGTGGTGGGACTCATGCCGACCTACGGCCGTGTCTCCCGTTATGGGCTCATTGCCTTTGCATCGTCTCTCGATCATATTGGCCCGCTCACCAAAACCGTCAAAGACGCCGCCATCATCCTGCGCTACATTGCCGGACGCGATCCTCAGGATTCAACCTCCGCCAATGTGCCGGTTCCGAACTACGAAGAAGAAATCGAAAAGCCGGTCAAAGGACTGAAGCTTGGCGTGCCAAAAGAATACTTTGGTGAAGGACTTGACCCCGAGGTGCGCAGTGCGGTTGATGGGGCCATCCAGCAGCTCGGTGCCGATGGTTGCGACGTCCTCCCTATCTCGCTGCCGCACACGGCGTATGCCATTCCAACCTATTATGTGATTGCCACGGCGGAAGCCTCCTCCAACCTCGCTCGCTATGACGGCGTGCGTTACGGACATCGTTCCCGCCACCCGCGAACGCTTTCCGAGATGTATCGCAAAAGCCGCGACGAAGGCTTTGGCGCGGAAGTAAAACGCCGCATCATGCTGGGAACCTACGCGCTCAGCTCCGGCTATTACGATGCTTATTATTTGAAAGCACAGAAGGTGCGCACATTGCTGGCGCGCGATTTTGAGGAAGCCTTCCGCCAAATTGATGCGATTGTTACTCCCACCACTCCCACACCGGCATTCAAGCTGGGCGAAAAAACCGACGATCCATTGGCCATGTATCTGGCCGACATTTATACGGTCGTCGGCGATCTTGTAGGCGTGCCCGGAATCAGTGTCCCCTGCGGGCAGACCAAAACGGGACTGCCCATCGGCCTGCAAATCCTGGGTAAGCACTTCGATGAATCAACTGTTCTGCGCCTGGGCCACGCAGTCGAGCACGGAATGAGTGCCCGCCGCGACGGCGCGCATTAGCGTAGCGGCAATTTTTTCAGCTCAGCTTCAATTATCTCCATTGCCGGGTCACGCCTGCTGAGCCACGCCGCTGCAGTGAATGGCGCACTTACTTCCGGGTCCAAAGAGCCGATTGCCGGAACAAACCGGTCACCATAGCAGTCGGGCTCGCCCGCACAGCCTTTGCTCAAGTCCCACAATCCGTCGTTCACGTGCAGACACAGATGTGAATTCGGCAGGCACGCATCTCTTCCTTCCGACCACCAGCGCAGGCGGTCTCCGACGTTCTCGCCAATCACGCGGACGCGATCACCTCCTGAGTTCTTCACAATCGCGGCAGCAACAATGCCTGCCGAGAACGTATAGCGGCCAATCAGAAGATAGATTCGCCCGGTAACGTAATTTCGAAGCTCGCGCATGAGCGCTGCCGTCCGGCTGATGTCGCCCCCAGTGTCGAAGCGAAGATCTACGATGAGATTGCGCGAATGGTGCGCGGCCAATTTCTCCTGTACCTTTCCCGCGAACGCCCGAATGGAATAACCATTCAAATCATAATTTGTGCGAAATTGCAGATACGACGCGTTCATTGCCGGAAGCGCGGTGAGCCTGAACGGTTCGTCAGCATCCTTCAGATAGAGCGGCTCATCACCACCGTCGATTGCCGTTCTCCAGCCGTGATGCGCTTCCTCCGCGGAAAGCTCACGGGACCACAATCTGACCGCCCGCATCGCTGGAATCTCATTGCTGGGCACCATCTTGACGATGCGTTCAACCTGGCGACCATCCGGTAGAGCCAATTTGAATTGGATCTGGTCAGGCGATCTCGCCATTCCCAGGGCTGAGAGAATTCCCTGCGATTCGACTGCCCATATCACGTTCCAGCGCTGGTAGCCTTCGTTGCCACCACAAAGCTCGGCGAGGCGTGAGAAAAGAACGTCCGAAGTGAGACCTTCGATGGAGATGATGCGCGCACCGGCAAGGTCCCGCACCGGAGGCCCGGCGCGAGCAATCACCATCGCATCCGGAAACCAGATAATGCGCAACGGGAGCCGCCCTTCGGGCCTCCATGCGCCCTCAATAAATTGAACCGAATCATGACCGTTTTGTGCCAGCGCGGCCAGCCGCTCAATGCCGATGAGGAATTCCGCGTCGGAAAGGACGGCCGCACGCTGCTCCAGATCGTGAATCAGATGGAGCGCGTGCTGCCGGGCAGTCGAGGAGAAAGCGTGGCTGGCCAGCACATAGTGTTCGCGCGCATACGCCAGGTCCTGCAATCGTGCCTCGCCGGGCATCGCAGCAGGGCCAATAAGCGGGACCACAAGACATGCAACTCCGGCCAGGCTCGCAGCGCGAGAGAATGAAAGCGAAAGGAGAATGAGCTTCCGCGCGACAAATGCCATCCCCAAAAATGACGGCGGCGAAAATCATTCGTTAGCAGAGCTGAGTGCAACTGCATCCTTTTCCCGTAACCGGTACCCTTTTCCCTTCCTTTTCGTAATGTTGGCAGCAACTATCGCCATTCATTAAAATGCACCACACACCATGAACCCAGCGGTCTTATATATAACTCAGGGCAAGATCAACCTGAAGGAGCCCGGCCAGCCTGCGCGGCTGATTGAGAGCAAGTTTGGACAGTCGCTGATTGACCGCGCGGCTCAAATTCATGAGCGCACTGCCTGGAAAAGCCGGGGCACAGGGGCAAAATTCATGTCTGGTGGCGTGCTCTGGGGCGCCGGAGCCCATGATCCCGCGGCAGTCACGCTGGCCATCACCGGCATCTCCCGTGGCACGCAGGAAGGCGAATTTCTCTACAGCCTGGCGAGTGACGAGGTGGCCGGTGTCTTTGCGCTTCGCAATCAGGCGGCGGACGAACAGCGCCTGTTCCACACAGCCGACTTTCGCATCAGCCAGTTGAGCGCCCATCCTTCGCAGGACCGTGTGGCCTGCGTGGTGCAGCATCGCGACATTTCGAACATTGCCGTCATGCGGGGTGACGGCTCAGAGCTTACGGACGTGACTCAGGGCGACTCCATCGACCGCGCTCCAAGCTGGGTTCCCGGATCGGAACACGAATTGATCTATCAATCCTCCGGCATTGCCCGTAACCAGCAGGGGGTGAATGCCGGCGCTGCTCCCGCCTGCATTGAGAAACTGAATCTTGAAAGCGGCGAGATGAGCACGATTCTTCAGGACGCCGCGTCTGATTTTCTCGACCCGCGCATGGACCCGGAAGGTAATCTTTACTGCATTCGCAAACCGTATCGCTCGCTGCACCCGAAATTCAACCTGCTGCGTGCGCTGCTCG
This sequence comes from Candidatus Angelobacter sp., assembly GCA_036518395.1. Taxonomy (GTDB): domain Bacteria; phylum Acidobacteriota; class Terriglobia; order Terriglobales; family Acidobacteriaceae; genus Angelobacter. The sequence goes on along the minus strand of DATDNH010000160.1, from coordinate 676 downwards.
ACCTGGTGTTGTTTCCTTTTCGCTTGCTCTTTGCGTTTTTCCAGTTCGTGAATGTCTTCACCATGCGATATACGGGGAAGACGCTGGTTACCAGTGGCGACGCGCGGCAGAAGCAGGCCGACCTGCGCCAGATGATGATGCTGGGAAATCTGATGCAGGCTCAGCGTGAGGCGGAGCGGCTCCCCGAGCAGGACCGCGAAGGCCTCGTAGCCAAATCATGGGAGCTGATCCGGAAAGCTCCCTCAGGTGAGATTGCTGTGCTGGAACGGGGCGTACTCTCTTTCGACCGTTCTGAGGACGGCTCCATCGTCTTCACAGACGGCAGCCACATCTTTGCGCGTCATCCTGATGGGAAAAAGGAACAATTGGCGAGCGATCGCTTTATCTCTCAGGTGATTGCAGTTGGTTAGTTGATGGTCCTGTTTATCCGCCGCTGAGCTGCTTTTTGACGATCTCGCTCACCATCTTGCCCTCCACCCGCGCGCCTGAGGCTTGCAGCTTCGCCATCACGTTCTTCATCACCGTGCCCATATCTTTCATGGTAGGCGATCCCATCTCGGCGATTGTGGCTTGGACCGTGGCCGTGATCTCATCTTCGCCCATCGCCTTCGGCAGATAACCTTCAATGATGGTGATCTCGGCTGCTTCTTTGTCCGCCAGTTCCTGGCGCCCGCCC
>DATDNH010000159.1:0-7412 GCA_036518395.1 Candidatus Angelobacter sp. | reverse complement strand
TCCGAGGTCTCCGTGGTGACATTTAGTCTTCCGCTTCCAGGTCCTTCCAGTTATCACCGTCCGCTGCGCATGTTTGGCCTTTCGGGCAGTACTCCAGTTTCATCACCGGATGGATCTCCCAGTTATTCACTCGCTTCAGGTGATGTCCCAGCGAGTGTTCCGAATCGAACATCAACTGCCCCGTCACTCGCACGTGGAGCGCTTGTTTGGGCGCCGCGGAAATTAATTTCTGCAACCTCGCACCGGCCAGGTTGGGATGGTCAAGCCGCACACGTGGTGTAAATTCCGCCGTCTCCGACTCTTCCTCACGGGCTGCGAGCGTGTTCTGCTGCGCCGTCTTTGCCGGAACCGCCTTCTTCGTCGCCGTCGCCGGCTTTGCCCGCGTCGCTTTGCGTGTGATGGCCAGGGTCTCTTCTTCCACCAGCACGATGTGATTATCGGTGTCCGCCGGCTTACTCAGCCCGCAGTTGCAGGATTCCTTGGCGCCTTTTCTCGCCACCAACGCGTATGCAACGACAGTAATCTTCTGCCCCTCTCCCAGTTCCTTGAGCTTGTCCCGTTGATTGCCGATCTTGAAGCCGGGCACCGGGTCAGGCAGGTCTTTGAGATCCTTGAGCGTTTTCATTACCGCCGTCTGGTCGTCTGAGCGGATGTTCTTTTGCTCGTTGAGCAGAGGATCGACATTGCCGCACCCTGTAAGCGGGCATTGAGTGATGTCCGTCAATTTGCTCTTAGCCGGACACTTTATGGTTTTCTTCTGCGCAAGCATGTGACCACAGGCAAAAATGATTAGCAGGGCGGCAGCGAGGATTCGTTTCATAATGAAACCTCCACAAAGTAAATCATGTTAATAGAAATAATGAGCTGCTTATATCACAGGAATGCGTCGTTGGGAATAGCTGACACATCGCGATTCCTGACCGCAAGCTGGACGGTTGTTCTTTCCTGAATAAATTGTTGCTGCTTTTCTTTAACTCTTGCTGCGAGATTCGCGTTTATTCGCGCTGAATGATGTTGATCTGCGCCCATCTGCGAAACCTGCGGCTTTGCGTTACATGCACTTCTTAAAATCGGTGGCGAAGAAAGAGGTGACTCTGAGCCGCTCGGCCTTGTTTTTCTGACTCTCCCACTCAGTCTCAATATTTTTGATTTGCTTTGCGTTCATTTTCCACGATAATGGCGCATCCTCCCTGCCAAATTCGAACGTGGCGTCGCAGATCCGCAGTCTCTGGTCCGACCATTGACTGACAAAATTGGCCAGAGCATCGCGGTCGCGGACCAATTGTGCCGTAGTGCGGATGCCCAGCAACGCCTGCAAGGGTGCCCACGTCTGATAGAACCAGCCGCGGCCTTTGCCTTCTGGAACTTTATCGGTTGGAAAGGAGTGAATCTGAATGATCAGAACATCAGGCCTTTTTTCAACCGGCGTCGATTCCAGCGCTGCGCGCAACCACTCGAGCAGGCTGTAGACGCCATAGTTGTCATAGTAACCACCATCCACAACATGATACGGCACAGTGCCCGATATATCTCGTGATGCTGGAGTCACAAACGGAAATGTTGATGCCAGGCGCACCGCTGTGGCTACCTGAATGTCAGAGCGAGGTGCAAGATCGGAAAACGTCCTCCGCTGTGCTCCATTAACCTGGCTCTTCGGCATGTCAGTGGTGGCCAGCAACAGGGGCTCGCCGCTTTCCACGAGTGTCGAATTGAAAATCACAGCCGGACGCCACCCGTCTTCTACGCCTTGTCGCCACTCATTGAGTGTGGCGCGAATGTCGCCGCGCTTGCTCCATCGGTCTTGCAGCGCCAGGCCACGGTCAACCAGCCTGTCATTTTCGGTTTTGAAATAGGGAAGAAATACTCGCCAGAAATCCGGGTAGGCCAGCGCCCACGCAACGTCATCCAGTGCCGGCGTTTCAGCGTCCTTCACAATTTCAGAAAGTTGGTTGTCGGGGACCTGGAAACCGTGCTCGCTTGGCCCGGCTTTGTAGCGATTTACGAAAAACATGGTTCCCACCGCGCCGCCGGAGACGCCGCTGATCACTGCAATGGAATCAGCGAAATTGATCGGTTTTTCCGCAGAGATGCCACGAACTTGTTCCTGCAACCCGGTAAGCACCTGGGCAGCCCAGGCCGCTGCCTGAATTCCCCCACCTTCGGCCGCTACAAGGACTACACGACCCCGCGGGTGAGCTGTGTCTCGAGCGATCCGACTCTCTGCGCCCAGCACACGTTCCGGAGGCACACGAATCGCCTCTGGCTGCCCGGTTTGGGTCTGGTAATAATGATCGGACTGCGGGGTCAAATTGCCGGCAAAGATAAAGACCATTGTCAGCAGAAGTAAAGGAATGCGATAACGATCAAGAAAGAACGCCGCCATTCCGAGAATCCACGTCAAGAGCAGCAGAAGCAGCACGACATAGCAGATCGCCGGAACATTGCCGAAGGACTCGCCAAGATGAGCATGTTTCAAGCGGCCAATGGTCCAATAGAGCAACAGCGTGGCGAACAGTGACAAGAAACTCAACCAATGTCCCGGATATAAAAGACCGGTGCGCGGATCGAAATACCCCGCCCTGAAGGCATGCGATCCGCTCTTCCCATACGTGCTTTGAGCTTTGCCTATTTTTTTGGATAGGCTGAACTCATAGTTATAGACACGTTCGAACAATCTCTGTAGAAAGTCAGGGAGCGGATACACAGGAACCCGTGGATAATGCGGTGATACCAGTGCTGCTCCCAGCAATACAAAATAGCCGCCAATGTGCGCTACCAACATGCCCAGTATGCCCAACAGCAGTCTTGCAAAAAATGTCTTCGCATCAGGCGCCTGGCAGTTGCTCCAGACGATAAGGAAGAGCATTGGCAGCGTGAGCGCTTCGGTGATCAGCAAGGCGCGAATAGATACCTTGTCCTGGGTAAGGGCCTGCTGAACTCCAAATCGTTCCATCCCATTCAGCACAACTACACGAAAGGTGACCAGAATGCTGAAAGCCAGTGCGACCGTAGCAATCATCGTCCAGAAGATGTGCCAAGGGTCCAGAACAAACAGATTTCCCAGCAAAGACTGAAAGGCGGTAACAGAAACAATAGGAAGTGCGAAGAGCACCAAACCCATCAGAATGGGCACGCGCAGCAGGTACAGGTATTGCCATTTGGCTGCTCGTGGCAGTGGTGGCCACACAGTTTCATGACTGGGATGAACATTGTGAAGGTCGGCGCCACTTACGTTCGCGCGGCTGAAGTTGGCGTCGTGGATCCGCGCGTGCGTGAGATCAGCATCGCGAAGATTCGTCCGGCTGAAATTCGCCCTCGCCAGGTTAGCCTGGACAAACTTGGCATCGTGCAGGTCAGCTCCCTCAAAATTGCTTCCCTCAAGGTTGGCATGGCTGAAGTTTGCGCTGCTTAAGTCTCTTCCCGCAAGGTCCACACCTGCAAGATCTGCATCACGAAAATCGATCGTGTCCTGTGGATGAGCTTCCCGCCACCGTTTCCATTCCGCTGCACCACTTTTCAGAATCTCAAGTTGCTGCGCGTTCGCCATCGACCTTTCCTCCGTCTTCAATCCGAGGACACCATGGCTCTCTATACAAATTCAAAACGAAATCGCATCGGGAAGCCCTTCGTGAGGTTCCCGGAATTGAATTGTCGGCTAGGGGGTTGGGTGGAAAATTATACCTTGAGAGTACAGCATATAAACGTGAAGAGAAGCAGTATCGATCTGGGCAACTGCGTGACGCACCTCCGGAAGCAGCGGAGTACTCACACCGTCTTTCACCAAACAAAATTGTCGTAAGTGGCGGTGGCGGCTTAGACTGGCACTTTCTCTTTCATGAAGGCAATCTTTGAACTGATCTGGCGGCACAGGTGGTTTTTTCTGCTGGCTACCGCTGCGGGCCTGGCGTTGCGCCTGTTTTTTGTCTTTCGTTATCCCGTGGTGGCGGGCGACAGCTTTATTTACGGCGACATTGCCAAAAACTGGCTGAATCACGGGATCTACGGTCTTTCGAGTGCAAACGGGCCGCAGCCCACTCTCATCCGGCTCCCGGGCTATCCCGGATTTTTGGCCGTGATTTTTTCCCTCTTTGGCCAGGAGCACTATGGCGCCGTAATGATCACGGAAGCTTTTATCGATACCAATGCTTGTCTTGCCATCGCCGCCCTTGCCCTCGAATTGTTCGGTGAACGCACAGCCAAAGTGACGTATCTTCTGGCCGCGCTCTGTCCGTTCACCGCCAACTACACTGCCACGCCGCTGACAGAGACTTTATCGATCTTCTGCACCGCCCATGGTCTCTATTACGGAGTACGCGGACTGAAAGCGCTGGCTGCCGGAGGGCAAGGATGGTTGTTGTGGATTGTCTCTGGTTTGTGGATTGCCGCAGGAATTTATATGAGACCGGACAATTTGCTGGTGCTGCCGCCGCTGGGGCTGGCGTTGTTCATTTATTTTTTGCGCTCGGCAAATCGTCGTGCGATTATCGTCGCGACTGCGCTGCTAGTGTCGGCCAGCCTTCTTCCGCTGGCGCCCTGGACAGTGCGCAACTGGCGCACCTTTCATGTTTTCCAGCCGCTGGCCCCGCGCTACGCCAATGATCCCGGCGAATTTGTTCCCATGGGATTCAATCGCTGGATGAAGACCTGGATCGTGGATTACGTCTCCACAGAAGAAGTTTATTGGCGCGTCCCCAACGAACCGCTGGACATCGACGATCTGCCAGTCCGGGCCTTCGATTCCCAGCAGCAATACGAAGTGACGGACGAACTGGTCTCGGATTACAACCAGGAGCGGGACATCGACCCCGAGATGGACGCGCGATTCGAGGCGTTGGCCCGCGAGCGCATTGCCCATAGTCATTTCCGCTACTACGCATGGCTCCCTTTTCTGCGGATCACAAACATGTGGTTACGCCCGCGAACTGAACTTTTAGCCATCGAGACGCGCTGGTGGGAATTTGCGCAGCATCCATGGAAAAGCGCATTTGCCATTGTGTGGGGCGCGCTGAATCTGGCGCTGGTGCTGGCTGCCCTGCGCGGCTGGTGGACGAATCAACTGGGCATTTACGGAATCGTGCTGATCGGCTTCGTGCTGCTGCGCTCAGCATTTTTGGGTTCGCTGGAAAATCCCGAACCTCGCTACATGTTGGAGTGCTTTCCGGTGGTACTGGTCCTGGCCGGAGCAGCGGTTGCGAAGAGACCGACCTGAAAATCAACCCAATGTTTTTTCCCCAGTGACCCTAGCCTGTCCTCGAGGCGAGCTTGCGCAGCCGAAGGAACCCGATGACCCTTTACTGCTGATTGCTGATTCCTGAATGCTCCATTAGAATCTCGGTTCTTACTTCCCCTCAAGGAGGAGACAGCCATGATCCGTCGTTTGATGCTGATGGTTTTTCTGCTGGGCATCATTGCCGTCGCACAGCAGCCGCAATCGCAGCAACCATCGCAGCAGCCAGCAGGGCAGCAGCCGTCGGGCGCCTCGCAGAATCCCGCCAGCCCGGAAAAGGCTACTCCCGGCGCTGAAAGCAAGTCCGAACAGAAAACCGAGAATGCCAACCCCAATGAAAGACCGGCTCCGCAAGCGCCCGTCTTTCACAATGACGTCGTGATCCGCGGTGGCACGCTGCTTACGGTGACGCACGGAAAGATCGAGAACGGCAGCATCTACATTCACAACGGCAAGATCGCGGCCATCGGCAAGACAGTGCAGGCGCCCTCGAACGCAACGGTGATTGACGCCTCTGGCCGGTGGGTGATGCCCGGCATCATCGATTCGCACTCGCACATCGCGCTGGACAACGACGTTAACGAAGCCACCAGCCCGATTACGCCCTCCATGATGATGAAAGATGCTTTCGACTACAACGACAAGGCAATTTATCGCGCGCTGGCCGGCGGCGTGACTACTTCGCTGCTGCTGCACGGCTCGGCCAACATGATTGGCGGGCAGGCGATTGTGATCAAACACAAGTATGGCCTCGGCCGCGATGACCTGCTCTTTCCCGGGGCGCCACAATCCATCAAGTTTGCCAGCGGAGAAAATCCCAAGCGCGTTTATGGTATGCGCAACCAGCTTCCTTCCACGCGCATGGGCAATTTTGAGGTCATGCGCCAGGCTTTCCTTGATGCGCGCGAGTACATGCGCGAGTGGGATGACTACAACGCCAAGGTCAAAAAAGGCGACAAAGATGCCAAGCCGCCAAAGAAAGATCTGAAATTGGAAGCGCTGGCAGACATCTTGCGCGGGAAACTGCTGGTGCAGATTCACTGCTATCGCGCTGACGAGTTTCTCACCGAGATGGCGCTGGCAAAAGAATTTGGCTACAAGGTGCGCGCCTTCCATCACGCGCTGGAGGCTTACAAAGTGGCCGACAAAATCGCCGCTAATGGCGTCGCCATCGCCACATGGCCTGACTGGTGGGGATTTAAATATGAAGGCTGGGACGGCATTCCCTGGAATGCCGCCATCTGCCTGCGCAAAGGCGTGCGCGTGGCCCTCAAGAGCGATTCTGAAGATGTGACTCGCCGCCTGAACCAGGAAGCGGGAAAGATCATTCATTACGGCGTGCCGGAAGATGAGGCGCTGAAGATGATTACGCTGAATCCGGCGTGGATCATCGGCGTGGATGATCGCGTGGGCTCACTCGACGTGGGCAAGGATGCTGATATCACCATCTGGAACAGCTATCCGCTTTCTTCTGCGGCTCTGGTGGACAAAGTGTTGATCGATGGCGATGTGTACTTTGATCGGTCGCTGGCTGGTCTGGGCCTGACTCACTACACGGAGGGCCAATAATCATGTTGAGAAAAATATGTGTAATGCTCGCTCTCATGGGCGCCGCGCTGGCACAGTCGGCAAAGAAACCTGCTCCTGAACAAAAGACCGGAACCATCGTGCTGCGCGGCGGCAGACTGCTGACCATCACGCACGGCGTAATCGAGAATGGCGTGCTGGTGATGCAGAACGGGAAGATCACCGCAGTAGGCGCGGCGGGTTCGGTGTCCATTCCGCGTGATGCCAAGGTAATTGACGCAAGGGGAATGACCATCTATCCCGGCCTGATTGATTCGGAGACGCATCTGGGCCTCACGGAAGTCTCCGCCGATCAAATGACCAACGATCTGGTCGAGACGAGCGATGAGATCATGCCGCACATGCACGTCTACGACGCTTTCCACGCTGAGACGGCGGTGATCCCGGTAACGCGGATCAATGGCATTACGAACGCCGTCATTGCGCCCTCAAGCCAGGACACATTGCCGGGGCAGGATTCGTTTATCCAGCTTGCAGGACGGTCTGCCGACGAGATGCTGATGGTTCGTGACATCGCCATGCCACTTAATTTCACCGGGCGCCAGCGCCGCAATGAAGGTCCATTCCAGAGTTACAAGTACCCTTCCACGCGCATGGG
>DATDNH010000158.1:0-20376 GCA_036518395.1 Candidatus Angelobacter sp. | reverse complement strand
GGAAGCACAACAGGAGGCGATGGGCCGTATTGGCCGCAAGATGATTCCTGTAATGGAGAAATTTCTCATCAGCAACGGCTACACCGCGCTCTTCGACGTTTCGAACCAGCAGACTCCGGTGCTTTGGGCCACGCCTGATTCCGTAATTACCAAGCGGCTGGTGGAAGCCTACAACGCCCAAATGGCGACTGCACCGACCACTCCAAGTGCTCCGCCGCCCAAAAAGCCTTAAACGACCTGTAACCGACGACCGGGGGCCCCAGGGCGCGCCGCTTCTGCGCGTCATGGCGTGAGGTGACCCGATGACCCGATCGTCAACACCAAACACAAAATCGACACCAACATCAAGTGATGTAAGCTAAGGATTGTAGTATGGTTCCCGTATGCCTCTTGCCCCTTCATTTGCCGGCCTGATTCTGGCTGCCGGCGCCTCGTCCCGCATGGGCCGGGACAAAGCTTTGTTGCCCTGGCGTGGAGAAACTTTTCTTGGCTCCAACATCGGTATGCTCCAGCCTGTTACGGATTTGGTGATCGTGGTTGCCGGCGAAAATGAACAGAATCTGGCGCCCATCGCATACGCTCGCGCGGCTTTTCTGGTTCGCAATCCTCACCCGGAACAAGGTCAATTCAGTTCCCTGCAACGGGGGCTGGAAGAGGTATTGAATCGTGGTCGTGATGCCGCCATCATCACACTCGCTGACCGTCCTGCGCCCGCAGAAGCAACGGTTGAAATGCTGAAAGAAGAATTTCTCAAGTCCGACGACCCGGCATGGGCCGTGGTGCCCGAATACACCGGGACCCACGGACATCCGATCGTGATTGGCCGCGAAATGATTGAAGCCTTTCTGCGGGCGTCTGCGACCAGTAACGCCCGCGAGGTGGAACACGCTCACCAAAGCCACATTCGCTATGTTTCTGTTAACGATCCTTTTGTGGTCGCAAACGTCGATACACCGGAAGATTTTGAGAAACTCCATTCAGGATCGCTTGCTTGACGGCCCCGGGCTCCAATCCACATAAATTCTCCGCCGCCGCCCTGGAATTCATTGAAGCCGTTGCGGCGCTGCGACCGAAAATAGCGGTCTTTGACTGCGACGGAACACTCTGGGAAGGCGATGCTGGCGCCGACTTTTTCTATTGGGAAATCGAGCGCCGCCTGGTACCGCCTGAAGTCGCGCGTTGGGCATTGCCCCGCTACGAGAGTTACAAAGCAGGCGAAGTGGACGAAGAAACCATGTGCGGCGAAATGGTGGCGATGAACGCCGGAATATCTGAGCGGGTCCTGGAGCACGCTGCCGAAGAGTTCTTTTCTACTGTGGTTGAACACCGCATCTTTTCCGAAATGCAACAGCTCTCATGCCGTCTGGCCGCAACCGGATGCGATGTCTGGGCGGTGAGTTCCACCAATGTCTGGGTGATCCGAGCTGCGGCGAAACGTTTTGCTATTCTCCCCGATCATGTTCTGGCCGTATCAGTGGAAATAGAAAACGGCATCGCCACCGAAAAGCTCATTGAGGTTCCCACCGATGAAGGCAAAGCCGTGGCCATTCGTAAGTATGTTCCGGGTTCAGTTGATGTTTGCTTCGGCAACACCATTCATGATGCGGCGATGCTGGAGCTGGCGCGCCATCCGTTTGCCATTGACCCCACAGAGGAACTCGAACTGGTCGCAAAGAAAAAAGGCTGGAAGATATACAGACCCGGTCCCATTGGGTAACTGGGTAATTGAACACAGTCTCGCGTTTGTATCCTGAATTTCGCGGCCACTCAGCGGTGATCCGGAGCAAATCTGTCCCGGCGTGCCGCGGATCAGCGGCTCAATTGCTTAAGCACAGCCACCAGCGCATCCATGGCCAGATGCGAAGCATGAACTGACGCCGGTGGCAATCCATCCAGAGCTTCCACGATCTGCTCCCGCTGGATCGCCTGAGCATCGAGAAGCGAACGGCCGTTGATCATCTCCGTCAGGCAGGAACCAGCGGCAATGGCAGGAACGCAGCCCTTCGCGCGAAAGCGCACTTCAGCGATGTGCTCGCCGGAAACCTTAACCGCCAGATCCATGATGTCGCCGCACGCAGGATTCTCTATCCGCACTTTGGCGTCAGCACCCTCAATCTCGCCCACATTTCGCGGGTTCCGAAAATGGTCCAGGACTTTCTCGGAGTAAGTCATTTTCGTGTGCAGTGCTGCGCAGAACCTCGCGCGAACCTCAGAATACACGGAACGTGCGCGCTAGCTCTAGTTCTGCAACAATGACACCACCATGACATTTTGGCAACTGGAATAGGGTGAGCCATTTATCTCAATCACTTTGCCAGTCGCGGGATCGTACCTGGAGACACTGATGATGTTTTCTTCCGGGCTCGCCAGCATCATGGTGTGGCTTTTTGAATTAACTACGAGCTGTCCAGTTGAGTCGCCATCGGGGCTAAAGAACTGGCCGGTATCTGTCGCACTCAAAGTTGCTGGATCAACACGAAAGGCTTTAAGTCCATTGCTGAAGTTACTCACGACAAATAACAGATTGTCTGCTGCGGCATAAACCGCTCCCTCCGGGAACGGGATATGAAGGCGCCCGCTGAGGGCCAAAACACCTCGCTGAGAATCCCAGCTGAAAACATAGATGTCTGCCGGCAGGTCCGGTTCATCGTCGGTATTTTCCTGTAGCAGCCGCTTGCCATCAGCGGAAAAGCCGAGCGGTCTCGTTCTGAAGAATTCCGCCGGAAGACTTGAAGCAAAACTGAACGTTCCCGTGGCAGCGTCGAAGCGGTATATGCCGGAGGTGGTGCTGGCATCACTGACATCTCTTGCAATGAAGAAATTGCCGGTCGGATCGAATCTGCTGGCCGCCAACCTACCGTTTAAGTCCAAGCCTGCCATACCGATGTTTTGAAACAGAGGTGTGGGCCCAAGCAGGAGTGATCCGTCTGCCCGGATTCTGAATATCCGGGTGCCCAGTGTTCCAAAATCAAAGGTCAAAAGCCACTCTCCACTGGGATCAACGGCCGCTACATGGCTAAACCCCATTCCCGAGATGTCTGCCCCTGGCACAATGCTTCCATCTACTTTCAGCCGGAACTCGAGACACCTTCCCGGTCGAAGTGTGGAGTCAAGGTCGCAGGCAAATAACCACGGTCCGCCTACCGTCCCTTCAAAGACGCTGAACGGAAACAGCGACTTATCCACTGATCCCACCTGATTCAATGATCCATCTGGGCCAATGTGATACGAAATAATCGAGAAAGGATTTGTTGTCGGTGTGGTCCCCTCGGGAGACATACTGCCAAAACCCACTATCAGAAAACTGCCCGTTGGCCCAGGTGGCGATGCTACCGGCGCAGGTGTTGGTTCACTGTTTTGATTGCTTCCCCTTGCGCAGCCGGCTAACAGGAAAAATAGCGAAGAGATTACTAAGATGACTGCAACACGTTTCCCAGACATACTTCTGGCCCGTCTTTCAGTCAAGTAGATGTTCAATGGCGAGCAGAGGTGGCCAGAGTCTCTACTGCCGCCGCGAGCTGCCCAATCCTGGGACAACGGTGAAGTGAGCTTGGCTATTCTCCGACTGGTGGGATCACTCTGTTAGGCTTCTTAAAGCTTAGCAACTTAGATTTGCTTCGCAGTAGAAGCCAGGAGCTAGAAGCTTGAAGCAGGTCGTCGCCGCCCTCATCGTTCAAAACGACAAAATCCTGATCTGCCAGCGCACGAAGCATCAGCCCATGCCCCTGAAATGGGAATTCCCCGGCGGCAAAGTGGAACCGGATGAATCCCCGGAAGACGCTCTCTTTCGTGAATTGGAAGAAGAATTGGGCATTCGAGCAAAGATCGGCCCCAAAGTCGCCACCATCCGCCATACCTACGGCAAAACCGCATCAGTTGAATTGCAATTTTATAAAGTAGATGAGTACGCCGGAGACCTTCAGAACCGCATCTTCCGTGATGTCCGATGGGTAAGCCCGAAAAAACTGCCCACTTTTGATTTTCTCGAAGCTGACGTGGCCTTCATTAAAAAACTAGCCAGCGGCAAGCTCAAGTTGCCGAAGAACCCGTGAACGAATAGATCACCGTCAGCACGATTATTACGACTGTCGTGATCCAGGCAATGACGTTGAAGGTTCTGGAGTTCACATATCTTCCCATCAGCCTGCGCTTATTAATCAAGAGCAACATGTAAATCAGCACGGGTGGCAGCAGGACACCATTCAGTACTTGCGACAAAACCGTCACCTTGATGAGCAGGCGGTCCGGAATCAGCAAAACTGCGAATGCGCCTGCCCCCACCAGGACGGTATATAACCAGTAGAAAACACGGGCTTCACCGAATTTCCTGTCCAGTCCAGACTCAAATCCCAAGCCCTCGCAGACTGTATAAGCGGTTGAGAGTGGCAGGATCGATGCGGCGAAAAGCGAGGCGTTAAAGAGACCGGCGCCAAACAAAAGGAAGGCGTACTCACCCGCCAATGGCTTTAATGCCTGTGCAGCAACGGCAGCATTGGCGATATCGCGATGGCCATGAAGATACAGTTGAGCCGCGCAAGCAACAATGATGAACCACGCCACCACATCCGTAAAAATGCAGCCTAGAATTACGTCCATACGTGACGCACGGTACTGCCGCGCCGTGACACCCTTCTCCACCACCGAAGCCTGCAGGTAATACTGCATCCACGGGGCTATGGTGGTTCCAATGGTGCCAATCAGCATGTACAGGTAGTCCTTTTGCAAGAGATAGCTTCTGTGGCCATCTACGGCGGGCGGCACAACAGTGGCTTTCAGAGCATGCAGCCAGTCCGGCTTCGCCAGAAAACCGGCAATGATGTAGCAGACATAAAAGAACGAAGCCGTAAGAAAGATTTTCTCTACCGATTTGTAATTGCCCTTGATGACCAGAAACCACACCGCCACCGCTGCGAGCGGCACGCTGAGGTATCGACTCACGTGAAACAACCCCAGGCTGGTGGCAATCCCGATGAATTCGGCAATCACATTCATGAAATTGATTGCCACCAGCAGGGCCATCATGAAAAAAGTAGCCCGGAAGCCATATTCTTCGCGGATGAGATCGCTGAGCCCTTTGCCGGTGACCGCACCCATGCGCGCGCACATCTCCTGAATCACAATCAGGGCGAGAGTGATGGGGATGAGGCTCCAGAGAAGGGTGTATCCGAATTGCGCGCCTGCGAGGGAATAGGTATAGATGCCGCCGGCATCATTGTCGACGTTCGCAGTAATGAATCCTGGCCCGATGACCGCCAGCAGGAGCAGGGTCCGGGTCTTCCAGTGCCTGAGCTTTCTCATTGGCCACGCGCATACTCTGATTTCAACCGCTCGCCGCAGAATAAATGAGACTTAATAAAAAGGACAAGAATATTCGCGTGAATTGCGCGCGAATTCGCGGCAAAAGAGGTTACGCTGTTGGTCGGGTTTTGCTAAGTACTAAATACTAAGTACTAACTGCTGGTTGTTCAGATTTTGCTTCGCAACAAACTGATCACATCGTCGGCGGTGATAACTCCTGTCAGATGCCCTGCTTCATCCAACACAGGCAGCATTTGCAGGTTGTATTTATCGAACATCTCTGCTACCTGCTTTTCGCTGCATCCCGCCTGGCAATAGAGCACATCGGGCGGAGTCAGCGTGGACAATTTGGTTCCCGCCGGCGCGAGCACCAGTGACACCAGCGGCACAGAGCCCACCAGAATATTGTTTGAGTCCACTAAAAAGATCGTGCTAATCGATTCTGGAGGTCCTTCGAACTGGCGCAGCTTTTCGATCGCATCGCCAACAGCTGCATCCGGGGGGAGCGACAGATATTCGGTAGTCATGCGCCCGGCTGCGGTATTTTCCTCGAACGCCAGCAGCTCAGAAACTTCCTTCCGCTCCTCCGGTTCCATCTCCTCGAGAATCTCTTCTGAAGTCTCGACCGGCAGGTCGCCCAGCAGATCTGCGGCGGCATCCGGATTCATTTCCTCGACAATATCCGCGGCCTTTTCCGAACCGATGGAACTCATCAGCTCCACCTGAAGTCTGGGATTGATTTCTTCCAGCGCCTCGGCGGCAACCTCTTCGTCCAACGACTCGAACACCGCCTCGCGCTCCGCCGGCGCCAGCTCTTCCAGAATGTCGGCTATATCCGCTGGATGCAGCTTCGAAAGGCGGTCATACTCCAGCTTCAGGTGCACGCGGCGGGCAGGATCGGTCTCAATCAGATCTACCGCCTCCCACGGGATGGCCCGTTCTGGCATGCGGCTCGCCAGGGCTTCCACCGCTGGCCGGGGCGCCAGCCCTTTCAGCAAACGACGAATTGCCCCCCGCAGCCCCACATCTACCTGCCCGATCTTCAGTCTCAAGGCGCCGTTAGATTGTTCCAGGCGCAGGTCAACATCATTCACTCGCACTACTTTGCGGCCTTTTACGTCGATGATTTGCTGGTCGAGGAGATCTCGTTCCAGCAGCAGGAATCCCTGGGAGCTGATCAGCGGCGGCCACTCGCCTGCGTTGTTTTTCGCTTTGATGGTTCTGCCATCCACGCTGCTAACGGCCTTGGCAGCCAGCAGCCGGTCACCTTCTGAGGTCTTTACGATCAGTTCTGAAATTCTTCCCGCATCATCGCGCGGGGTCAATGCCACTTCGCGCACGCGGCCCGCCAGCTTCCCCGAGCCGTCATAAACCGGAGCGCCAAGCAGGGTTGAGAGTGCGATGTCTGACATTGCAAACCTCTTATTCGCAGAATACAGAATGAAGCTCATACTTGCCAGAGAAGAATGCAATTGTTTCAGCCCTTGGCCTTTAGCCTTTGGCTTGTGCCTCTTGCCCTCTACTTCGCGCTTCAACCGCAATAACCGGATAGCAGACTCTGCGGACAAGTGTTAAGTTCTGAAAGTTGATCGGGATTTCGGGATCTCAGGGCTTTGCTGACTACTAAATACTAAGTACTAAACTACTGAATTTTTTGAATCCTCCCGCTTCCAGGAGGATTCTGATGGGGAGAGGGCCCATGAGCACACAAGTCACCGATCTCAATCTGCTTCGGGACCAGTTACTGGTTCGGCGCCAGAAGCTCGAAGCCGCATCCGCCAAAGCCCAGACTGCCAATCTGCTTCTGTTGCTCGAGGAAGTAGATAAGGCCCTGGAGCGCGTTGAAGTGGGCACATACGGCCTCTGCGAAGCGTGTAACGGCGCCGTGGAAACAGAACGCCTTCTGACCGATCCGCTGGCGCGCTTCTGCCTTGATTGCCTCAAGCCCGCCGAGCAACGTGCGTTGGAACAGGATTTGCAACTCGCCGCGCGCATCCAGCTTGGCCTGCTTCCCAGGCAAGACTTGATTGCAGGCAGTTGGAAAACTTCCTATCACTATGAGCCTGCCGGCCTGGTAAGCGGTGATTACTGCGATCTGCTGCACTATGGCAATCACCTTTACTTCATGGTCGGCGACGTTTCCGGCAAAGGCGTGGCCGCGTCCATGCTCATGGCCAATTTGCATGCTATGTTCCGTGTGCTGATTCCAACTGGTCTGCCGCTGGCCGAATTAGTCGAGCGGGCCAATCACATCTTCAGTGGAAGCACGCTGCCAACTCAGTACGCCACTTTGATCATCGGCAAAGCAGACGAGTACGGCAACGTCGAAATCTGTAATGGAGGCCATGTTTATCCGCTGCATTTGGGCAAGAATGAGGTAAAGGTCATCGAATCCACCGGGCTGCCGGTAGGCTTGTTTCACGACCAGAAATTCACGACCACTACGCTCAGGCTCGCTCCCGGCGACGCCATTGTGGCCTATACAGACGGAGTCTCAGAAGCCGAGAACCCGGACGGCACACAATATGCCGATTCCTATTTGCAGGAACTCCTCCGTGCATGCCATACGTTAGGATCCAGGGAAATCATTGACCGCTGTATGAAGGAGGTCATGGCGTTCCGCGCCGGCTCACCCAAAGTGGATGACCAGACGATCCTGGCATTGCAATTCGCCCCACAAAGCAGTGTCGCCGCCAACTGAGGTTTTGGCTGTTAGCTTTTAGCTCTTGGGGTTTGTCCTTGCGTGTTTTCTCAACGCGCTACGATGAACCCCACCAATTCCCCTGACCGGACGGCCTTGAGTTTTGGTTTGGCTAATTACTAAATACTAAGTACTAAATACTGCGCTGGCGCGGACCGCGCCAGCGCCCGTTTGACTTTTCCCCGCCCTCTAGGCAAACTACCGATTCGCATTTGCCGTGGAATTCGCCGATAATTCAATCCAGAGCCACTCTGGGCATACGCTGTGGACAGCCGCGTGAAAAACCGGGTTACTTACACACTGGATTCAACTTTGGAAAGCGTCAACATGGCCGAGCAAAAGGCCCTCGAAGTATCCGGCAAGTGGGGATTCGCCGAAGACGCGCAGCATCATATAGCTATGGCGGTGCGGGAGGCTGCGGTCAATGCCGTGCTGCACGGCAATGCCTATGATCCCAACAAGAAGCTTTTTATCGCCTTTGAGATGACCCCGAAAGGGATGATCATCACTATCATCGACCAGGGTAGGGGGCTGGATCCGCAGTCGATTCCCGACCCGCTCGCGCCGGAGAATCTGATGAAGCCATCCGGAAGGGGCATTTTTCTCATCCGCTCATTTATGGACGAGGTAACAATCAGGAATCTGGATCCAGGTACCGAGATAACTCTGGTTAAACATGGAGGCCGTGAGGCCACAAACTTCAAGGAGGAAGTAAAGTGACTTTGAAAGCAAGCAGCAGGCAGGTAGATGGCGTCAACATTGTTGATCTCAACGGTCGCATCACCCTCGGCGAAGGCAGCGTCATCCTGCGCGATACAGTCCGCGACCTGTTGGGCAAGGGGCGCAAGCATATCCTGCTCAATTTGGGGGATGTTACCTATATCGACAGCTCCGGGATTGGAGAATTAGTCAGCGCCTTTACCAGCGTCCGCAACCAGGGAGGCGAATTGAAGCTGCTCAAACTGACCAAGAAGGTCCACGACCTCCTCCAGATCACAAAGCTGTACACCGTGTTTGACGTGAAGGACGACGAAGCTCAGGCAGTCCAATCATTCTCCAAAACGGCATAAGATTCTTTCCGCTGATCAACGCTGATGCCGCTGTGATCCGTCATTGGCGTTGGTTTGCGTTGAGCGTTCCATTCTGAGGCCCGGCTCGTATAAATCTGCCTTTGCCCTTCTAGTCTTATCTTCCCTGTTTTCTCGGTGTTCTCTGTGGTGGGGTATGTTGGTATTGCTTTTGGTTTTGTCTTTGCTAACTACCAAATACTAAGTACTCACTAACTACTGGCGAAGCCTCGGCGCAAATCGTACGCCATATAGCAGAAAAAACCCCGAAAGCGCCGCCGCAACATAGGTCACAGAAAACGCGGCAGGCAATGAACTTCTGTCAGAGATAGCACCGATCAAGGTGGGTGAAAACGCGTCGCCCAGTAGGTGAATCACAAACACGTTTACAGCCAGCGCCATCGACCGTATCTGCGCGCCTACGGAATTCACAATCGCGGCATTCACAGGGCCGGTGTTAATCAAGAGCGCAAACACTGCCAGAAAGATGACAGGAAACATCAGCGAGCCACGAGTATGGACCGCCAGCACCATCGGCGGAACGGCAACCAGCATCGCAATTCCGGAGAACCTGTAGTAGGCGCCGTCATTATGCCTCAGCATACGGTCTCCCATCCAGCCTCCCAGAATCACCGCCACGATCCCATTGAAGAGAACAATAGCGCCAAAGATTTCGCCCGCCTTATCCAAAGGAACGCCGCGCACTCGATTCAGAAATGTCGGTATCCACACCTGCAAGCCGCCCACGGCAAACGTGTACATCGCCAGGCCCAGGGTGGCAGTCCAAAAGGCCGGATTTCGCAGAAGGCCGCGCAACGTTGAGCGCAAAGCCGAAACATCAAAGTGATCGAAGTGGCCGCGAGGCGGCTCGGGAAGAAACCACAGAGCCGCTGCCAGCAGAAATCCCGGGATGCCGGCCAGCATGAAAGGGAAACGCCATCCAAAATGGTGGCCAAAATAGGCCCCCAGGATGATTCCCCCGGCGCTGCCAACTGGCAGTCCGCAGTTGAAGATCGCCAGCATTCTTCCCCGCTTCTCCAGTGGGAAAAGATCGGCAATCAGGGAAGGAGCAATGGTGGCGTAGCTGGCTTCACCAATTCCGACAATGGCGTGGCGAATTAGCAGTTCGTCGTAATTGTGCACAAGCCAAGTGAGCAGCGTGAATCCGCTCCATATTGCGGCGCCGATCACGACCAGCATTTTGCGCGAGTAGCGATCACCCATCCAGCCCACCACAGGCGCGGCAATCATATAGGTAAAAAAGAAGGCGCTGGTAAGGACTCCGATGGCCGCGTCGCTCGATTGAAACTCGTTTTTCACCAATGGCTGCACCGCCAGCAGCACATTGCGGTCAACGTAGTTAAGAATATTTAGCCCCGTAAGCAGCACAAGCGTCAGGCGAGGATAGAGTTTGGGCTGCATTCGAGCAGTCTGAATTATAAGGCCAAGTCTGGTGAGCCCTCGCGGCTGTTAGAGCTTGACCGGACCCGGCATTGAGCCTGCTTTTGTGCACATGAGACCGCGCGAAGCTGCCTCACAGCATCTGATTGAGTGCAGTTGGAAAAGGGCACAACTCCGGGTCGGAAGTCTTCCGGAATTTCCCGTGATGAAAGATCTTGTATTGCCGTCAAGGGAGAAGTCATGAAGAGTCTGTTTTGGTTAGGGGTAGTGTTACTGGTTCTGGGAATTGCTTCACTGGTCGTTCCAATTCCTCACCGAGAGCGGGAAGGCGTCAAAGTAGGTGGGGCCTCAATCGGTATTGAAACCAAACACGATGAAAAAGTATCTCCCATTATTAGCGCCGTTCTGATCGCCGCGGGAGCGGGCATGATGATTGCCGGGGCGAGAGGGTCTCGCGCGAATTAGTGTTGGGAATTGATGAATAGACAAGAAGGTTCGTCATCACGGCAATCACGATCGATCACGGCGATCGCTAGTGCCTTTTGCCCTGTTGCCTGCTTCTCGGCCACTTGGCCTCCACCGTCGTACCTATCCCACCTCTCGGACGAAACACGCCTTTCACAATTGCCCATTTCGGTCGGGTCGCACGCACCACGTCTTCCAGCACCTGGTTCACAATGTTCTCCTGAAAAATTCCCAGGTTGCGGTACTGGATCAGATATTCCTTCAGCGACTTGAGCTCCAGGCAAAGCTTGTCCGGCATATAACGGATTTCCAATACTCCGAAATCCGGCAAGCCGGTCTTCGGGCACACAGAGGTAAATTCGGGAACGTCGATCAGGATTTCATACGCCGGAAACTGGTTGGGCCAGGTATCAATCTCTGGGAACTTGTGGTCCAGTCCTGCCTCGGCGTGGCGCTCGGTGTAGCCGGTGCGTTTGCTCATCGGCTCATTTTAACGAAAGCAGTGCGCCATCAGCCAAGGAACACGCTCCCGCTCTAGAATTGAGGTGCAAAAGTCAACTGTTCATTTTTCATGCGGCTCTCGGCCGGAAAACGCTGGCCTTGCAGAAACCGGCGGGCATCCAATGAGATGGATCCCTGCGCACCTTTCGTCATTTAATCCGGTCCTCGAGGAGGAGAAATGAAGAAGAAAGTAATCCTGAGTTGTGCATGCGTCCTGGCGCTGGCATGCGCCGGTTTCCAGACCTTTGCCCAGAACAATCCCAACCAGCCGGCCCCGCAGGCCAATCCTTCGGCGCCATCCGCCACTACTCCCGCTGAGCCCCAGAAGGGAGACGCGATTGACGATCCGCAGCTTGCGGCCAAGATACAAGCCAGGTTGCAAACAGTTTCCACCGAGCTGAACCTGACCGACGAGCAGAAAGCCCAGATCAAACCCATTCTGCGGGACAAGCTCAGGCGGATCAATGCGGTCAAGAACGATCCGCAGCTCAGCAAAGATGAGAAAAGATCGAAAATAGATGGAATTCGCGACGATTTCCGGGGCCAGGCACGGCAATTCCTGACCCC
This sequence comes from Candidatus Angelobacter sp., assembly GCA_036518395.1. Lineage (GTDB taxonomy): Bacteria > Acidobacteriota > Terriglobia > Terriglobales > Acidobacteriaceae > Angelobacter. Next base: position 8,376 of record DATDNH010000158.1, on the reverse strand, counting down.
CGACCAGAATAAGAAGCTCGATGTCTTGAAAGAAGACCAGGAAGACTACCCACAATAAGCGAGACCAACCAACCACTGCGGGGGAGGCACGGCCTTCCCCGCAGTGTTTTCCGCAGCAAGCGCCAGCTCCGTGCCAGCGCGTGAGATGCGCCGCCTAACGGTTTCCTTTTATTGTTCGTCCGCTGTTTCCTGCAGTGCGGTCAGCAGTTTTGTGGCCGAAAGCCTGCCTTGATCAATGCTCAATTATGCCAATTTTGGTCGTCGCCTGTCCTCGCTTGCCCCGGCTGCGGGTTCCGGACGCGCGCCGCTTTTGCGCGTTGTGGGTGCTGCGGTGTCGTAAGAGGCGAGCTTGCGTAGCTGAAGGAGCGATTTTGGCAATCCTGCTTGACGATTTGTGCGCTCGCCTGAATGCCGTTATTTATACTTAAGTAAGAAATGGTGAAAGCCAAGACGAGCTTTCTGGAACGCAATCACCTGCTGATCGCAGCGGCGATTATCGGGCTATTTGTGTTCTCCGGCTGGATGATGCGCCGTGGCGGTGTTGTTTCAGTGCACGCAGAGAAAGTCACCCGGCAATCCATTGCCAGCATCATCTCCACTAATGGGAAGATCGAACCGGTACAGAACTTTGAGGCCCATGCCTCGGCCCAGGCTTCAGTCAAACGCGTCCTGGTGAATGAGGGTGACCACGTAAAACCCGGGCAGCTTCTCATCCAGGTTGACGATGCCGACGCTCGCGCTCAGGCGGCAAAGGCGCTGGCACAGCTTCGTGCCGCTGAAGCCAACATCCAGGCCGTGCAGGCCGGCGGCACGCAGGAAGAGGTTCTGACAACGCGCTCTGATCTGGCCAAAGTCCAGGCGGAACGTGATGCCGCCCAACGCAATCTCGAAGCCGTTCAACGCCTGCAGCAAAGCGGCGCCGCATCTCCCGGCGAAGTAGAAGCAGCCCGCAATCGCGTGCAAAAAGCCGACGCGGACCTGCAGTTGTTGCAATCCAAGCTCACGGGCCGCTTCTCCACTCCCGAGATCGCCAAGGTACGTGCTTCAGCCGAAGAAGCGCGCGCTGCCTATGCCGCCGCTCAGGACCAGCTTGAGAATGCCCATATCACCGCTCCCTTTGCCGGAATTGTCTATCAGCTTCGCGTGAAAATCGGCTCTTTCGTGAATCCCGGCGATCTGCTTCTGCAAGTGGCCAACCTCGATAATGTGCAGGTGCGCGCCTTTGTTGACGAGCCCGATATCGGCAAGCTGGCGAAAGATGAAAAAGTTGACGTCACCTGGGACGCAGTTCCGGGCCGCACCTGGCAGGGTACGCTGACGAGGATTCCAACTGCGGTGACCACCGTCGGCACGCGCGCCGTGGGCGAGATCACGTGCGAAATTCCCAATCCCGACCACAAACTTTTACCTAATGTAAACGTCAATGTAAATATCGTGACTGCCAAACGCGACAACGCCCTAACAGTTTCACGGGAAGCGGTGCATGACTTCGATGGTCGCCGCATCGTCTATGAGATTGATAACGGAAAAATCCGGGCCAGGGACGTGCAAACCGGCACGTCGAATCTGACGCGCGTGGAAATTGTGAGCGGGATTTCCGAGGGGACAGAGATCGCTCTCGGTGCTGTGAATGCCCAGCCCCTGCATAATGGCATGGAAGTCAAGGTGGTCGAGCGTTGAGGTGTTCTGCGGGCGTGAGTGATGCGAAGCTGAACGGGAGTCCGCAGCCGAAATGCCGCCCCGCGTACACCCTGTTGAGAGCTGCGGTTCCAATCCCGGCAGGAGTGCGGTCGTGAAATCACATCTCCATGCGCTTGCGCCGGGATTGAGGCTCTTTCCCAGGTTGGTTCTCTTCGCGGTCTTGGCCTTTTCGATTCGGCTGCTTTCAGAGCAAGACCCTGCTGCACTGGTTCGCGATGGCAAGGCCGATCAGGCTCTGCGTACACTCAACTCCCAAATCCAGAAAAACCCAAACGATGCGCAGGCCTACAACCAACTGGCGCGCGTCTATTTCCAGCTTGAACACTGGGACGACACAATTCGCGCGGCGGAAAAATCAGTCGCTCTTTCCGGCCAGACCAGCGAATACCATCAGTGGCTCGGCCGCGCTTATGGCAAGAAGGCCGAGACCGTAGGAAAGTTCCATCCCATCTCCGCCATAAGCCTGGTACGCAAGGTCAAGGCCGAGTTTGAAAAAGCAGTCGCGCTGGATGAAGCCGGCAAGAACCTCTCCGCGCGCGCCGATCTGGCAGAGTTCTACTCAGAGGCGCCTTCAATTATGGGTGGTGACAAAACCAAGGCCCGCCACCTCGCCGACTTTGTAGTCGCGCGTGATCCCGCGCTCGGTCATTCCCTCTACGGCATGCTGCTGGAGAAACAAAATGCCAAAGATAAGGCGGAGCAGGAATACAAAACAGCGATTCAGTCCAGCAACAACCTCGCCCACTACTGGGTCAACCTCGCCTCGTTCTACCGCCGTTCAGGCCGGCTAAATGACATGGAAGCCGCCATCAATAACTCGCTCACCGCTCGGCGTGAAGAAGGAATTTCCCTGTTTGATGGCGCGGGCGTGCTGTTGAATGCAGGACGCAATTTTCCCGAAGCCATCAAAATGCTGCGCAGTTATCTTTCGCTCGAGGATCCGGTAGAGGACGGTCCGGCCTTTCAGGCTCACTACGTTCTCGGCGTGCTGCTGGAAAAACAAGGTGACATAAAAACCGCTGTCGCCGAATATCGCGCCGCCCTGGCGCTCGCGTCAGATTACAAGCCGGCGCAGGACGCGCTGGCCCGTATAGCGCACTAGCGCAGCACGCAGCAATCGGCCAAGGTTACATTTTTCGATTCGGAAGCCGCTTCAATGGCTCGTCGGTTCAGCCGAACCAGGTTTGTCATTCTGAGGCGCAGCCGAAGAATCTGCTCTTGTCTTTGTTTTGGCTTTTCATTTTTAGCTAGTAGCTAGCAGCCAGCAGCTAGCTGCTAGTAGCTACTCTTCCGAATGCCATACAATCACTTTTCTGTCATCCGTCTCACAAAGGTGCACTCAATGAAATTCCGCGTCATTGCTATTTTTTGTTGTTTTCTGTTTTCCCTTGAATCGCAGATGGCGGCGCAGGAGAATCCTCTTCCCTTCCGCACTGCCATTGAGCTCGCCCTCAAAAACAGCGCTGCTTCCGGCATTGCCCGCGCCGACGCGCAACGCGCTCGCGCTGTCTATTTGCAAAACCGTGATCTGTTTTTGCCCCAGGTCACGCTCGGCTCAGGCTTGGCGTGGTCTCACGGATTTCCGCTCAGCCTGGAAGGCTCGGCGCCTTCCATCGTCGATCTGAATTCGCAGCAGTTCCTCTTTAACGCCGCGCAACGTGAATTCATGAAGGCGGCAAAAGGTGACGTGAGTGCGACCGCTGCCCAAAATGCCGACCGCCGCAACGATGTAATTATGGAAACGGCATTGGATTACATTCAGCTTGACCTTCTTGAGTCATCTCTGAATGTGCAGCGCGAACAACAGCAGGTCGCAGGTAAATTTGAGGAAGTCGTTAACCAGCGCGTCCAGGCAGGTCTGGATGCGCCTCTGGAAATGACGCGCGCGCGCCTGGCATCAGCCAGAACCCGTATGCAAATGGCGGAAACCCAGGCGGCAATGGACCAGTTGCGTCTACGCCTTTCCCAACTTACAGGCTTACCCCAGAATGCTATCGTTACTTCCACGGAAAGCATTCCAGAATTCCCCGCCGTTTCCCAGGACGCCGATCTGGCTCCAGAAGCTGTCAAAAACAATCCGGCAGTCAGAGTCGCGGAAGAAACAGCCAGGGCCAAAGCCTTCCGCGCTAAAGGCGAGGAGAAGCAGTTTTATCCTGCCGTCGACCTGGTGGCCCACTTTGCCGTGCTTGCCCGATACAACAATTACGACCAGTTTTTCCTGAAATTTCAACGGGAAAATGCCACCGTGGGAGTTGCCATACGATTTCCTTTCTTCAATCCGGCGCAACGCGCGGCCACCGAATCAGCGCGAGCGGACGCCATGAAGGCGCAAAAGGAAGCCCAGAACGTGAAAGAGCAGGTCAGCACGGAAACACTGCGGCTGCAACGCTCTGTGCAGCAGCTCTCTGCATCCCGTGATGTCCTGAAACTCGAGCACCAGCTTGCCGAGGCCGATATCGAGACCACACACGAAAAGATCCAGGCTGGAACAGCCACACTCAAGGACGAACAAAACTCGCGCATAACCGAGCATGAGCGCTACGCGGCATATCTGAATTCCAGCTTCGATTTGGACAAAGCTCAAGTCCAGCTGCTGCGCCAGATCGGTGAATTGGAAAGTTGGGCTCTGGGACCGAAAAAATAGCAGTCACTACTCCGCAATGATTATTCAGCTTCAGCCGAAGGGACATCCCTCTGTTCGCTCTGGACTCATCCTTTTTGGCGGCTTCATTTATTCCCATTTTCCATTTCTGACCATGCCGGGTTTACTGATTGCCCTTCGCCCACACTGTTTCGCGGGCTGAATGCGAGTACTGACTGCTGAGTGCTCCTTCCGTAACTCCTTGAAACATTTACAACTTAGCCCAAAGATTCGATGTTAGTATAGAATTTTACCTACATGTCATTAAGAACCTTATTCCTGAATCCGCCGTCGTTTGAGAATTTCGATGGTGGGGCCAGTTCGCGCTGGCCCGCCACCCGCGAAATTGAGTCGTACTGGTACCCCGTTTGGCTGGCCTATCCGGCAGGAATGCTGGAAGGCTCGCGCCTGCTCGATGCCCCGCCTCACCACGTTTCTGCCGAAGAGACGATTGAGCTGACAAAGCAATACGAGTTTCTGGTGCTTTTTACCAGCACTCCAGGTTTTCCTGGCGACATCCGGCTTGCCACCCGGATGAAAGAGGCCAACCCCAACCTGAAGATCGCCTTTGTTGGCCCGCATGTGACCACGCTGCCGGAACGCTCCCTGCGCGATTGCCCCGCAATTGATTTTGTTTGCCGTCGCGAATTCGATTACTCCGTCGTGGAATTTGCCAACGGGAAACCACTTTCCGAAATTTTGGGCATTTCGTATCGCGACTCCAGCGGCAAGGTGGTTCACAATCCCGACCGCGGTGACGTTCAGGACCTGGACGCGCTGCCCAACGTTACCGACGTTTACCATCGCGATCTGGACGTAAAACGTTACAACGTTCCGTTCCTTCTTTACCCGTTTGTTTCTCTCTATACGACGCGCGGCTGCCCGGCCCAGTGCACATTCTGCCTGTGGCCGCAGACGCTCAGCGGACATCCCTGGCGCAAGCGCTCCACCGATGCCGTCGCGCGGGAGATGGCTCAGGCCAAGGAATACTGGCCCTGGGTAAAAGAATATTTCTTTGACGACGACACGTTCAATATTCAGAAAGCTCGCACTGTCGAGCTCTCTTCCAAACTGAAACCGCTGAAGCTCACTTGGTCCTGCACCTCGCGGGTAACGACTGACTATGAAACCTTGAAAGCACAGCGTGAGGCCGGCTGCCGCTTGCTGATCGTCGGCTACGAGTCAGGCGACCCGCAGATTCTCAAGAACATCAAGAAGGGCGCCACAGTAGAGCGCGCGCGCCAGTTCACAAAAGACACCAAGAAGCTGGGACTGGTCGTGCATGGCGATTTTATTCTCGGACTCCCCGGCGAGAGCCGTGAGAGCATCCGCAGGACGATTGATTTTGCCAAGGAACTCGACGTCGAGACCATTCAGGTCTCCATCGCCCATGCTTATCCCGGCACGGAACTCTACGATTTCGCCAAGAAAAATGGCTTCATCGTCAGCGACCGCATGGTGGATGAAGGCGGCCATCAGCTCGCGCACATCCAGTATCCCGGGCTGCCGCGCGAATACGTACTGGAGATGGTGCACAAGTTCTACGATGAGTACTACTTCCGTCCCAAGGCCGTCTTCCGCATCGTAAGAAAAGCAGTCTTCAATTCCACCGACCGCAAGCGGCTGTATCACGAGGCCAAGTCGTTCCTGAAATTACGCGCCCAGAGAAACCGCATTGCCAAAGAGATGCGCTCCAACGGAGCAAAACCGACCACGAACACCGAATCGGAGAGCAGACCAATCGAGGCATCTTCCGGGGATTAGTCAGTGAACATTCGGAAATATCTGGTTCTTCTGGCCGTGATGTGCTTCGGCAGCATCGGCGACGCTCTATTGTCACGCGGCATGAAGCAGCTCGGCGCCATTGATCTCCATCATTGGCAGGAAATCATCCGTCCTATTGGAAATCCCTGGGTCCTTGTCGGCATTCTCTGTCTCACAGTTTTCTTCGCTTCCTATCTCACTGCTCTTTCTTTCGCTGATCTGAGCTACGTTTTACCGGCCACCGCGCTGGGTTATGTTCTGGTTACAATGATCGCAAAATTTGTTTTCCACGAGAACGTTTCCGTGCTGCGATGGCTGGGAGTGTTGCTGATTAGTTGTGGAGTAGGGTGGGTCACGCGCGGCCCCGCATTAACGGAACGTCGGCGCGAAAGCGTCCCTATGCAGGAGGAGCAGCATGAAATCGCTTGAGCTTTGGCTGGCGATTGCTGTCATGGTGCTGGCTTCGAGTGGTGGCGACGTCCTCACCAGCAGCGCAATGAAGCGCATCGGCGACCTCGGTGAACTGCGCGCGCGAAAGGGTGTATTGGCAGTGATCGGCACGATCTTTACCGAAAGACATTTTCTGCTGGCATTGTGCTGTTTTACCGTGGGCTTCTTCAGTCTGTTGACCGCGCTTTCCTGGGGCGACCTCAGCCTGGTTGCGCCGGCTTCTGCTTCCCTGACCTTCATCGTCAGCGCCTTCATGGCCAAGTACTTCCTGAAAGAAGATGTGGACCAGCGTCGCTGGATCTCCGCCGTGCTGGTGTGCGTGGGTGTGGTGCTGTTGGCGATGTAGGAGAACAGCAGCTCTTGGCTCTTGGCCTTTAGCCATTTTTCACATAACTGTGTCCTGTTCCAAAAATTTACTACCCTGTCATCCTGACCGAGTCCGAGCGACGGTAGGAGTGAGGACGAGTGGAAGGATCCCGAGATTGCGTGCTCAAACGATGCTGTGTCAAGGCATTCTCACGAAACCCTAAGTCCACTCGAATGAGGTTGCAATACTGTCCATCGGATACAGCACAATGAAAAATGGTTTTAGCCTTTGGCCCTTTTCTGATTCGCGTGTCTTCGTGTAATTCGCGGCTAGAGATTTTGCTTTTTAGATCACGGCGATCACGTGCGATCACGCGATTTCTTCAATCCTTGTACTTCACTGAGCATCCATACGGTCGCGTGGCCGCGCCGCGTGATCGTGCCTGCACCGGTTCCGCGCCACCGATGTTCAAGAGCAGAGAAATCAGAATCGAGACAAGATAAGGACGCACCGGACGCAAAATCCCATTGTAATTTGCCCAGTGAAAATAAGGCGGCGCCGGTGCGCCGCCTGACGTTGATCTTGTCTTCTGTTCTCAGTTATGCCCGCCGGTCAGAGTCGGGCCGGATGGCGTCAAGGTGTATGAACCGGAGGGGAAATCAGTCGGGTCACTCGTACTGGTAAACGCCGATAGCGAATAGTTGGTATTACTTCCCGCCGTCCTGGCGGTGAGGGTTATTACGGGGAAGGAATAATTGTTGTTCCAGGTTGCTGTCACATAGGGATTGTCCGTGTTGATCTGATTGGTTAAGTATTGGGCGAGAAAACCAATGTCACCATTGGGATAACCCAGAGAATCAGTAAACCCGTTCACAGTGATGCCGATGGTGCCCCAGTCGCAGAAGTTCGATTCCCCGTTCCAGAAACATTGAAGGGTTCCATTCAACGAAACTGTTCCGGTCCCAGGCGCAGGCGGAAGGACAGCAGTTCCGGTCAGATTAAGCGTATGGGGGCTGCCGCTCGCGTTATCACTGATGCTCACCGTGCCTGTCCGCGTACCGGTTGCTGTCGGCGTAAACGTCACGCTGATCGTGCAGTTGGCACCCGCTGCAATCGAGCTTCCACATGTGTTGGTTTGTGCGAAATCACCGCTGATCGTAATGCTCGTGATCGACAGGCTCGCCGTCCCCGTGTTCGTTAACGTCACTGTCTGCGCCGCGCTCGTAGTGCCAGTCGCCTGGTTCCCAAACGTCAGGCTGGTGGGCGACAGGCTCACGACCGGCGCTACTCCCGTTCCCGTCAGGCTCACCGTCTGCGGGCTGCCGCCTGCGTTGTCATTGACGCTGACCGTTCCTGTGCGCGTACCGGTTGCGGTCGGCGTAAACGTCACGCTGATGGTGCAGCTTGCTCCGGCCGCTACCGAGCTTCCGCATGTGTTCGTCTGCGCATAGTCACCGCTCACCGTAATGCTCGTGATCGACAGGCCCGCAGCACCAATGTTCCTCAGAGTCAC
>DATDNH010000157.1:0-41422 GCA_036518395.1 Candidatus Angelobacter sp. | reverse complement strand
GCGCCGCAGATTACGCAGATCGGCGCAGATAAGACTTGGCCGCGTTTATCCCGATACAGGTATTCTCTGTCGGTTAGAAAGACCGTAACCCAGGTTTAAGCAACTTTTTATCGCATCGACTTGTAGCTTTGCTGCTGCCCTTCATCTCACACTGCGATAAAATGCCAGACATTCCCACCTTCTTCCCCGGGGCAATTTTCATGAAACAGCTTTTATGTTTCTTTGGCGCAGCTCTCTTCTCCATTTCCGTTCAAACAATCTTCATCGGAGGCAACTGTGACCAACGGTGAATCACCAGCCGCTGCTCGGAATGAGCCTCAGCATGCAAGCTCCGGTTCCCGAACTGGAACTGAACAAAGAATTGACACCCGGGAATCAGACTCCGTCAGTGCGGGTGTGTGGATTGCCCTGGTCAGTGGGTCATTCGCCGTGGGAACCGGTTTTGCGCTGTTCATTCTGCTGGGGAGCGAACCCGTGGGCTTGCGGTTTCTGGGCGTGCTTCTGATCGCGGCCGTGCTGTCTTACGGTTTCGAATACCTCAAGGAGAAGGCAGGAGAGGAGCCCGCGGGCGGAGATGCCGCCGGACACCACAAGAAAACCACTCTGGGAAGCGCTCTGGTAACGCTTGTGGTGCTGGGTGTTTTCGAGATGTTTGTGACGGCAGCGCACGCATGGATGGACCTTCCGCCTGACTCGAGAAGCGAGTTCAGCACCGTAATCTTCGGCCCCGACCTGGCCCGACATGTGAGCGCGCACGTAAACCTGGCCGTACTCGCCACCCTGTGGGTCCTCACTGGAGTGCTTCTTGCCGGTTTTTTGGTGTTTGTCATCCTTGAGGGAACCAGAGGGAAGGCACTGCGCAAGAATGCTTTCCAGATGGGAGCGATCGGCGGTTGCGTGGTGGCCCCAATTTTTGCCATTCTTTATCTTCTGCTGGCGCGCGTGGTGCTGCAAATTCGGCTGATGTGGAGCGAACCGAAAGTCTGGGCCGACTATCTCCTGAGCTTTCAGCACAGCACGACCTTTACACCGCTGAAGACGCTCGCCAGCCTTTTGTATGTGATGACAAATCGTCTGGGTGGCCGGGGATCAGTCTTGGGAATGCTGGTGGTTGTGATCCTGCTTCTCGTGCTTGCGCCTAAGAAGTCCAGCCAATCCAGTCCGCTATTCGGCTGGGTCGCTCTATCCGCACTGATCATTTATCTGCCATTCTCATTCCTTACTTTGAAGAATGACCTGATCATGGTGGGCAAGATCGTGGGCCTGGTGGCGATCATGTGGGGCGTGCCGGCGATTGTGCTCGCAGTCCTGTTGCCGTACCTGGACCGGGGAGCGGAACACCAGCGCAGCTGGGGATTGATCGCCTGCGGGGCGGCAGTGCTGCTGACGTTGCCGTGGTGGGGATTTGCGGACAAAACGACATGGGTATTGCATGGCCCAGGGGCGCTGTTTGCAGCCGTGGCGTTTCTGGCGTGCGGATTACTGTGGTTTCTCCGCGCTCCCATGAGGCAACACTGGCCACTGCTCGCTGTGAGCATAGGCGCGCTATCGCTGGGAACCATGCAGATTGCCACCAAGGTCAACTTCCTCGACGTGCAGGAATTGACAGAGACATTCATGGCCCAACCACTGCCGGCTGAAGTATCGCAGACCAGCAGTTTGCAGCCCAGCGAGGACTGGTATAGGAAATACCTTGCAACCCGTAACCAGACCATTCACAGCCCGGGGCAGGCTCCGAAAAAAAACTCCTCCAGTATTGGAACGCTGTTGGATCCGAGCGCGAGTGAGTGGATAAAAAAGCATCCATACCTGAGTCAGGTGATTGAAAACAACCCTGCCGGGCAGGAACCGCAGCCGCAATCGCGCGACGCATGGTTGCGCCAGGCAGACGAATTGCTCAAGTCCGCTGCGGACGTCAGGGAGTTGGTAAAAACCGAAGAATCCAAACTGGAGAAGCTCAATGGGTTCGAATCTGAAGGCAAGTACATCAGCGTTCTGGCGGAAGCCGGGGTGCGAAAAACGTCCCCAACAACCGACAAGGCCGTTCAGCCACTGCTCGCATCACTTGACCTTCAAGTTACGACAGCGCCGCCCAGCCTGGCGACTGGCCTCCTTGAGACCTTGAAGCTGGATACTGGATCATCGGTGATGCTTCGAGAACCGTACAAAATACAGGCATGGAATTCCCAGTCGCCCTGGAAACCGACGCCGCAGTTGATCCTTTCATTGCCTGATGAGGTGTCGAGCAAAGTTTCCGAGTTGAAAAAAAGCCAGCAGGACCTCAAAGGCTTATACGATGCTTTGGGCAATACACGATCTGGCTTCGATGCAAACGTAAAAAGGGCGCGAAATCTGGTTGGGCAGGAGTTTTTGGTGTCCAGCAGCGGCGCGCTGGGTTTTTGGCTCTCGCTGGGAATGCTGGCGGCCTGGGCACTGCGTAATCGAGAGAATGTGCCGCAGCCAGCGAGTTAACGACGGCAAGTGCATGCAGCACGGGCATTATCGTTGTTTCCCGCGCTCTTATCGAGGGCCGACCGAGATCCTTTGGTGGCTACAGAAAAACCAGAGAATACCTGGGCGGCCGCCATTATCCTCAGCAATGTTACTGCTGGGTTGCGAGCACCGTCTGCGGCAGCGGGTTTCCCGAGCTGTCCTTGGTCAACGTGTCATCAACATAAACGACTGCTGCCAGGCCATTCGTCGGATCAACACCTACCTGGAAGAGGTCGAGCAGATTACGCCTACCCGGAGCGCAAGCTGTTCCTTGTGTGCAGATCACGCCGACGTGGTTTGGGGTGTTGCTGACCAGACTTTGAGTAAAGCTGGAGCCGTTGTCAGTAGTCTGCGCAAGATAGACATTCCAGATGGCGCCGTTCGCGTTGGTGGTGTTGGTGCCGTAATACACTACGTCTACGGTTCCGGCGTGGGCGTCAACCCACGGAAAGATGGCGGTGTTTGCGGGAGCGATGTTGACCGCGACTGCAGTGGACCACGTGGTTCCCTGATCTGTGGAAGAGGAGAAGAACAGGTGGGTACCGTCCGACCAAGTCGCATATACGTTGCCATTGCTGGAATCAACTGCCACCGAAGGAAACACGTTGACATTGGAACTCAGCAGAGGTCCGGCAAAGACGAGAACAGGCGTCCAATGCTTACCGCCATCGGTGCTGCGCGATACAAATACGTTGTTGAAATCTGTCGTCTTTGCCTTTAAGAATCCTACCTGGCCAGAAGCGAAAACCTGATAGACGTTGTGGGTATGGGAGTCGGCGGCGATGGGTCCGGCAATATTGTTGAACGTGGCGCTTCCAGTTACCCCGCCGGCGCCCGTTATGGCGTTGCCCACCCTGGTCCAGGTGAAACCGTCATCGTCGGAGCGTTGCACGCGAATCAGCGATGAATTTCCTGCATCGTGGTAGGAAATGTAGACGTGCGATCCATCTGAGCTGATCCAGGGCCGGTCGTTGCCCGCCAGATCGATGATCTGCGCCGTGCAATCGTCGGTGCTGAAGTTCGACGAAGTAGCGCCCGGGCATGTGATCGAAGCCACCGATATCAGCGCGGCTCTGAACGGCTTATTGATCGGCACGACCAGCGTCGTCGCGTGAAGAGTACCCGTCGAGCCAAGATCCACGTCGGCATCGCCGCCGCCGAGGACAACAGCGAAGCCGGCCTTGGTCAACGCGCTATCGATAGGTCCGTGAAAGTTGAGTGTGGAACCGAAATCTCCGGTCCAGAGTTGTGTGCCGAACGGAAATAACCATCCCAGTGAAACAATCGCCATGAGGTTGCCATTGAATGCGATTTCCGGCTCGCTACTTCCGATAGGCAATAGGAGGGGATTATTTGTAAATGTGAGACTGCCGGAAACTGTTCCGGCCTGCAGCGGCGCCGTACACAGTAGAGTGGCCAGCAACAGAGCAACACTTATCCTATTCAGTTTAGACACTTCTTACCTCCAAACTCTGAATGGGGATCACCGCCTGTGCGATGCTGAGCAGAACGTCTCGGGATGGCCGGGGCTAAGTGATTGGGAAATTAGGACTGGTGCCGAAGAAGGGACTCGAACCCCCACACCCTTGCGGGTACATGGACCTGAACTTGAGCCGGTTAGCGGGCGTGAGCGCAGGCGCAGCCGAAGCGGGAGCCCGCTGGCGAAATCCTGAGCGTAGTCGAAGGACCCCGAGAAGCTGGTGCCGAAGAAGGGACTCGAACCCCCACACCCTTGCGGGTACATGGACCTGAACCATGCGCGTCTGCCAATTCCGCCACTTCGGCATTGAGGTGCGCCGGACAACTGCTTCGGCGCTCAAGAAGGGTACGGACAAAATCCATTTTATATGAAACAGCTACGAGCTTCTAGCGTGTCGCCTCTCCAGGGCCCTGGGATTTTAGTGCATTCAGCGCGAGCAGGCCTCGCGGCTAGGCAGAAGATGAGCCTGGAGCGGGAAGAGTCATGATGGTGCCCAGCATGGTCGCGATCAATTTCTCCTGGGCACCATTGATGGCGAAGGCGTCGGCAGCGCATACTGTGAGTGTCTTGCCACTGCGCTTGACTTCCCCTTTGGCTACGAACTTTTTTCCCACCGCCGGTGCCAGCAGGCTAACCTTGAACTCTACCGTCAGGACGTTGCAGCCTTCAGGTGCCAGGCTGTACGCAGCGTAACCACATGCTGAGTCCATGATGCTGGAGATGACACCGGCATGTACAAAGCCGTCTTGTTGCGTATATCTCTGGTTGAACGGGATGCGAATCTCTACTCTTCCCGGCGCGATACAATCGATTTCGGCGCCGAGCGTCGTCATAAATGCCTGCCGGCCGAAGCTTCCTCGAACTTTGCTCTCAAATGGTTCCACAATGCCTCCCGAGGCCCCTTAGCACTCGCAAGTCTGGCGCCTGCATCAGCCTAGCGCAGTCGTGGATGATTTCAACTAATTCACGCAAGCCATGCCTAAGGCTTGGGCGTCGCCCCCCATGATGCACTCCACTCTGCGTGTCGGCCGATGAAATATGCTGACATGCAAAAGTCGAAAGCTAAACAAAAGATTCCGTAAGCGAGCGGTATCGCCGTCAGTCGGCCGGGCTCAAACGCGGAGTAGGCGCCATGCGCCTGAAGTTCGTGCAGCAAGTCCCAGACTCCGTGCAGGAAATACCCAACAATCAGGAAGAAGGGCACGCGTGCTCCCACCAGGCCGATGACTGCAAATGCGCCGACGGCAGCCGTCTCAAGCCGCCACGCCGTCGCCACTCCGAAGTAGGCTGTAAAAGCGAGGTAGAACGCAGCGATCATGATTAGGAACATCGCATAGAAGATCTGCTCGGCCCTTGGGGCAAAAATCTTGCGAGCGATGAGGATGACCCCCGCTGCCGCCATGAGCCCGATCGTCGCGTAGAGAATTACGATCACGACAAATCCAATCATGCTGTTCCCTTGGCCCATGCATTTGCCTCCGCGTCTAATTTTGTTTTTGATCAAAAAACCAGTTTAAGCTGGGAAACATCTACAGATAGCTCAACCACCAATCTTTCCGGCGCTGCTTTAATCCCGCGTACCAGCGGCAAACCGGATACATCAGCACAACCACCGCTAACCAGACCAGGTACACGACGCCAAGGTTGAATCCATAGTCCGCAGGGAACATTTGCGGTGGACCGCCCATGGAGGGGGCGGGAAGCAACAGGAAACCTGCTGGTCCGTAGCGAAGAAAGTTCAGCAGGATCGTAACAACATGGATTACCGCCAGGTGACCGAGAAAAAAGAAGAAGGGCACTCGTCCGAAGACGATCAGCGGGTTGGTTGTGGATAACCGTGAGCGGTCCAGCCACGACATGATGATGAGCGCAGGTCCGAGCGTCATGAGTAAAAACTGGAGCGACGGTGGATACTTGGTGCAATTCAGGAACGCCAGCGCCGTGAACAATGAAGACTTTTGCACAGTCCATGGAACCGGGTCTCCATAATGATTGAGTGCGCGGAGTAGAACGAATGCAATGCTGAGAACCACTCCGAGCCTCAGCATGAATCGCTGCCTCCGCGGCGGCTCCCACCGCAGCGCGCGGCCAAAACAGTAGCCTGTCGCCATAACTCCGACCCAGGGCACCAGCGGATAGGCAACCAACACCGTGGTGTTAAGAAAACCGAAAACTCCCTGCTGATGCAGGATGTTCCAAAGCCAGGCGGCACGTCCAAATTGCGAGGCGTTAACGGGATCGAGGAGATTGTGGGCGGCAATCATCGCGATGCTCAACCCAAGCAGCACGCGTGCCGGCAGATGAACCAGCGCGGCCAGACAAACCATGCAAAGTCCGAGCATCCAGAACACGGTAAGAATGACTACGGAGTTGCTGAACCTGATCTCGAAGAGAAAGATAAAGCGCAACACAGTGATTTCCAGCAGCATGAGCCACAGGCCGCGAGTCACAAGAAACCGCGATAATTCAGAATTCGTCCGTTTGCGCGATACCCACAGAAATGCGCCCGCCCCCGCCGTAAATGCGAATACCGGCGCGCAGATGTGGGTTACCCAGCGTGTGAAGAATATGGGCGCCGTGGTCCGTGTTAAGTCGGTCGGGGAGGAAGACATGGCCGCCGAGTGAATGAAATCGCGGGTATGGTCCAGGGCCATCAGGATCATCACCATGCCGCGTAACGCATCAACAGACAGGATGCGGCCTGGGCCGGGCAACGTCTCGAACCGCACGACAGAGGCGCCTGCGGTCTGGGTCTCAACAACACTCATAGCCTTCTACAAATGATTTCATGCAAAGCATCAACTCGCAAAGCGGTTTCGTCGCGAACCGGCGCGAATCGGAACGAGGCGGATTCCTTTCCCTTGGCTCCGCAAGTTTCCTAGTAGTTTTGACAGCACTCCACGGCGCTTTCGTGTCGCAGACTTACATTTGTAGCGCGAGTACTCGCCAGCATTGACATGTTTCTGGAAAAACGGTCGCGGAATGTGAGCGCACTGACGGCGCGGATTGCGGGCAAGGCAAAAATCGCATTTGTCCTGCTGGTCCTTGTTGCCGCGCTTGGGGGAGTCTGCGCTGCAGAGAGATTTGCTGTTGGTCACGCAGATCTGGCCAGCGGCCCATTCGCCGACGCCTCTTATGTTATTCCCGAAATGGGAGACCAGGCCTCTCCTGCAAAGCCCGAGGAGCACGGTGTCTCACAAAAAGCCGATGAGGTCGGTCGCGTTTTTGGACTTCCCATTACTAACTCCATGGTCGTGAGCTGGATTGTGGCCACAGGGCTGATCGTTCTGGCCCAGTTTGCTACACGAAAAATGGAGACAGTGCCTCGCGGGGCGCAAAATTTTCTGGAATGGCTGGTCGAGGGCCTGTACCGATTCATGGAAGGAATTCTGGGCCCACCTTTAACCAGGAGAACTTTCTGGTTCTTTGCAACTATTTTTATCTTCATTCTTTCTGCGAATTGGGCCGGGCTGATCCCAGGGGTCGGGTCGATCGGATGGGGACATCAGACAGCCCAAGGTTTCAAAATCGACCAGCCTTTGTTTCGTGGCGCCAATGCTGACGTCAATATGACGCTGGCCATGGCGCTCGTCTTTTTTGCTTGCTGGATCGTTTGGGCCCTGCGTGAAGTCGGTCCAATAGGCTTTCTCAAGGAGATGTTTGCCCCGAAAGGGGAGAGCACCGGAGCATTGAAGTGGCTTCTGGTAGTGATCTTCTTCGCGGCCGGCTGCCTGGAAGTGGTTTCAATCCTCTTCCGGCCGGTCTCGCTAAGCTTTCGTCTTTACGGGAACATGATTGCCGGTGAAAACATGCTGGACGCTATGGTCAAACTCTCTCCGCATTTTGGATGGTTGTTGCAGATTCCGTTTTTCTTCCTGGAAGTTGTGGTGGGCCTGGTCCAGGCTTTGGTGTTCACACTGCTAACCGCGGTCTTTACTTTGCTGATTTGCCAGCACGAGCAAGGGCCCGCTCCGGCGCATGGATGATTAGCGCTGGCCTGGAGCGTGGGACGCGTCGGCCGGCGAGAAAGAGAAAGCAGAAATATGAGTGGAAGCTTGCACATTGGTCTGGCAGCGCTCGGTGCGGCCATTGCCGTGGGTTTGATCGGTATGGCTGCTTCGGATGCCGTGGGACGCAACCCAGGCGCCTCAACAAAGATCCTGGTCCAGTCAATCCTGGCCATCGCCTTCGCCGAAGCGATCGTCTTCTACGCCCTCTTCCTCGCCAAATAGGTGAGCCGGGCTGCAAAAGATTGAGCTTAGCGATGAAGGTGTATTGAATGAGTCAACTATGAATCTTCCGGCGCTGCTGGCGGAAATGCAAAACGAGGGTCAGATCGAAAAGATCAGCCGAACCTTCGGCGTGGACTGGACCCATTTGACGGCACAAATCGTAAGCTTCTGCATTGTATGCGCGGTGCTTTACTTTCTGGCGTATCGGCCCATTCTGAAGATGCTGGACGAGCGGCGCCGTCAAATCGCGCAAGGACTGGCAAACGCGGAACAGATCAAGGCGGAACTGGCGCGCACGGAAGCGCAACGCCAGGAGGTGCTGTTAAGCGCCAATGCCCAGGCAACCAGGATCATCGAGGAAGCGCAAGCTGCAGCCAGCAGACTTCAGAAACGCGAGAGCGAAGCGGCCATGGCCACCGCCGAACAGATCCTCAGCAAATCCCGCCAGGCAGCGATGCAGGACTATGCCCGCATGACTGCGGAACTCAAACGCGAGGTGGGCCGGCTGGTGGTGCAGACCACGGCGCAAGTCACGGGCAGAATTCTTACTGCGGACGATCAGCGGCGACTGGAAGAGGAAACAATCAAGCGAATGGCGGCATAGCCTGAATGAAAACGAGCAGACAAATCGAGCGTCAGGCAAAACGTTTGTTTCGGTTGTGTGTAGTCGACGGATCTGTGGATGCGGGCCGCACGCGCCAGTTGGTACAGCGAGTCATTGCAGGTAGGCATCGTGGCTATCTGACCTTGCTTTCGCGATTTCTACGGCTGGTAAGACTCGATCAGGAAGCCCACACTGCCGCCGTCGAGACAGCCGCACCGCTGCCGCAGGAATTGCGGGCCAATGTCCAGGCTCTTTTGCAGGGCAAGTACGGGCCGGGGATGAATTTCCAATTTGCCGAAAAGCCGGCGCTGATCGGCGGGATGCGCATCAAGGCTGGCAATAATGTTTATGACGGCAGTGTGCAATTTGAGCTTGCAGCACTGGAGGAAAGCTTTTGAGGCGGACGAGGACAGAGGCGTCTGCGAGGTCGCTGGAAGTGTGATTTTTCTATAAAGCGAACAGGAGTGAACGAAACATGGCCAGCCTGCTACAGGAACTTGAGGCCCAAATCGCGGGAGCAAGGCTATCAGCCGCGAAGCAAAATGTTGGCGTGATACGTGAGATCGCTGATGGCGTAGCCAAGGTGGAAGGCCTTGACGACGCCATGCTCAATGAGATGCTTGAGCTTGGGCGCGCCAGGGTCACCGGTCTGGCTCTGGATCTGGAAGAGACTGAGGTCGGAGTGATCATTCTGGGTGACTACACGCAACTGGAAGAAGGTGACGAGGTACGCGCTACCGGCAGGCTGCTGGAGGTCCCTGTTGGCAAAGGCCTCCTGGGGCGCGCGGTAAATACTCTGGGACAGCCCGTCGATGGCAAAGGCCCAGTGCAGAGCGACACGACTTATCCAGTTGAAAAGATGGCGCCGGGCATAATCAAGCGACACCCCGTCAATCAGCCCGTGCAGACCGGTATCATGCCAATTGACGCGATGATTCCCATCGGTCGCGGTCAGCGCGAACTGATTATCGGCGATCGTTCGACGGGCAAGACCACGATTTGTATTGACACCATAATCAACCAGGCCCGCCTTAACAAAGCGGCTGAGGCCGCCAAAGACAAAGAATATCGCCCTCTATATTGCATCTACGTCTCGATCGGTCAGAAGCAGTCCAATATTGCCCGAATCATGAATATTCTCGAAGAAACCGGGGCCATGCCTTACACCATCGTTGTTGCTTCGCCGGCGTCCGATTCGGCAGCTAATCAGTATCTGGCCCCGTTCGCAGGCGCGGCCATGGGCGAGTGGTTCATGGATAACGGAATGGATGCGCTGATTATCTTCGACGATCTTTCCAAACACGCGGTGGCTTACCGGCAAGTCTCGCTGGTATTGAAGCGCCCATCGGGCCGGGAAGCCTATCCGGGTGATGTGTTTTATCTCCACAGCCGTTTGCTGGAACGGGCCGCTCGCATGAGTGAACAGTACGGAAACGGGTCTCTTACCGCCTTGCCGATTATTGAAACTCAGGCTGGCGACGTTTCCGCCTATATCCCTACCAATGTCATCTCCATTACGGATGGGCAGATCTATCTGGAAACGGACCTGTTTTATCAGGGAGTGCGTCCGGCCATCTCGGTAGGCCTCAGCGTATCCAGAGTTGGTTCGGCGGCGCAAATCAAAGCCATGAAGCAGGTTGCCGGGCAACTCAAAGGAGACCTGGCGCAGTTTCGCGAACTGGCCGCCTTTGCGCAATTCGGCTCCGAGCTGGATGCCAAAACGCAGGCGAAGATTGATCGGGGAAAGCGCATTGTGGAAATCTTCAAGCAGCCTCAATACAGCCCTGTTCCCGTCGAGCTGCAGGTGGCGGTGGTCTGGACCGTCCAGAATGGATACATGGATAACGTCCCGTTGGATCGGGTCAAGGAATACCAGGCCAGGCTGACAGAATTCCTGACGACGCGCAAGGATGAGCTGCTGGCGAGCATCGCGAAGGAAGGTAAGCTTACCCCCGTTTTGACCAGCCAGTTGAAGGATGCGGCAGAGCAGTTCAAAGAGGCGTGGAGATGAGCGGCGAGGCTGAAACAACGAAATCGGGAAGCAAACAGCACAATGTGGATTGGTTTGAAATCAATGTAGTTGTTTTGTGGTGGGAGAGCTGAAAACGTCGTTATGAACAGCCCGCGCGACTTACGCAGACGGATCAGGTCGGTCACGAGCACTGCGCAGATCACCAGGGCGATGCAAATGGTAGCCGCTTCGAAGATGCGGAAAGCCCAGGAGCGGGCCCTGGCGGGAAGGCCGTTTGTGCGCTTGTTCTATGTAGTGCAGCGCGAACTCACTACGCGGCTGTTTGAGCTCAGCCATCCTCTGCTCGAAGTACGCCCTGTGCGCAAACGCGCAGTCATCCTTATCGCCACTGATAAAGGCTTGTGCGGCGCCCTGAATACCAATCTGTTTCGGCTTGTCACTCAATTCGATCCCAGCTCAACCGTGTTCATCACCGCCGGACGCAAAGCTGCGCAGTTTATTGCCCGTACTCACCGGCAACTTGCGGCCGAGTTTACCTATGGAGACATTCCAAGATACCCGGAAGCCAGGACGATCGCCGGTCTTGCTCGCGACATGTTCCTGAAACGGGAAGTCGATGAGGTCCACGTGGTCGCCACGCGTTTTGTTAATACGCTTGCTCAGCAGCCGCTTGCTTTGGAGTTTCTTCCCGTGGGAGAAATCAAGGGCATGAGAGTACCTGGGTGGGAACCGGAGGCTGAGAAAAGAATGGATGATAGTCAGGCCCTGTTTGAGCCCGGTAAGCGGGCTGTATTGGACTATCTTCTCTCACATTACCTCAATATCTATATCTACCAGGTATTGCTGAATGCCAGGGCCAGCGAGCAGAGCGCGCGTATGGTCTCGATGAAAAATGCCACAGATAATGCCGAGGACCTGATCAAAGACCTGTCCCGGGAATACAACAAGCTGCGTCAGGGCAACATTACAAAGGAGCTGCTGGAAATCGCCGGTGGAGAATCCGGCTAGTTGGGAAGCATTCGCCATGAATTTATGGAAGGGTTATGAATGGGAATACAGGAAAGATCGTTAAAGTCGTAGGGCCGGTCGTGGACGTGGAGTTCCCGGAGGCGCTGCCCGGTATTTACAACGCGCTGACCGTTGACTACAAGGTCAAGGAGCAGCCCGCCAGAGTGACACTGGAGGTGCAGCAGCACCTGGGCGACAAATCGATTCGAGCCATCTCCATGTCCGGCACTGAAGGCCTGAAGCGCGGGTATGAGGTAGTCGATAGTGGAGCGCCTATATCGATGCCGGTAGGGAAGGCTGTTATGGGGCGGGTGCTGGACGTAACGGGAACCCCGGTCGACGATCGCGGAGCGATACAAGCGGAAAAGTACTATCCAATCCATCGTAGTGCGCCGCCGCTGGTAGATCAGGCGCCTTCTCCGCAACTGCTTCCCACAGGGATCAAGGTGATTGATTTGATTTGTCCCTTTCTGAAAGGAGGCAAAGTAGGCGCATTCGGGGGCGCAGGTGTTGGCAAGACTGTTGTAATCATGGAGCTGATCAACAACATTGCCAAGCTCCATGGAGGTGTGTCGGTCTTTGCGGGTGTGGGTGAGCGCACGCGGGAAGGCAATGACCTCTATCACGAGATGTCGGAAGCGGGAGTGATCAAGCAGGACAATCTCTCTGATTCCAAGATTGCGCTGGTGTACGGTCAAATGAATGAGCCCCCGGGCGCGCGCCTGCGCGTGGCGCTGGCAGGGCTGGCCATTACAGAATACTTCCGCGATGAGAAGAACCAGGATGTGTTGCTTTTCATTGATAACATCTTTCGCTTTTCTCAGGCGGGCTCCGAGGTATCAGCGCTGCTCGGCCGCACCGCCAGCGCCGTCGGATATCAACCCACCCTGGCTGCTGAAATGGGAGCGCTGCAGGAGCGGATTACCTCCACCAGGAAGGGCTCGATCACGTCTTTTCAGGCAGTCTATGTTCCCGCGGACGACCTGACGGACCCTGCTCCGGCGACTACCTTCGCCCATCTGGACGCGACCATCGTATTGGAACGCGCGATCGCGGAACTGGGCATTTATCCGGCGGTGGAGCCGCTGGCCTCTACCTCGAGAGCTCTCGCGCCTGAAATTGTGGGGCAGGAGCATTACGACGTCGCACGCGGAGTGCAGCGGGTGCTCCAGCGCTACAAGGACTTGCAGGACATCATTGCCATCCTTGGCATGGATGAACTCTCTCCGGAAGACAAAATGACTGTGGTCAGAGCGCGAAAGATCCAGCGCTACCTGAGTCAACCCTTCAGCGTGGCGCAGGTTTTTACCGGGCGGGAAGGCAAGCAGGTTCCTGTGGCTGAAACCGTGCGCGGATTCAAAGAGATCCTGGAGGGCAAACACGATCAGGTGCCCGAAGGCAACTTCTACATGAAGGGCGCAATCGAGGAGATTCAACAAGAAGAGTAAGAGCTGCCGGGGATGTCTCAATTATGGCCAGTACATTGAAATTGGAAATCGCGACGCCTGAGGGAAACGTCTACTCAGGAGATGCAGAGTGGGTCACGCTGCAAACGGCGGACGGCCAGATAACCATCCTGCCGCAGCACGTCAGGTTGATCACACAATTGAAACCCGGCGAAATGATTGTGCGCAAAGGTCGTAGTGAAGAGTATCTGGCGGTAGGCGAGGGACTCGCTGATGTTTCCGCTGACCGAGTAGCAATAGTAACGGACATGGCGGTTTCCGCAGAGAAAATAGATGAAGCCGCCATTGAGGAGGCGCGTCAACGTGCTGCCGCCCGTCTGCACGAAAAAATCTCCGCGGAGGAGCTTGCGTCCGTCAACGCATCGTTGGCGCGGTCGTTAGTCCAATTGAACATCAAACGACGCCACCACAGTTGATCCTGTTCCCGTCCGTCCCGCCAGGATAGTCAGGGAATACGTCCTGAAATCGGCGCTGTCAGTTCTCCCAGTTGTTTGACATTGCGCTTCTCCAAAACACTATTGAGTGAAAATGATGGCCCAGACGGCTGTATTCGTATCGCTGCGCTATTGAAGTTTCCGGATTTCGAAAATTGAACGGCAAACCACGCCAACCCGGCCTGCTGCCCGTCATCGAGTGGCTGCGCGACTATCCCAGAGAGTGGATTCCTGCGGATGCAATGGCCGGCCTGATCGCGGCAGCAGTGATCATCCCCAAAGCGATGGCCTACTCCACGATTGCAGGTCTCCCGCTACAAGCTGGCCTGTACACAGCTTTTATCCCAATGGTGGCCTACGCCTTGCTGGGCACGTCAAGAGTATTGAGCGTCAGCACGACAACCACCATCGCGATCCTGACCGCGGCTGAAATGGGCAAAGTAGCGCCAGATGGCAAGCCCGCTGAATTGCTGGTAGCCAGTGCCACGCTGGCAGTCCTGGTGGGAGCCATGCTCATTGTCGCCTCACTGCTGCGGTTTGGCTTCGTTGCTAACTTCATTTCCGACCCTGTACTGGCTGGTTTCAAAGCGGGAATCGGGCTGGTCATCGTGGTGGACCAACTCCCGAAATTGTTTGGTATCCACATTCACAAGACGGGATTTCTGAGAGACATTGTCGAGATTTTTCGGCAGCTGCCGCAAACATCGCGAATTACGCTGGTGGTGGCGATTGTAATGCTTGTATTGATGATCGCCATGGAACGCTTTGTGCCGCGTGCGCCCGCGCCATTGATTGCCGTGGCAGTTGGCATTGCAGCTTCCGCCCTGTTTGGACTGCCACAGCTCGGGGTAGCAACCGTGGGCAGCATTCCGAAAGGATTTCCGCATTGGGTCTGGCCGAATTTCGGGCTCGTCGCGGAGATGTGGCCGGGTGCGGCAGGCATTGCGCTGATGAGTTTTGCGGAGAGCATCGCATCGGCGCGGGCCTTCACCAACCCTGGTGATCCGCGCCCGTTACCCAATCAGGAGCTGTTCGCGCTGGGTGCAGGCAACATTGCAGGTGGTGTTTTTGGCGCCATGCCTGGCGGCGGAGGCGCCACCCAGACCGCAGTCAATAGCAGCGCCGGCGCGCGCACACAAGTAGCGGAGCTTGTAACCGCCGGGGTCACGCTGGTGACGTTGCTGCTGCTGGCGCCGCTTATCTCGCTCATGCCAAGTGCTACGCTCGCGGCAGTCGTCGTGGTCTACTCGGCAGGCCTGATCAAGCCGGCTGACTTCCGCGACATCTCCCAGGTGCGGAAGACTGAACTTTATTGGGCCGTGATTGCTTTTGCCGGTGTTGTTTTCCTGGGGACGCTCCGCGGGATTTTGGTCGCGGTCGTGGCCTCGCTGCTCGCGCTTGCCCAGCAGG
Organism: Candidatus Angelobacter sp.; assembly: GCA_036518395.1. GTDB lineage: Bacteria > Acidobacteriota > Terriglobia > Terriglobales > Acidobacteriaceae > Angelobacter. The sequence continues at coordinate 26,323 of DATDNH010000157.1, read as the reverse complement.
CTTACACCCCGCCCGTGTATGCGCTCGGGCGCAAGCGCAACACGCATGTATTCCGGCCGCTCTCGTCCGAGCACCCCGATGACGAGACGTTCCCGGGCCTGCTTTTGGTGCGGGTGGAAGGACGAATTTTTTTCGCCAATGCTCAGCGCGTGGGCGACAAGATCTGGCCGTTGATCGAACAGACAAAACCTGCAGTCCTTGTGCTCGATTGCAGCTCCGTGATTGACATCGAATATACGGCTCTCAAGATGCTTTCCGAAGCAGAAGAGAACCTGCATCGGCAGGGCATCGCCCTATGGCTGGCGGCCCTGAACCCCCACGTTTTTGCAGCCTTGACGCGCTCACGAATCGGCCAGACTCTGGGCCGCGAGCGGATGCTCTTTAACCTGCAAACCGCGGTCGAGCGTTACCAGCAGGCGAAGGGCAGCGACGCGCGTCAGGCGACTGCGAACCAATCCCCGAGGACCGCACTGAGAAAGGTGATGTGATGAAAACTGCAGTACAACAAAACAAAACTCTGGAAGCGAGTATCAACGGCATTGGGCAAGACTCCAGGCCAAAGAAGAAACTGAAACGGAAAGACTATGAGAAGGAGCTTGCTCGTTTGCACGGTGAACTGGTCAAGCTGCAGCAATGGGTTGTGCACAAGGGCCTGAAGATCTGCGTCGTTTTTGAAGGGCGAGACGGGGCCGGCAAGGGTGGAACCATCAAGGCAATCACCGAGCGGGTCAGCCCGCGCGTGTTTCGCGTCGTAGCCTTACCGGCGCCGACCGAGCGTGAGAAAACCCAGATGTATATCCAACGCTATGTGCCGCATCTCCCGGCTGCCGGAGAGGTCGTGATCTGGGACCGGAGTTGGTACAACCGCGCCGGAGTGGAACGCGTGATGGGCTTCTGCAGCGAAAAGGATGTGGAGAAATTCCTGCTGGCTGTGCCGCTGGTGGAGCGCACGATGGTCAATTCCGGAATCATCCTGATCAAGTACTGGCTGGAAGTCAGCCCGAAAGAGCAGACCCGCCGGCTGGAAGCCCGCATCCACGACGGACGCAAGATCTGGAAGCTCTCGCCGATGGACCTGAAGTCTTACAGCCGCTGGTACGACTATTCAAAGGCTCGCGACGAGATGTTTAACGCCACAGATACCCATTGGGCGCCATGGTATGTGGCCAATTCCGACGACAAAAAACGAGCCCGCCTCAATATCATCAGTCACCTTCTCAGCCAGGTGCCATACGAAGAAACTCCTCGCGAAAAAATCAAGTTGCCGAAGCGGCAGTCGGCTGATGGCTACGAGGAACCCACTTTTTCGTTCAAGTTTGTTCCGGAGAGGTTTTGATGGTGACGTAGGATTTTCGGGATTTCAGTCGCCGGCTTCAGAACCTATAACCCGCCTCCAGAACCACGGTCGGATCGGTCCACCCGGCATTGAAAACGTAAGTGGTGAACTCAAGGTTGTGGTGGGAAATGCCGACCAGGAACCCACGTTGCGTGTCCAGGGACGTTTGAAAAGACTTCAACCGTTGCGCCACGATCCCGACCTTAAGCCACTCGAGTGGTGAGTAGGCCACCTGGGGCCAGGAGTAGTAGAAATTGCCGGACTTTGATCCGGTATCAAAAAAGTATTCGTTGGAGATGCTGAGCTCGAGTTTCTTATAAGTGAGAGAAGCCTCAAAGCCCGGCGCAATTCCCGTGGATCTGCCGAAGACGCCGCCGATCATGGGGGTTACGTCGAGCACCAGATCTTTCCCGACACTGAAGTTGTATCCCAGCCACAAAGACCCGGTGCGTAGATTCTCATAATTGTAGCGAGCCTCAAGATGAAGTGATTTGCGGTCCGCAGTGAAAACTGGACTTGCGTAGCCCTCTTGATTTGGTACCAGGTAGCCGTCAACGGTAAGCGAAAACGTCCACGATTCAGCGGTGGAATCGGCCGTGGCTGGGCTAGGGCGGTTTTGCTGGGCCGCCGATACCGAGGCCGTCAGGACCGCCAGGCAGAGAATGCGGAAGTGGAGGCCGCGTTTCATCCGCCCAGCCGGATCGTGAGGCCGACCATGGCTACGCCTAGCGCGACCATCGCCACGCCTATGCCCCAGGGATTCTTGCCCGCATGACGCCCGAAGGCGTAGCCCAGAACAAACAGCATGATGATTCCAATGCCGTTGGAAACCCGCAAGGCGAGCGATGGCTGGTGAATGACGATAAACGGAATTACCAGAGGAAACGTTGATAAGAAAACCAGGAGAAACACCCAGAATGACGCGTACCAGTCATGGAGGGTGAGCCACCTTTGGCCGGCCGGGTCCGGCATCTGCACCAGTCTCCGCCGAAGACGCTCAAGATCAGGCAACGGTAAAAGAGAAGCCAAAAGCGGCGGCATCGCAGAGGCAATGATGTGCCTCCCGGCTGCCGCGTCTGCGCTCCTGCGCACGCGCTGCAAAAGCTTGTACTTGTGGCCGCGCTCGCTCATGCAGGCCATCAGGTAAAACATCGCGTCGATGATGCCCCACGCAAGATTGCACCCGATAGCGGCCAGGAGCATGGTATGTACGCTTCTTCTGTCTGCTCCGGTAACGCTGAGGGAGCACGTCACGGTAAGAACCATGATTAAGCCGAAGAGGATCTCAGAGAACCTGTCAATTGGGTCCAGGACGCGCTTGGACCGCAAGGTTCCATAGTCAGCCATTGGCGCTGATCGAGGCGGGCCATTCAGAGGTTTCTTGCCGATATCCTCCAGAATTTGGGGCTTCATGGAAGCACCTCAGTGCTCTGTCGTCACTCAAACAGTTTCAGCACCACGGTTCCAATTGTCCTTCCGCATGTGATTCCACCACGCTGTCCGTTTTAACAGTCGCTCATGATTCTCCGTTCAGACTAAAACTGACTTAACGAATGCACCTCTCGGAAGCAGTACTGGCCGAAGAGGCGCAGGAAGAGTGTCCCTCATGAAGTCATATCTCTTACGCTGTGGCATTGTGGCCGTAATGTTGGTGGCCACCATCAGGAGTCAGGAGCAAAGATCAGAGACCATTCAGGCCACAGCCTTCGGAACAGCCACTATGGCGGGTCGCACTTTCAACCTGACAATTTTGATTGAAGACTATTCGACCCCGGCGGACCAGAAGGCCCTGATTGATGCCTTCAATAAGGGCGGCCATGATGAACTGGTGAAAACACTGAGCAAAATGCCGTCCAAAGGGCGGGTGTCAATCACCGGCGGAGGCGTGGGCTATCAGGTTGCCTATGTAAGGAATATTCCGACCGAGAATGGCCGCACGGTGCGCATCCTTACCGACCGGCCGATCAATATCGGGGAGGCGTACGCAAGTACCCGGAGCAGGGACTACGATCTCTCCGTCATCGAGTTGAAGCTTAGTAATGCCAAAGATAAGAGCACAGGGACCCTGATCCCCGGCGGCAGAGTGAAGATGAATAAAGAGAAAAAAGAGGTCGAGCTGGAAACCTATCATGCTATGCCGTGGCGGCTGGCCGGAATTATGGAACGATAGGCGCAATTGAAGATTGTTGATTTCAGATTTCTGATTGAAAACCAGCACAGCAGCGAATGCAGTTGAGCAACGAGCCCAAATCACAAATCAAAAATTTGAAATCGAAAAATAGGTTTTTTACTGTCTTTTTGCTGTCGAAGTGTTCGCTGCTGGGGTGGTAGAGGCTACCGCGTCTGAGTTGGATTTGGTATCCAGATTGATTAGGTCGCTTTGGTGATCGGGACCCAGGCCCAGTTTGATGAGTGCGCGAGAATCAGGGGTGACTTTAGACTGCCAGCCATTATCGGCCTGGTAGCGCTGCATGGCCGTTTCCGTACGGCTGTCCCAGACGCCGTTGGGTTTCCCGTCAAGATACTTTTCGCGGATCAGCGCTACCTGGATCTGGGTGGCTCGAGACGCATCAATTTTCTGCTGTCCGTGACGTTTCCACGCGCCTTTGCGAGAGTGGCGGCGATGTTTGGAACTCTTTCCCTTAACGTTCTTTACAGTGGCTTTGGAATGAGTGGTGGTGTGTTTGGCAGGTGGCGTTGTCGCCGGACTGAGGCCGGTCAAGAGACTGGCGACCAATCCGGTCAGCAAAATTCGTGTTGGAAAAGTCAATCGAATAACGTGTGTACTCTCTGAGAGTTTCCTCGGAACGTCAAAAGATCGTGCCCTGATACAAGTCACCTGAAACCAATGGTTTCAGGTGGCAGCATCTCACGTTTAGATGCTGCCAGTCCAGCCTAATGTTGACCCTTGCCGGTTACGGAAGGGTACCGGACAGGAAGATAGTGGCCCCCTGGGATCCCCGTCCCCGGCGGACCAGGAAGGCTACATCCTGGCCGCTTTTGAGCTGGCCGGTCAGCTTCCTGAACTCTTCGTCATTGTTAACAGCCTGGCGGTTGACCTGGAGGATGGCATCCCCGGGCAGCACGCCAATATCGTCGCCAAAAGAGTCCGGCTTTACTTCTGTCACTACCACGCCCTTGCCTTCAGGAGTACCCAGGCGCTGCGCCATTTCCGGAGTGATGGAACGCACATTAATGCCTAGCTTGCCGGATACGGGTTTCCCTTCATCGGGAACTCCCTCCTCGCCTTCATCGCTGGCCCGGTCGCCAAAAAGTTTGGCGCGATCGGCAACTGTGATTTTGGTCTCTTTCTGCTGGCCGTTGCGAACATAAGTGAGATCAACCTTGCTTCCGGGTTTGGTAGAAGAGATCAAGGAAACCAACTCGTCACCGGATTTAACCGGCTTACCATTGACTGCGACGATCGTATCGCCCACCTGCAATCCTGCCTGATCAGCCGGCCCGCCCGGAGGACGAACCCCTGAAATCGTTACGCCCCCCTTGACCCCGTAGACACGCGCCAGCGCGGGACTGGGTTGAGCGTTGAATTCAACGCCGATCGAACCGCGTGAAACCTTGTGCTCCGACCCGGTGAGCTGGTTGTAAACGTCGCGCACGGTGTTGGACGGCATGGCGAAGCCCACGCCCTGATAGCCATAGGTTTGGGTAAAGATGGCAGTGTTGATGCCAATGACCTCACCCGTCATATTGACCAGTGGGCCACCCGAGTTGCCGGGGTTGATGGCAGCATCCGTCTGGATGAATGACTGGAAGTTACGCGAAGGATTGATGTTGCGTCCCTTTGCGGAGACGATTCCTGCAGTGACGGTTTCTTCCAGATTAAAGGGGCTGCCGATGGCCAGCACCCAGTCGCCAACCTCCATGCTGTCCGAGTCGCCCAGACGTGCGGGAGTCAAAGTATGGTCCTTCGGAGGGTCAATCTTGATTACGGCGAGGTCGGTTTCGCGGTCTGAGCCGATGACTTTGGCGTCATGCAGGACTCCGGCAGGCTCATCCTTTAGTTTTACGCGGATGCGGTCAGCTCCATCGACCACGTGAAAGTTGGTGATGATGTAACCGTTGGAATTCATGATCACGCCGGAACCAAGAGACTGCTCACGTCCAGCGCCGGGAGGCATCTGCTGATCGTCGCCACCACCACCCTGCCCGCCGAAGAAGTGGTCAAAGAAGTCCTGAAACGGATCTTCACCGCCGCCATCAGGAGGAGCGTTGGGTCGGCGCCCACGACGTCGCTGCGGCTGTCTGGCATTGGTTTCCGAGTTGATGTTGACCACGGAGGGTTCAAGCTGCTTGGCAACCTGCCTAAAAGTGTTGCTGAGTTGCTGCGGACTTTGCATGGGTAGCAAGGCCGCGTCAGTGGTGGGTGTAGAGTTCCCTTTAACGCCGCTTTTACTCAGGACTGTACCGATCAGGACGCCGACGGTGAGTGTAACCAGGATAATCAGAGTAGAAAGCCACCGTTGGGCCTTGATTCTGGTAACAAAAGCGGCCAAACGCGAGTTCATACGTAACGTTCCTCCGAGCCTTTGGACAAATTCCTATTATAAATCGAGTAGACCAGGAACCACATAGAGTGGGAGCACCTGAGGGTTAGACGCGAGTTTCCAGCCTTTCGTTACCTGCAACAGGGCATCCATTGCGGGGGACTGCGGTGTGGACAGTGAGAAATTTATGATTTTTGATCTTTGATTTGTGATTGAAGCCCCCAGTCACAAAGGACGGTTGTCAATCAAAGATCAAAGATCAACAATACTCTTCATCCTTCCGCCAGGGCTTCCTCGGGGCGGGAGACCTTGCCCAGAAGCTCAGACATCAGGATGCCTGCCAGGATCAGCAGCGCCCCTGCCCCGGCACGCATTCCCAGCCGTTCTTTCAAAACAATAAACGAGGTAAGCCAGGCAAACACTGGCTCCAGGGTGAAGATCAATGCGGCGTGGGTCGCGGGGGTAAACTGCTGCGCCCAGGCTTGTACCGTAAAAGCCACCGCTGTGCCGAGAATGCCGGTGATCAGGATGGCCCACACAACAGTGGAAGAAAGCTCCAGGTGCGGGTGCTCGAGAATGGGCGTAGCGATAGTCGTGAGCAACGCGGCAGTGGCCATCTGCAGGACAGCGATCTGCTCGAAAGGGAAGCGCTGAGTCGCCCGTCCAACAAGGATGATTTGAAACGCGAATGCGAACGCGCAGGCAATCGTAAGCAGGTCGCCTCCATTGATATTGGCAAAGTCGGCGATGCCCTGGCGGCCCGAGGGAACCGTCATGAAGAACAAACCCACAAATGCAGTAATGATGCCGGCGGCCCGCCAATGATTAATGTGTGCTTTCCAGACGATGATCAGCAGCAGTGGGACAAGCACGGTGGACACGCCCGTGAGAAACGCCGACTTGGACGGCGTGGTCAAATGCAGGCCGGTAATCTGGAAGGCGAATCCGAGAAAGAGGAAAAAGCCGACCGCCATCCCTGCGCGCAGTGCAGAGCGCGTTAACTGCGAAAGATGACGACGATAGTAAAGGGCCAGGAGAATCGCGGCCAAGGACATGCGCACCGCATTAAAGAACAGAGGCGAGGCGGACTGAAGCGCCGCCTTGTTGAGGACAAACGTCGCTCCCCAGATAAGGGTCATGAGGACGAGCAAGATGTGGGCCTTTAATGAGCGCGACACGGTACAAGATTGCCATAATTGCCGAAATTGCCATAATGAAGAATCGCCGTGGTCGCAACGTGATCGCACGTGATCAGCAACTTTTGGAAGCTTCAACCCTCTCTGCGTCTGTCATCCTGAGGAGCGTAGCGAGGAAGGATCCCGACACAGTCTGCATTACCAGGTTGCATTCAGGCGTCCTCTCGAAAATGTCGTCGCCCTTGCCATTTGCTAATTGCTGTGAGCTGATCGCCGAGTGCTGCCTTTAGTCACTTATGGCATTTTTCGCATTTCGTCCGGGCGCGATGGGTAAGTATCATCTTGGGTTCCGATCACGAGCGATCGCGGCGATCACGCTGCGATCACGCGCGATTCGTCACGCTACGCCTTCCTGTTCAGCAGCTTTCACTTCGGTCCCGGTGGCCTTGGGGAATTCAAAGACGCATTCGCGCGACTTCTTGTCGAAGCGCAAACCTTCAAATACGGGTGCACGCATCTTGACTTCGCCGCTTTCGCCCTGGTGGGTCCATTCGGCGAATTTAATTTCTGCCACCAGTTCAGGCTTGATCCAGTAAGGAGTACGGCCTCCTGTATCAACTTTCTTGCCGAAGGGGTTCTGGTCGGTTTCGAGTTTTTTCAGTTGCTTCCATAGCGCAGCTTGCGCCTTGCGGCCAAAACCTGTGCCGACGTTTCCTACGTGCACAAGGTTTCCTTCCTGGTTGTAGAGTCCGAGAATGAGCGAACCGAAATACTCACGGCTGCCGCGCGGTTCGGTATAGCCGCAGATCACGCATTCCTGGCGGCGGCTGATCTTGATTTTCAGCCACTCGCTAGAACGCTTCTGCAGATAGAGTCCCGAGCGCAGCTTGGCGACAATGCCTTCCAATCCTTTGTCGCGCGCCACCTCGAACAGACGAGTGCCTTCGGCGGGATGATGGTCAGAATAGCGCAGCAGGCCGTCGCCTCGCGGGACGATCTGCGCCAGCAACTCTTTGCGCTGCTCCAGAGGGACGCGCATCAGGTTGTAGCCATTGAGGTAGAGGAGATCAAAGACGTAATACACAATGGGGACGCTCAGGTCTTTGGCCCCGCGCGCCTTGCCCGGATGAGTCATGCCCGTGCGCTGCTGCATCAGGCTGAAGGACGAGCGGCCTGCCTCGTCCAGGGCAACGATCTCGCCATCAAAAATGGCATCTTCGACTTTCAGTTTGCCCGCTGCACCGGCAATTTCAGGGAACTCGCCGGTCAGGTCATTCTGATTGCGCGAGACTAGTTTTGCGCGCCCATCGTGGATAAAGCTGACCGCGCGATAGCCGTCCCACTTGATTTCGAAGAGCCATTGCTGGTCGTCGAAAGGATCGTCAACCAGCGTGGCGAGCATGGGATGAATCACGCGCGGCATCGCGCTCTGGTGGGCGCCTGCGATTTCCGCGAGGTCAGCGCTGGCTGGTTCTTTTTTTTTACGCTGCGTTTTCTTTGCGCCGGTTTTAGCGGTCGCCGATTTTGCGGTAGAAACGCGAGGACTTTTCTTCAGCGATTCGCTTAGCCATTCCGCTCCTTTGCGTGTTGCGGTTTTGCGATTGCTTTCCCACTCCGCAGAGCCCTTGTCCCCGGCGATTTCATTCAGGCTGCGCCGGGTGAGAACGGAGTAGTCAAGCTTGTCAACATCGAATCCCGGTTGCGCGAATTCGTCACGCTTCTTGATGAGCAGCCATTCCGTGCCTTTAGAACCGGGGCGCCGCGAGCGCATGTGAGCGAGAACAAATTCACCATTGAGCTTGTCGCCGTGCAGGCGAAACTTCAGGTCGCCTTTGCGCAGCATTTCCGCGGGATCGCCCAGCGGTTCCCAGGTGCCAGTGTCCCAGACCATCACGGTGCCGGCGCCGTAATTGCCTTCGGGGATGATGCCTTCAAAATGAAAATACGATACAGGATGGTCTTCCACCTGCATGGCCAGGCGTTTTTCCGCCGGATCCATTGGCGGACCTTTGGGAACGGCCCACGATTTCAGCACGCCTTCCATTTCGAGACGGAAGTCGTAATGCAAGTGCGACGCGTGGTGCTTCTGCACAACAAAGCGATGCTGCGAGCGCGGCTCAAGTTTGGGAGGAGGCTCCGGCGTCTGATCGAAGTGACGCTTGCGTTTGTACGTTTCGAGAGACATATCAGCTTGGATGCGAACTCAGCTGCTAGCTACTAGCCGCTAGCTGCTAGTAACCTGCGAATCGGATGTGATCGCAACGTAATCGCCGTGATGCCACGTGACTAGAAAACACGAAAGCCATCCCTTCGCCTTCTCCGTGCCTCCGTTTCTCCGTGGTGGATTTTGTTTCTCTATGACAGAATTGTATGCGTTTCCGTTAAGGAGCACGAAATGGCGAAGGTTGCCGGAGAAAAACCTTTGAGCCAGGCGATTGCAGAACGCCGGGCTACACAGAGTTTCGAGCATGTACCGATCCACGCCGCGGACCTGGAGAAAATTATTCGCGCCGGACTGGAGGCGCCCAGCGGCTACAACCTCCAGCCGTGGCGATTTATTGTGGTGCGCGATGGCGAGCAGAAAAAGAAACTCATGGCAGCAGCTTTCGGGCAGCCGAAGATTGCAGAGGCCAGCGCGGTGATTGTCGCGATGGGTGATCCCGAAGGATGGAGAAACGGCGATCTGGATGAAATGCTCAAACTGGCGGCCGAGCACGGCTACGGGGGCCCTCAGGACCATGAAATGGCCCGCAGGAATGTAACGAATTTTCTTGGCGGCGCGCCGGGAAGCGCCGGCGGTGTGGCGCCAACCTTTGATCTCTGGGCCAATCGCCACGTGATGATTGCCTTGACCACAATGCTGTGGATGGCGGAAGCGCTTGGTTACGACACAGCTCCCATGGAAGGCTTTGACGAAGACAAAGTCAAAGAAGCATTCCATATTCCTAAACGAGTGCGCGTGGTGGCGCTGCTTGCGATTGGCCGGCGGAAAGGGCCGGATAAACCGTACGGCGGCCGGTTCGATCCTTCGCGCACCGTATTTGCCGAGGAGTGGGGGAGAAAGATTGAGTTCTAGAATCGCCGTGATCGCGCGCGACCGGGTCGCCGCGGCGACTGACCGCCATGATCGGAAAAATCTCAAAATCGTACCTTGGATGACACTGATGAAACTGATGACCAGGATCGCTAGTGTGCAACTCTTCTGTCGGCTGCTTGCAGTTTTGTTAGTGGCGCAACAGTTATGCTTAGTTTCGCCGGCGCAGACGGGAGCACCTCCTGAAAATGTGCTGACCGAAAGTGCGGCATCGAAGCTGCTGAATCAGGTGGCGGAGGGGCTGCATGGGCACAGCCCGAGAAAGATGCTGGGAGCATTCGATCTTTCGCGCATGAATGGCGGACCGGTTTTCAAAGAGCAGATCACCGCATTTTTCAATCAGTACGAGTCAATCCGCGTTCATTTCAAGCTGGTGGAAGTGAATGACAATACGGCGACCGTAAATGCTGAGATGGATCAGACTCCGCGCAGCGCGATCACGCCTCCACAGCATAAGAGCATGGAGCTTCAGTTTACGGCTGAGAAGGAAGCGGATGGTTGGAAGTTTGTGGATGTGCGGCCGAGAGGGTTCTTTAATTAAGCGATCAGCACTCAGCAATCAGAATTCAGCCAATGAGACATCCACCAATCAATCAAGGCTTTAAGTGCGGATTAATTGTTTAGACCGTTCATCTAACCATGCCGACGATAATGCAAGTCTTTAGTCCAGGAGGCACGCGGGCTGAATGCTGAGTGCTGCTTTATGACCACCCGCGAATATCCTGAGCGTCCCATTGTCGGCGTTGGAGCGGTGATCATTCACGATCATCGTGTGCTGCTGGCGCGGCGGGCGAGGGCGCCGTTGCTGGGACACTGGTCGCTGCCCGGCGGCGTGGTTGAGTTAGGCGAGACTTTGCGGGGCGCTGCCGAACGCGAAGCTCTGGAGGAAACTGGGCTGCTGGTGAAGGCAGGAGAGGTGCTGGAAGTGCTGGACCGCATTATTCCCGGTGAGGATGGACGCACCCAATACCACTACGTGCTGGTGGATTTTCTCTGTGAGCGTACTGGCGGCGAACTGCGTGCCGGAGGAGATGCCGCCGAAGTCGCGTGGGCCACAGTGGAAGAATTAGGAAAGTACAATCTGGAAAAGCTGGCGCTGGACGTAATAGCAAAAGCATTCAACAGCTACCACGGAGATATCGGGACACGTACAAAACAAAAACAGTAATGGCCAGTTAACTCCATCGCGCTACAATGCTTGCATGAGCTGGCAAGCGGCTGCATTATTTACTTTTGTCGCCATCGCTCAAGGGTCAAAATCGGTCAGCATGGCCGACGATCCATACCACCACTTGATTTTGCAGAACTCGGTGGTGAAAGTGTTCACAGTGGAAGTGCCGCCCCTCAAATCCACTCTTCCCATTCGGCGTGATCATAATGGCGTCATTATTTACCTTGGCGACAGCGCAGTGGTGAGCACGGTTGAGGGATATGGACCATTAACTATCATGCATTACGACGGCGAAGTGGCCAGATTCGATGCCGGCAAAACGGTGACTGAAAAGAACGATGATGGGGTGAAGCCCTGTCGCAATATTACCATCGAAGTGCTCAAGCGATTTGCCGACTGGAGCTACGATGCAGTCAAGGGAGAATTCAATTATCCGCCGGCGCAGCTCTCCCCGCCTCTGGGGTTGGACGCAAGCAGCACGCAGTTGCTCGATATGAGAGGGGTGATTGCCGCGCGAATCCAGATTGCGCCCGCCGACAGCTACCCAGTTCGAACACATAGCGCTGCGCTGCTGGTTGCGCTGAGCGAGCTTGAACTAAAGACTGACCAGGAAGGACATAAACTCGAAAAACAACCAGGAGAGGTGGAGTGGTTCGCTAATGGCCTGCCGGCAAAACTGACAAATGCAGGTATGAAGCCGGCCCGCATGGTCGCGCTGGAGTTCTAAACGCCGCTCTCAATTTTCAAAATGAAACCTACACTATGGATGCATCAGCCCTGCGCGAAATTTTTCAACAGGTAAAGAACGGAAGCATCAGCCCCGATGAGGCTGTCGCCAGGCTGCGACACCTTCCGTTTGAAGATCTGGGATTTGCCAAGGTGGATCACCACCGGCGCTTGCGTCAGGGATTGCCCGAAGTCATCTTTTCGAAAGGGAAGACGCCGCAGCAGGTAGCGGGAATTTTCAAGCGCATGGCCAAGCACGGCGGGAATGTGCTGGCCACCAAGACCGAGCCGGAACATTTTCGGGCTGTGAAGAAAGTCGCGTCAAAAGCTGAGTATCGCGAGCTGGCGCAGGCCATTCTGCTCAAGCAGGACTTCACCACATACGGAAAAGGAACCGTGGCCGTAATTTCTGCCGGCACGAGCGATATTCCCGTGGCCGAGGAGGCGCTGGTTACGGCCGAGGCCATGGGCAACGAAGTGGCGCACCTGTATGACGTAGGGGTGGCAGGAATTCATCGGCTGCTGGCCAACAAGACAGTTCTGGAGGATGCTCGCGTGATCATCGTGTGTGCCGGCATGGAAGGCGCACTGCCCAGCGTGGTGGGCGGACTCGTAGGCGTGCCGGTGATTGCCGTGCCCACCAGCATTGGCTATGGAGCGGCTTTCAAGGGACTGGCCGCGCTGCTGGGAATGCTGAACTCCTGCGCATCCAATGTAAGCGTTGTGAATATTGACAACGGTTTTGGGGCCGGGTATGTGGCGTCGATGATTAACAGGCTTTAGCTACTCGCCAAGACGGAGCCGAGGGCACCTCCACCCCACCACGCGCAAACCCCAAAAAACCGCGCGTGTCGGGGACCCCGGCGGCTGCGCTCCACACCTGATTCTCAATCCTCACTTCCCTCTGCTTACTCGTTTCCTCTGTGTTGAAGGTCTTGCCTCTTCTCCAAACACGCGCTCAAAGATCTCGTCCACATTCCGCAACTGGCGTTTCAGATTGAAAGCCTGCCCGATTTTTTGGGAAGGAATGCGTTTGGTGATGCGCTTATCTTTCATCACCAGCTCGCGGAAATTCAGATCTTTCTTCCACGCCTTCATGGCATGGCCCTGGACGAGCCGGTAGGCGCTCTCGCGCGACATGCCATTCTCGGCCAGATCCAGCAGAAGCTGACCGCTGAAGATCAACCCGCCGGTGCTCTCAAGATTCTGCAGCATGCGTTTGGGATAAACCAGCAGGGTGTCAATCAGGTTGGTGGTCTTTTGCAGCAGGTAGTCGACCAGGATCGTGGAATCGGGCAGGATCACCCGCTCGACAGATGAGTGCGAGATATCCCGCTCGTGCCAGAGGGGCACGTTCTCAAAAGCTGCCTGCGCATTTGCGCGCACCACGCGAGCCAGCCCGCTGATCTGCTCGAAAGTCACAGGATTGCGCTTATGCGGCATGGCGGATGAGCCTTTTTGTTTTTCGCTGAAATACTCTTCCGCCTCGCGCACCTCTGTGCGCTGGAGGTGGCGAATCTCCGTGGCAAATTTGTCCAGGGTAGAAGCAATCACCGCCAGAGTCGCCACATAGTACGCATGGCGGTCGCGCTGGATGACCTGAGAAGAGATGGGCGCAGGCTCCAGGCCCAGGCGCCGGCAGATTTTCGCTTCCAGTTCGGGATCAAGATGGGCCAGGTTACCGACCGCGCCGGAGAGCTTGCCAACGCGCATCTCTTCGGCGGCGCGCTCGAAACGTCCAATATTGCGCACAATCTCGGCATACCAGTTGGCCAGCTTCAGGCCGAAGGTGATGGGCTCGGCGTGAATACCGTGAGTGCGCCCAATCATTGGCGTGTGCTTGAACTCGTGAGCGCGGCGATGGAGCACATCCCGAAGTTGCTGAAGGTCTTTCGAAATAATCTGTGATGCCGCCTTGATTTGCAGGGCCTGCGCGGTATCTACTACATCGTTGGACGTAAGTCCAAAATGGAACCAGCGGGCGTGCGGGCCGACTTTCTCGGCCACGGCGGTGGTAAAGGCGATGACGTCGTGCTTGACTTCAGCTTCAATCTGCTGAATGCGTTTGAGGTCGAAGTCGCCGCGTTCGGCAATGGCCTGGGCGGCATCGGCCGGCACAATTCCGGCTTCAGCCAGCGTCAGGCTGGCCGCTGTTTCCACCTGCAGCCAGCAGCGAAACTTGTTTTCATCGCTCCAGATGCGGCCCGTCTCCGGCCGTGTATAACGCGGAATCAAGTGCGCTCCTTATTGTTCTTCCAGAGCGGCGGCGCCACCGCCGCGGGACAGGCGATGATACATGCTGATCGGACATTGGCGCTACAGCAAAGCGGGTTGCCGGCAGTGGGTTTTATCAAAACCCATTGCCGAGTATCAGCGTCTAGCGATTCGTTAGTTGCGAATCGCGGGTCCCGCTTTGCGAGACAGACGTCATCGCGTCAGCGATGAATCTATGCAATTTGACGGGGATCCGGTATACAGGTTGCGGGAGGGAGACGCCATCGTGATAATAGAGCGAAAATAAGGAGGCCCTTTTGCCGAGTTTGGCACTCCAGCAAAAGGGCCCAGGCTCGAATCTAGCAGATAGTCAAATTATATCGCGAGACGATAGAATGTCAAAGGGAAAAAATCCTAAACCGCTGAACCAGACTGAATACGAGGCGCTTGCAGAATTCCGTTACCAGCTCCGCAGATATCTTCGCTTTATGGAGGAGCGGTCCCGGGAGGCAGGCCAGAATCCGCAGCAGTACCTGCTGGTGCTTGCCATCAAGGGCCTTCCCGGTGGCACCAGGCCCACGATTGGCAACCTGGCAGGACGTTTGCAGCTCAACCACAACAGTATGGTCGAACTGGTTGACCGCTGCGAACGGAAAGGCCTGGTGCGCCGTTCGCGTTCCGGCAGCGACCGGCGGCAGGTGGAACTGGCGCTTACGGCCGAAGGCGATGCCGTGCTGCGGAAGTTGGCCAGCGCCGGCCGGGAAGAGTTGCGGACGATTGGGCCGCTACTCGCACAATCGATTCAGCATCTTACTGCCCATGACAGCCGGGCGATGAAACATACGGGCCGCGGCAGCAAGCGCACCGCAGGAGGAAACAAGAAACAGGGACCATGAAAGAATCGAGCAAGTCTGCACAGTTGAGCACCTTACGGCATTCCATCCCACCCTTAGAAACTCTCGGCGACTTCACCACCAACTGGCGCGTCATTCCCATATCGGGCCTGGCAATCGTTATTGGAGTTGTCAGCGCTTATGTAGCGGTGGCATTGCTCCGGCTTATCGGCTTCTTCACCAATTTGTTCTTTTACGGCAGGGTCCGTACCGATCTGGTCTCGCCGGCCGGACACCATCTGGGATACTGGGTTGTCCTGGTGCCGGTAATTGGCGGGCTGATTGTAGGGTTGATGGCCCGCTTTGGATCAGATCGCATCCGTGGCCACGGCATTCCAGAAGCGATTGAAGCCATTCTCCTGCGTGGCGCCAAGGTTGAGCCTAAGGTAGCGGTTCTGAAACCGATTTCGGCGGCCATTGCCATAGGTTCCGGCGGACCGTTCGGAGCGGAAGGCCCGATCATCATGACCGGAGGCGCCTTCGGTTCCCTGATCGCGCAATTCTTTCGACTGACCAGCGCTGAACGCAAAACGCTGCTGGTGGCAGGCGCAGCGGCAGGAATGTCCGCGACCTTTGCGGCGCCGTTTGCTGCGGTGTTGCTGGCAGTGGAACTGCTTCTCTTCGAATGGAAACCGCGCAGTTTTATCCCTGTGGTCTTCGCCAGCATTACGGCGGAAGCAGCGCGCATTCATCTCTTAGGACCAGGTCCAATCTTTCCTGTGCCTGCGCACACCGCTGCATTCAGTCCGGCAATTCTTTTTGGCTGCGTTCTCACTGGCTTGCTTGCGGGCGGTCTTTCTGCTGCGCTGACGGGGCTGGTATATGCCGTCGAAGACGCTTTCCCGCACATCAGGAAAATTCACTGGATGTGGTGGCCGGCAATCGGAGCATTGGCCGTCGGCATTGGCGGACTGATTTATCCCAGAGCACTCGGCGTAGGTTATGACGTGATTGCGCAGCTTCTTCAGGGTGATGCAACAAAAAGTTTGATCCTGGGCGTGCTCCTGGTGAAGTCGCTGATGTGGGGAATCTCCCTGGGCTCCGGCACCTCGGGCGGAGTGCTGGCGCCATTGCTGATGATGGGTGGAGCGCTGGGCGCGCTGGAATCATTGTTTCTGCCCAGCCAGGGCGCCGGTTTCTGGCAGTTGATCGCCATGGGCGCCATTCTCGGTGGAACCATGCGTTCGCCACTGACAGGCGTGATCTTTTCCTTCGAACTGACCAATGACTATCACTCCATTCTCCCGCTGCTGATTGCCTGCGTGTGTGCCCATGCGTTTACCGTGCTGACGCTAAAACGTTCGATTCTTACCGAAAAAATCAGCCGCCGCGGACATCACCTGACGCGCGAATACGTGGTCGATCCTCTGGAAGCGCTGGCGGTCGAAGACGTGATGCGAACCAACATTACAGCACTTCCTGCCGAGACTACCCTGGGTGAACTGGATAATGTTTTGACTCACAACGAGATGGGGCGCGGGCAGAGACTGTACCCGGTGATTGGTGCGAACAATGCAGTCCTGGGCGTGGTCACGCGCGGCGACCTGAAGAAGATGGCAAATGAGCTTGGCAATGGCTGGCGAGAGGGCATGTGCCTCGCCGATGTCGTCAAGGCCCAGCCTCTGGTTGCGCATCCCGATGAGCCGCTGCGCATTGTGGTGAATCGCATGGCCGCCAGTTCGGTAACGCGTTTTCCTGTGGTAGAGCGAGGCCCGGAAAATCGCCTGGTGGGAATGATCGGGCTCCAGGACCTGTTGAAAGCCCGTGAGTTGTCGGTAGAGCAGGAGCTCACGCGGGAGCGCGTCCTGCGGCTTCGCGTGCCAGTGTCCCTGCGAAAGATCCGCTAAACCTGTCATCGATAATTAAATAGGGCACTCGCATTCCCCGAAGCGAGCTTGCTATTCAGCCTCGAAATGTTTATTTTTCCGTCATAAACCTTCCAAATGATGGTGAGGGCCTCTTATGTATTGCGCGAAGTGCGGTGGAACTATCGATGACGATGCAACCTTCTGCTCTGTATGCGGTACACAACGGCACAGAGCGGTACAGCAACCGGGCCAGGTCATACCGCAGCAGCCGGGACAGTTTATGCTGCCGCAAACGGACGGTAGGGCCATTGCAAGCCTGGTGCTTGGCATTTTAGGGCTCTTTTTCTCTATCTTCGCGGCAATTCCGGCGATCATCCTGGGCCACATATCCTATTCAGAAATCAAGAAAAGTGCAGGACGTCTTACCGGTGATGGCTTGGCAATTGGAGGGCTCGTCCTGGGTTATCTTGGAACAGCCTTATTGCCCATTATTCTGGCGATTGCTATTCCGAACCTGATGCACTCGAAAATGGTGGCCAATGAGGCAGGAGCCGCGGCAACAGTGCGCACTCTGATCGCCTCTGAGTTTCTTTATTCAGACAAGTTTCCAGAAGCCGGCTTCGCTCCCGACTTGGAAACTCTTGGTCCCGGTGGTTCTGCATGTGCATCCGGCGAGGGTACCGAGAAACATGCGTGCCTGATCGACGGCGGCTTAGGATGTTCTGCCGGCACGAGTGGCAACTGGTGCACTAAGGACAACTACAAATACAACATTATTGGGATAAAGCCGACCAGACCAAAAGCGTCCTCCGATTTTGTAATCACCGCAACACCCCGGAGTTCGAAGGATGGAAGGAAAAGCTTTTGCGCCACTGGCGCCGACGGAGTAGTCAGGTCTCACGAAGGCTCGCCGCTGGCTGCGCCGATTACCTCGGTCGAAGAGTGCCAAAAGTGGGAGGCGTTGTAGATTGGCGCTCAGTAGTTTATTCCGATCCCGCCCTGCGGGAGAGGAATCCCTACTCGTTGCGAAACATTCCTTAGTGATACACGCAAGAGCCTTTGAAGAGTTTCTATCTTCAGAAGCTGCCAGGGCATGGCGCCCTGAAAGTGCATGAAGGATCATGGCGATCCCTCCCCCGCCCTTCCCATTAAGACTCTGTACAGCGGCTACCGTTCAATTTTGAGAGGCCGGGATTCGGGATAAACTACATAAGCCTCAATCCCTCTCCCCCATCCTCATCATTCCACCGGAACTCTGGCCTCCACCGTCGGCATGGGTCTTATCCCAGTCCTGCTGGCTGAGCGTCTGGATTGGTTCCAGCCTCTTTTTCTTCAGGTTGCTGTTGATGGCCGGAAGCTCTTTGGTTGTGAGCTGGTTGAAGTCTTTGATCACATCTTCCAGTTCGCGGCCAAGAGCATCTGTTCGGGCGACGGCCTCAGCGGTGGGTTTGCCGTCGTAGCCATTGACGTCGCCATAGACTTCAGTGGTGTACTCGCGAATTCGTATTTCTCCGGTAATTGCGCCGCCTTCTTTTGTGGCCACAATTTTCGAGCGCAACGCGTCAACATCTCCGGCCAATTTATCCAGGTTTTTACGCAGAGCATCATTCTGCGGCAGCTTGGCTGCTCGGTCCTGGGCTGCATCGCGAACGCCGGTAATATTCGCGACCGTGTAGCTCATGTGGTCCAGCATCTTGTAGAGCTTCAGAAGCAGTTCGTATTGTTCCTTACGATCCTGGGCGTTGTATTTCGCGCGCGGATCGAGGACAACATCAATTTTGCCGTTGTAGACCTGATCGCCCTTGGTCATTTTCACCGTATAAGTTCCGGGCAAAACGCGCGGCCCGGTCGCAGCTTCAAAGGCCGCGCTGGCAGCGGGAGGAACCAGCGGAGGCTTCAGCCGCATGGACCAGGACGCACGATTCAGTCCGCGATGCGTGGTGCCGGCAATGGTATCCACCAGCTTGCCGTTGGGATCGAAGATTTCAATCTTCAAGTCGCCGAAGATGTGGCGCCCGCGCTGGTAGTAAGTGATGAAAGCATCGTCACTGCGGCTGCGGCCGCGGAAGGTGGAATCACCTTCAGCCCATCCCCCACCCGCGTTCAGATACTGCACGGCTTTGGAAGGCATCAGGACGGCTTCTTTGGCCATCAGCTCCGGCGCGAGCTGGCGCAGCGGAGAAATATCGTCGATGATCCAGATGCCGCGGCCATGAGTAGCCAGAACCAGGTCGGATTCGCGCGGGTGCACGACAATGTCACGCACCGCGACCGCAGGGAAGTTGCTGCCTTTGTATTGTGCCCACTGCTTGCCGCCATCGATCGAGATCCATAAGCCAAATTCCGTTCCAACATAGAGCAGGTTCTGATCGACGGGATCTTCAGTGATGACGTGGGCATAGCCGCGCGCGCCACTTTCCTGCAGCGCAAGCGGTGTCCACGTTTGGCCATAGTCGGTGGTCTTGTATGCGTATGGTTTCATGTCGCCGAACGTGTGGCGATCAAATGTGGCGTAAGCGGTGCCTTCATTAAACGCGCTTGCCTTGATGCTGGAGACCCAGGAGTTTTTCGGCAGACCGGAAATCTTGTCGACTACATTGGTCCAGGTCTTGCCGCTGTCGCGCGTGATCTGAACGTTGCCATCATCCGTGCCTACCCAGATAAGCTGGCCATTTTTTGGTGACTCGCTGATCGAATAGATGGTGGTGTGCATCTCGGCAGAAGAGTTGTCCACAGTAATGCCGCCGGATTCTTCCTGTTTCTGTTTTTCCGGATCGTTGGTGGTCAGATCTGGAGAGATGCGCTCCCAGGTCTGGCCATGATCGCGGGAACGATAGAGGAATTGTGATCCGATGTAGATAGTCCCTTTTTCGTTGGGACTCATGTGAATTGGCGTGTTCCAGTTGTAGCGAAGCTTTTTCTCTTTGTAGAGCGGTTGCGGCTTGATGTTGCGGCTCTCCAGCGTATAGCGATTGATGCGGCCAATCTCGCCGCCCTGGGCTTCAGCGTAGATGTAAGCCGGATCAGCGGGATCAGTGAAAGCCCAAAAGCCATCGCCTCCATAGATGTTTTCCCACTGCGAGTTGGCGACGCCGCCGGGATAAGAGGACTGGGACACCCAGCTGCTGTTGTCCTGGAGTCCGCCATAGACACGATAAGGATCATAGTCATCCACGCTGACGTGGTAGAACTGCGAGACCGGCAGGTTTACCTGATGCGTCCAGCGCGCGCCGCCATCAATGCTGGTCCACATTCCGCCATCATCACCGCTATAGACGATGTTAGGGTTCGCAGGATCAATCCACACGGCATGGAAGTCGCCATGAGCATTGGCGGTCGAGCTGAAGCTGCGCCCGGCATCTACGCTCAGAAGCAGCAGCAGGTCACCTTTGAAAACTTTGTTCTCATCCTTAGGATCGACCGTCAAATTCCCAAAATAGAACGGACGCCATACCATCCACTGGCTGGCATCTCCTTTCGTCCAGGTCTTTCCACCATCGTTGGAGCGATACAGGGCGCTGTTCTTGGATTCGATGTTGGCGTATACAACATTGGGTTTGGACGGCGCGACCGCCACAGCAATGCGTCCGTAAGGTTTTTCGGGAAGGCCCTGGGCGTTCGCGCTGGTCAGTTCGGTCCAGTGCTCGCCGCCATCGGTGGATTTGAAAAGACCGCTGCCGGGTCCGCCTGAGCGGAAGGTCCAACCTTGCCGGCGGAAGTCCCACATGGAGGCATAAATGGTTTTTGGTTCCTGGATCGCCATGGCAAGCATGGCGCATCCGCTAGAGCCATTGGCGCCGGCCAGGACTTTGCGCCAGGTCTTGCCTCCGTCTGAAGTCCTATAGACGCCGCGCTCATCATTGTCGTCCCATACATGCCCGGTGGCGCAGGCAAGCACGTTGTTGCTGTCGCCCGGATCAACCAGAATGCGGGCAATGTGCTCGGAATTCTTAAGGCCCATCGCTGTCCAGTTGTCCCCGCCATCGGTAGACTTGTAGATGCCATCACCTACGGAAACGCTGTTGCGTGTCCAGCTTTCGCCCGTGCCCACCCAGACAATTTTGTGGTTGGAAGGATCAATGGTCACAGCGCCGATGGACTGGACATCTTCCTTATCAAAAACTGGCCGGTACGTGGTGGCGCCGTTGATGGATTTCCAGACACCGCCACTGGCAGAGCCGACAAACACTGTGAGCTTGCCGTTTTCATCCACGGCGTCGATTGCGGCGATGCGGCCGCTCATGGTGGCGGAGCCGATGTTGCGCGCAGGAAGGCCGGAGATGGTGCCGGAATCGTATTTCACCGGTCGTGGTTCCTGCGCAGGAGCAGTTGCAAACGCGACGATCAGAACAACAACAGACAGAGATAGCCACTGGAGTTTAGGCACGCGAGAGCAGGGAATCATCATGACGTAACAGTCCTTTTTACTTGTGCTGTTTTACTTCGATACTGTTTTTTTCGGCTCGGGAGCAGACGGCATTTTGAATTCTTTATCGTCCACCGGAACGTTGGCTTCGATTTTCTGGATGGTGATTTTGCCGCCGTCTTCCGGGTGGTTCTTGGGACCGGAAACAATGGAGAACGGGAACATCACGCCGTTGACCGGTTTGTATGAACCCAGTAATGTGACCGATTCGCGGACGGCGCCACGCACAAAACGCTGTTTCTCCACCAGAATCTCAATATAGGTGTCAGGGTCGAGGTTGTAATAAAAGATGTCGCCGTTCTTGAGCGTGACCTTCAGTTTGTAAACGTCGTCGCCATCAACCTGATCGTGGCCCAGGTACTCGACTTTGTTGCCTTTGGCCTGGTAGTCGACGAGGGGGCCGTCAAAATCGGAGTCTTCGACCATGCTGCGCAATTCTTCGTCGCCCAGCAATTCCGGATCTTTGCGGCCCTGGAAAGGATTGATCTGCCATCCGGTAGAGCCATCGTAAGCCTGAATCTGGGTCATGCCCTGAACACTGAAGGTCTGGCGAATAGACTCCGGACGCTTGCTTTCCTGGCCAACCTCAGCTTTGAACCCGCCGGAGTCGAATGTGCCGCTCATGCGCAGGCTTTTGATGGCCTTGATTTTTTCCATCCCGCCTTTAGCCTGGATGTTTTTCGCCACCAGTTCATCCGCGGTTTGGGCAAACATGCATGCAGAGATGCAGAACAAGAACGCAACTAAACTGCGCAGTACAGTCACTGGTGACTCCTTTGAATGCTGAAATTAGATTACGGGCGGGGCAAACCAAACACACTTAGACGCCCGGAAGCGGCTTTTGTTAGCTTCAGGCTAGCAGTTTACAGAATTGTGCCGCGCAGGAGAAGAAAGGCAACATCTCGTGCCAGGGGCCAATCAGGTCAGCTTCATTTGTCCTGTGCCGCCACGATGAAAACCATCCCTAACAGGCCGCCTACGACCAATCCAGAAATGATGCGGCGTTTGGTGCCGGGATCCATGGGCGCTTTGATTTTTCTGACCTCCGCGTATGGCAGAGCCTTTGGCTGACCGCCAACGGTGAGAACGAAACTTTCCGGCCCGGCCTCATTGATTTCACCCCACAGCTTGTGGTGATCGTAGGTCTCGACTGAAACCATAGCACCCCGGTCCAGGTACCTGCTTACCTGCTTCCTGATCTTGTCAATATGTTTCTGATCAGGGCCGGTTCCGGCAACACAAGAAGAGCAGCCCATGGCAAGGATTAAAAGAAAAGCCAACAGCTTTTTCATGGTCATCCCCTTTCGCATCCTGAATAGATGAAAAGGACGATGAGCGGCAATACACTGCGAATAAATTGCGAGTCAACTACAGGTCAACAGGAGTTAATACGTTCAAGGACCAACAGCGAAGAGGGTCGGTCAGCCGAAAAAGGCACTCTCGCTGGATAAGGCTCTGCTGTGCGGCCGCGTCAAATGTAAGAAACAACTGAGATCTTCTCAAACTTAAAGACATCGTCGTAGTCACATTTGTCGGTGCCGGCGCGAACAATGGGCACAACGGTCACGGTCACATCCTTGCCTTTGCCGGCGACGCGGCGCATGGCATCCGTTGCGATCAAGGTCTTCTTTGCGGGCGTGAGCGGATGGGCCGGCCGTGGATCATAAGGGCGAGGCACGCCTCGGACTTCGCAGTGCCCCACATCGCCAAAGCAACCGCCATGGCCAAAGACATGGAACGTGCCGGCATAGCCGTTCTGCGCCGTGTGCGGAGTTTTGGCATTTGCCTTCTTGTTATTGAGGAAGACGTGGGCGGAGTAGCTGGCGCCGGAGTGATCCAGGCCGTGAAAGACGAGGTCTACGCGGTGCGAGGTCTTTTTGATCAGCGGCAATGGCACCGGTTCGGAAACATAGACTTTGGCGGGTTGCTTCAGAGGCTCTCCCACGGGTCTCAACTGTACGGCTTGTTTGCTCGGTTTGCTTTGTTTTGCTGCCATGGCGCAACCTCCTTATTGATTCGCGTCCACCGAAGTGACCGATGAAGCATATTCATAGCCAAGCCGGTTGATATCCAGCACATCCTGAACGGTCAGCGCAAATGGCGCCAGCGCCTTATCCAGGTAGTCGGCAGGGATGTTGTTAATTCCGTTCTGCAACTGCCACAGGTACCATACGCGGTCGATCATACAATGATGCGACCAGAAAATGGGATCGAAAGCCGAGGTGGCAACCACTCCCATATCGCCACCTACCCAGCCATGGACATTGTCATGAATATCCTGAAGCTGGCTGGTGAAATCGACAAAGTTCCCCAGTCCCATTAACCCCTGCACCTGGTCTGCGGTGGGAAGGTTCCCGGGATCGTCTGGAGCACGCTGTGTCTGCCGCGCCGGATTGCCATCAATCGCCGGCATAGGACCGCTGGCGAGGGGATTATTGTTGCCGTTCACCTGAGCAACCGAATAGGAATTGGGAATGCCCACATTGTGTGAGTTGTCTGATGTCCAGTCCCACCAGGGCAGACCGGCGCCATTATTCTGATCACGGAAGGTATGCTCGAAGTAAAGCAGGTAAGCGCGGTGCCACGGAAGAAAAAGATCATAAGGCAATTGATCGCCCATCCCGACGCGTCCGTGATGCCAGCACAGGTACTGATTGAATCCATGAATGCTCGCCCAGTAGTTCCAGCCGCGATTATCCGACAATTGCTGCATTTTGCTGTAGGCATCGCGCAGCGCGTCCAGTCCCCCCTGGACGGCTTCCAGACCTTCTATGCTGCTGCGCAGAGTCAGACCATTCGCCATAATTGCCTTCCTTCCTGATGTGCAGAAAGCAAAGGTATAGAGCTAATGCGCCGTAGTCAAGAGAAAATAGGCAAACAAACGGGATTCATTTCGGGAGAGCTAGTTTGGGAGCCGTAAAAAAGTAACTAGTGAAAGACGACGCCGAGCCCTTCGAGCTTGAGCGCGCTGCTTGCGTCCTGAGGAGGATCTCCCGGGTAGACAGGAACTACCGTGATCGTGACTTCGGGAGAGCGCGCAGCGGCGGCGCGAAGAGCGTCTGTGGCGATCACAGTTTTTTGTATGGGGGCGCGGATGGTTTCCGGCTCCGCTTTTCGCTGCGCGGGATCCTTGCCCACATCCGCCGGCCAGACGCCGTATCCGTACACGTGAAATGAGCCGGCATAGCCGTTTTCCGGCGTGCGCGGCGTCTCTGCTGTTGCTTTGGGATTGTTCAGGAAAAGACGCCCCTCGAACGATGGACCAGATTGATCGATGCCATGAATCTCAATATCACCGCGGTCAAAGCGCAGGCCTTTGGATCCAAGGTTGAGCCGGATTGGCGGTGAAACATATCGGCCGGTATGCATCGTCTCTTTACCTTCTAATGATTTTAGATGAGAGATAAATGATGAAGGTCGCACCGAGAAAATCGGTGCTGGTTCCCATCGGTTAACATCAGAGATTATCCAATCTCCCTCCCGCCCGTCTAAGATGTTCCAGACAGATTTTGATCTGCCGTATGGAGATTTATGAGAAATTTTCTGCTCTTTCTCTTTTTTCTGTCATTGCCGGGCCTGGCGCAGCAAACTGCTGACCAGCAATTTCTTCGGCACTGGGATTACGACAAATCCGCGCCATTTCTTCTCCATGGTCCGGCAACGTCTAATTTCGGCCAAAGTAGCCGAACTCTTTGTCTGAGGCACCCGAATCTCTACAGCAAGTTGGTTGGTCTGAGGCACGAATCTCTACAGCAAGTTGGTTGGTGAAGCAAATTCCAGCCGGTCCGTTTCACCGATGTACATCTCTGTAAACTGCTTGGCGTCTATACGATCAATGCCGAGGTGGGGAAGTATGTGGTGTTGCAGAAATCTCCGAAGAGCTTTGTCGGAAAACGTGGAGTCCGGGACGTTCAGACAAACCGTGTCCACACCGTACTCTTTTAGTAGCGTGATCATACCGTCGAGCAGCGCCTCATGCTTTTCTGAGACCAGCAGGTCCGCCGGGAGCCACTTCGCGCTTGCCGTTGTACTGAGCAACGGGAATTTTCTCTTTATCGCGCGCAGGCATTCAATCGCCGACCATTCAGTTAAGAAGTCGGGTTCTCCCGGGATGCGACCTGCATCGAACTTCAGTTCGGAAACGAAGGAGTGGACGAGGCATCGCTCCGGCCGGAGCTGTCTCACCACCTCTTCCACCACCGCCCAGGCATTGAAGTGTTTGCAATCAACGATGACCGGTATATTCGAGCCGCTGAGCACTTCGACTGCTTCCCACAGCGGCATGGAATCGAAGAAAGGTTCGCGCGTCTTCTCGTGATACTCCTTCGGATGTCCCAGATACGGATTGCCGCGATCATCAACGCAAACGTCAAGATCCATGCTTCGCTGCTCTCGAATTGCCTGCCCGAGCAATTCCCTCGTCACCGTCCACGTATGGAATAGAACCACGGGACGCTGGAATTTAAGAATTTTTTTGGCAAATGAAAGAGCCATGAAGCAGCCGTGCTATGAGCATCATCAGATGAACGAGCAGCGTTCCGTTCTGCATTCATTATTCAGACCGACTCAACCCGAGACAAGCCAACTCCGCTGCGGTTCTTCAGTGGCTCAAAACCTCATCAGGTCCTTGCCTGCGATGATTTCACCGGAGAACAGCTTTCTGGCGCGGCGGACAATCTCTTCCGCACTCTCGGCAGGAATGATGTGAGTGAAGATCAACTTTTTTACGCCGGCTGTGGCCGCCAACTCCGCTGCTTCTTCCGGCGTGCAATGATAGCGTTTCAACCTCTCCGATGACGAAGGTGACTTTTCTATCCGGTCAAAGTACTCGGGGAGATAGACCTCACTCACCAATACATCCGCACCCTTGACTGCCTGAACTGTATCTTCGTGAGGATGGTAATCGCCGCTGAAGACGATGACTCGCCCGTGCGCCTCAAAGCGATAGCCGAACGCCGGTTTCACGGGCGCATGATCGACGGCGAACGCGGTAACCTTTACTTCTCCGTCGTTA